>JAHELT010000009.1 GCA_024644045.1 Chromatiales bacterium | reverse complement strand
ATTCCCAAGGGCGCAAGCCTTGTGCTGAAGCACGATGCCGAGGCGGAGCTGAAGGGCATAGATGCATTCGCGCCCCATACGCCGCCGGTCGCGCCGGTATTCTTTGCGTTCCGGATCATGGTGGGCACCGGCGTGGCAATGCTGCTCCTCGCCTGGTACGGCACCTGGCGCCTGCGCAGGGGCCAGGCCGCGCCCCGGTGGCTGCTGTGGACCTTCGCCGGATTCACCTTCTCGGGCTGGGTCGCCACGCTCGCCGGCTGGATCGTCACCGAAATCGGCCGCCAGCCATGGCTGGTCACGGGATTGCTCCTGACGGCTGACGCGGTGGGCCCGGTGAGCGGGGCCAAGCTCGGGGCAAGCCTGACCGGATACATCGCCACCTACACGCTGATGCTCGTCGCCTACATGGTCGTGCTCACCCACCTCGCCGGCAAAGGCGGCGCGCACGAGATGATCGCGACAACCCCGGGCGCCGCGCGGAGCACGGCATGACGCTCGATCTGCCGCTCGTGTTCACCGTGCTGATGGGCCTGGCGATTCTCGCCTACGTCGTGCTCGACGGCTACGACCTCGGCGTCGGCATGCTCATGCCCGCCGCCACGGCGCGCGAGCAGAACTTCATGGTCTCGTCGATCGGGCCGTTCTGGGATGCCAACGAGACCTGGCTCGTGCTGGGCGTGGGCCTCCTGCTGGTCGCCTTCCCGGCCGCGCACGGCATCGTGCTGACCGCGCTTTACCTGCCGGTATTCGTGATGCTGGTCGGGCTGATGCTGCGCGGGGTCGCGTTCGAGTTCCGGATCAAGGCCGAGGGCTGGCACCGCGAGTTGTGGAACTGGATGTTCTGGTTCGGCTCGTTCGTCGCGTCTTTCGCCCAGGGGATCAGCAGGTCCGGCGCGGCGCCCCGCAAGGCGGTCGTGATCGGCGGCGGGCCCGCCGGCCTGGAGGCTGCCCGGGTACTGAGCGAACGGGGACACCGCGTGGTGTTGTTCGAGGCCGCCGCCGAGCTCGGCGGGCAGGTAACAATCGCCGCCAGAGCCAACTGGCGGCGCGACCTGATCGGCATCGTCGACTGGTTCCGCACGCAGCTCGACCGACTGCGCGTGGACGTGCGCTGGAACACGCTGGCGGACGCGGATGACGTTATGGCCGAGGAGCCGGACATCGTGATCGTGGCCACCGGCGGAATCCCGGACAGTGACCTGGTCCCGGGCGGCGATCTGTGTCTCAGCACCTGGGACGTGCTGAGCGGGGGCGAGATCAGCGGAAGCGTGCTGGTATACGACGACAACGGTCAGCACCAGGGACCCTCGTGCGCCGATTACCTGTCTGACAGGCCGGGCGTGGACGTCGAGATCGTCACCCCGGACCGCGCCGTGGCGATCGAGATGGGCGCGCTCAACTACCCGATTTTCCTGCAGCACTTCTACGCGAAGGGCGTGAAGATGACGCCCGATCACCGCCTGACCTCGGTCATCCGCGAGAACAACCGCCTGCACGCAGAATTCAGCAACGAATTCGGGCAGCGCGGCATCCACCGCGTCGTCGACCACGTGGTCGTGGAGCACGGCACGCTGCCCGCCGATGAGCTTTACTGGTCCTTGCGCGACCGCGCCGCGAATGAAGGCGTTACCGATTACACGGCGCTGCTGGCCGGCCGCGAGCAGCTCTCGGCAACCGGGGGGTTTGCGCTGTTCCGCGTGGGCGACGCCGTCTCGAGCCGCAACATCCACGCGGCCATCTACGACTCACTGCGGTTGTGCAAGGATTTGTGAGACGCCAGCCCATTGCGCCCCGCCACGCGTGTCCAGACGGCGCCTGCGGCGACGACCGTCCGACGACATTGTCGTTTCTCGACAGTTTTTGCTGAACCGGCGGGCCCGCGCGGGCCTGGGAAGCACGTGACCGGCCGGCGGGTTTTCGTGAGCCGCCGCACGTTTCCAGCACCCTCCATGCTCGCCGCGGACGGCATGTGTGATCCGCATCTCAAATTCCCCTGTGCCCGGCACAGCGACTGCATTTACCCACCGCAACAGGTAGTGACCGGAACGGCGAAATGCAATCAGAACCCATAACCAAACCCATGATCTCGCTCGATGTGCTCGGCAAAATGGTGCGCACATTGAGCACGGAACAGCTCGCGAAGCTGCCGGTGGAGAAACTTCCGGAGAGCGTGCCGGACATCATTTACACCATAGGCACACCCGAGAAGAACGCCATTCTCGAAGACCTGCTGATCAAGCGCGACAGCGAACGCATGCATCGGCAGGTAAACGACCGTGAGACGTACGGCAAGGACGTAGCCGACGCCTTCTACCTGGCCGAATCCAACGAACTACCACCGTTGGTGATCGAGTTCACTCGCGAGGTACAGTCGCTGAGCGAAATGATCACCGCCAAGACCGGCGACACGGACGGAAAAATTACCGAGAAAACCGCCGGTCTGAAACTGCTCCTGTCGCGTCTCAACGCGAGCCCGGTTCTCACCGCCGAACAGGTGTTGATGCGGGTGCGCGCCGACAAGCGCCTGGCCGTGTGCGAAAAACGCATGGCACGTGCTTTGCGCCGGCTGGAAGACAAGCTCGCGCCGGCTTCGCTCGCGCTCGCCAGGTATCAGGAGCTGCGAGTGAAGCTGGCGCACGGCGAAATGGCCGCCCTGCGCAAACGCTTCAAGAAGGAAGCCGCGCAGCAGGAAATCCTGCAGGAAGAAATCGACCAGCTGAACCTGCAGCTGCAGGAAGGCAGCAAGTTCCTCGCGCGCGCGCTCGGCAAGTACCACTCCAGCGGCCACTACGCCGAAACCCAGGAGCAGATCAAGCAGCTCATCGCACGCAAGAGAATGACCGAGGTGCTGATTGACGATCAGGATCTCGTCGACTGGCTGGACGCCATCGTCGATGCCAGCCTGGCGGACGTTCAGCAGCAGGGCGTACACGCATCGCGCATGCTGCTGCTGTCGCTGCTCGAGCTCTACTGCCGTCAGCAGGAGGAATCTGCGCTGCAGATCGCGCAGAATCCTTTCTCGCAGATCGATCCGAAGAAGGCGATCAACTTCATCCTTGCATCGGAGCAGTTCATTCTCGACTACTTCGCCAAGAAGCAGGAGCAGTCGGCAAGCCTGTTCCGCACCACCGCAACCAATCGCCGTGAACGGCTGGGCGTGATCATGGAGGGTCTCGTCAGGGAATTAAAACGCAACCTTCGAAAACTGAAAATCTAACGCTTTCATTTTCCTACACTGCCATCCTCTTTGGGCCACCTCCACGGTGGTCTTTTTTTGCGCATGCGCCGGTGCCCGATGCACCCCGGACGGCCGCGCGACTGAGATTTCGCGGTAAACTGGTGGTTCAGGAGACGAAACCGGATTATTCAAGCATGCGCTACTGTCTGCAGTGCGGATCCGACAGGATCGATACGCGGATTCCCGAAGGCGACAATCGCCCGCGCCTGGTGTGCGCCAGCTGCAATTTCATCCACTACCTGAACCCCAAGAACGTGGCCGGCTGCATTCTCGAGTGGGAGGGCCGGATACTGCTGTGCCGGCGCGGCATCGAGCCGCGTTACGGCCTGTGGACCGTCCCGGCCGGTTTCATGGAGATCGGCGAAACCACGACCGAGGCCGCCGCACGTGAGACGCTCGAGGAGGCGCGTGCGAACGCGCTCGACCTGCGGCTTTACGCCATGTTCAGCCTGCCGCACATCAGCCAGGTGTACATGCTCTACCGGGGCGTGCTGGCAGAGGGCCAACACGCACCCGGCGAGGAAACGCTGGAAACCGGGCTGTACCGCGAGGCGGACATACCCTGGGAGGACATAGCTTTCCCCGTGATGACCGAGAGCCTGAAACTGTACTTCAAGGATCAGCGCGCGGGAGCGTTTGCCGTGCATACCGGCGACATCCTGCGCCGCGAAGATCGAAGCCTGGAGGTCCGTCACCACCAGATCTGACCCGGCGCTCGCCCCCCGCTGTGTCCGGGATCAGGGATTCGCGGCGCGCGCGTGGTCGCGCAGCACCTGCTGCACCTGAGCGGTGGGAAGACGCGGTCCGTAGTGCGTGACCAGCCTGGCCGAGGCCCGCACCGCAAGAGAACCGGCCTCCACGCAGTCCATGCCGTGTGCGAGCCCGTAGAGAAACGCCCCGGCAAACATATCGCCTGCCCCCACGGTATCCACCGCGGTTACCTTCGCACCCGGGATCTCGACCGTGTCACGGCCGTCGAACACCAGGGCGCCCTGCGGGCCGCGCGTGATGGCGAACCGCTTTGCGAGGCGCTTCAGATACGCCAACGCATCGTCGAGCGGCGTACCGCCGGCGAGCATGCAGGCCTCACTCTCGTTCGCGAACAGCAGATCGACGCCGCCGTCGAGCATCTCATCCAGACCGTCGCGGAAATACTCGACCATGTTCGGATCGGACAGCGTTATCGCGACCTCGGTGTCAGCCTCACCGGCAAGCTCTCTTGCCTGGCGCACAGCAGCGCGGGCGGTCTCCGAGCTCGCCAGGTATCCCTCGATGTAAAGGAAGCGTGCAGCGCCCAGTGCGTCCGCCGCCAGGTCCCTGGCGGCCAGCTCCGCGGTAATGCCGAGGTGGGTATTCATCGTGCGATCGGCATCCGGGGTCACGAAAACCAGGCACGTGCCGGTGACACCCGCGTCGCGGTTGTCGCGCGCAACGTTGGTCGCCACGCCGTGACGCAGCAGGTCCTCGAAGTAGAAGGTGCCGACGTCATCGTCGGCGACACGGCACGAGTAGAACGCGCTGCCCCCGAGCTGAGTGACGGCGATGATCGAGTTCGCCGCCGAACCGCCGCAGGAACGGCGCTGCGGGTTATCCTGCAACGCCTGCATGACGGCCTGCTGACGCGCAGAATCAACCAGCGTCATAACACCCTTGTCGATTTCGAGTTCCCGCAGTTCCTCCACCGTTACCGCGTATTCGATGTCGACTAACGCGTTGCCGATCCCATAGACGTCGTACATGGTCGCTCTCTCCGGCGGTGATATCAGTTGGTGATCATCGGCGTCTGCTGCAGCTCGGCGCCGACGCCTTCTCCCAGCCACTGCACGAAATCAGCGACGTGTTGCTGAGTATTGCCTATGTCCTCGTGGAGTATCCCGTGGCGGGCAGACTGCACCATTATCAGGCGCTTGTCCTTGGAGGCGATCGCATCGTAGACGATCTGGGCGCTCACCGGCATCACGACCGGATCGTTGTCACCCTGCACGAGGGTCACGGGGCACTGCACGCGGTGCAGGTGTTTCTCCAGATCGGCAACCAGCTGCCGCAGTTCGTACAGACTGCGTATCGGCATGTGCCGGTAGTTGATGTGCGGATGCTCCGATTTGTTTTCACGAAACGGCATGACGCCCTCCAGCGACGATACCCAACCGACGAGCTTGTTGGCGCCGTGTACCAGCGGCACGAACAGCATGTTCTTGTCCTGGAACTTTATGGGAACCGAAATTGCGCACACGCCCGCGAGCTGCGCCGGCCGTTCCGCCGCCAGGCGCAGCGCCAGGGCACCGCCGGTGGAAAACCCTACGATGCAGACCCGCTCGCCGTAGGCGGCGGCAATGTCGAATCCGCGGCGGACCGAGGCAAGCCAGTCCTGCCAGCTGCGTTCGCGCAGATCCCACGGCGATGTCCCGTGCCCTTTCAACCGCACGCCGATGGCCGCGAAACCGGCATCGGCCAGACGCCTGCCGAAATCGCTGACCTCGCGGGGCGATGCCAGGAAACCGTGCACCAGCACCACGGCAATCCTGCTGGACTTTGCCTTGGGCTTGTAGAAGAACCAGTCGCCGTCGTCGACTGCGGTCTGCGCCGCGTTGATCGCCGCGTGACGGGGCTTCGAGAACTGAAGCTTGTCCCACGCGTAGGCGCGGCGCTGATCGTCGTACCGCAGATCCGCGATCGCCCTGGCCGGCAGTCGGGCGGCGTCGCGAACCGCCGCGCGCGCGCAGCGGGTCACCGACGCCAACGGCGCGACCTCGTTCGCATATACCTCGACCACGTTCTCCAGGCGCACTTCGTCAATCGTGTGCTCTGCGCACAACTTGTCGCTGAAGCGGTAATGGTCATCGTCCACCGTGACGAGCTCGGAGGTCTGCGCGTTGCGCAGAAACTGGTCGAGCCCTTTGGTTTCCCCGTCGAGCAGGCGGCCGTAAGCGGCCGGGTTGCGCAAGCTGCGGTGCAGATGAACGGACGCTTCACGCTGCACATACTTCACACACAGATACAGCATCCGATGGAAAGTGGGCTTGGGAAACTGCTGCACCCGGGTTTCGAGCAGCTGAAAAATCACCTTCGATGCGAGGTGGCTCAGGTTGACCGTGACGTTGACGTACATCTCGTGCATATACAGATCACGAATGTGCTCGGAGCGCCGGCGCAGCCGGCGTGCCAGAAACCGGGTATCCCAGCCGCCGATCTGCTCGGGCAACGCAAACAGGTCGTCGATCGACGGCAAACGGCGTGCCGCACGTTGCAGCAGCTTCTGCTCCCACCAGTGCCAGTGCTTGTCCACCACGATGGGATCGCCCAGGCGGATGTCCATGTCGGTATCCCTGAGCAGTATGTTGCTTTCTATCAACAGTTCCTCGGAGGCGCGCCGGCTCAGCCCCCGGTTGAACAGCTCCATGCCTTTCAGCAACAGGTTGCCGCTGACCCGGATCGGGTAGAAGGTGATGTTCGCCGGCACGATCACGGCGGACTTGCGGCTGACTTCCAGCAGGCGCGTCGTGTCGTCGAATCTCAGCTGCCGGGCGACCTCGTCGATCCAGGCCTGATTGCCGACTCGTTCAGCGTGATGCAGCAGCGTCTTGAACGCCTCGAGTGCGAGCGCCAGCACTGCCGCCCCCCGGTGCTGCTTGCGCCGCTCTCGCGCAGTGCGCGAGTAAATGCTGTAGCGCCCGCTCTGGTCCTGCACCCGGCGATCCTTGACCATACCCCCTTCCGGAAACACGACGACTTTGCGGCCGCGCAGGATCTCGGCGGCCAGAAACGGCAGCAGGCGCGGGTGGTCGTTGGGCACCGCACCGACGCTGCGCAGATAGTTCGCCATCGCATCGTCCTGCGCAAAAAACTCGCTGCCGGCAACCGCACGGCAATACGCGCCGTTCTCCTTGTAAATCAGATACTGCGGGATGAACGTCTCGAAGCGGGCGAAGTGGTTGAACAGAAAAATGTCGCCCGTATCGACCTGGTTGCGGTCGTGATGCAGCTTGATGTTCACACTCAGCAGGCGCTTCACGATGCTGAACGTTCTGACCGACCACTGATAAGCCGCCTCACTGATCTCGTAGTCGTGGTCGTCGATATCCATCCGTGCCAATCGAACTGTGGTTGACGAGGAGCGGTTCATACCGGCGCTTGACACCGGACCCTGCGCGGGGGCGCAAGTCCGACGCCGTAGCGGAAGTTCCCAGGCCCGGGCTCAGTACGAAAGCGACAGCTTGAAAGACAGATAAGGCACGTAGTCCGGTTGCTCGACCCTGTCATCCAGTTTGCGCTCGCGGCAATGGCTCGGCATCGCCCACAAGCCAAGGGCCAGCTTCGCCGGCGCCCCGACCGCCGGGCCGGTGAGTCTGGGACTGAATAATAATCGCCGATGCTGCATCACGCCAACATCCAGACGCCAGGTTTCAGGCTGATCACCCGTCTTCCCAGAAAAACTCGCCGATCAGCACCAGAGCCATCACCAGCAGCACCCGGCGCAGGATGGTCTCGTAGGTGGCGGCGGAAATACGCGCCCTGAGGCGGAATCCGGCGAACAGCGCCAGCAGCGCGATCAGGGCGCCCGCCGCCGTAGCCAGCAGCAGCTCGCCGCTCAGCAGCCCGGCGCCGCCGAACACCGCGATCTGGGACACCTTGCCGCTCGCGAAGCACAGGTTGAACACCGCCACCATGTGCTCCCTGGCGAGCTTCCGCTGCAGCGCGTAAATCACCAGAATCGGCACCATCACGTTCACGGAACCGGCGGACAGGCCGGCCAGAATACCGAACGCGGCCATGCCCAGCTGCGGGTAGGAGTTCACCCAGTCGAGCGGCAGGAAGCGGATGCGCTCGGCGTTCAGATAGACGAAGATCACCGCGGCAAGCACCAGCTTGAACGGGCTCGGGTCGAACAGAGTGAGGAGCAGAGCACCGCAAACGGCTGCGCCGAGCGCCCATGCGGCCAGCGGCCAGTAGGCGGCGATGCGTTCGCGCCATGCCCCACCGTACGCGATGCTCGCCACGTTCACGGCGATCGTGGGCAGCAGCGTGACCAGCACTGCGCTGCGCACATCCAGCACCAGCGCGAGGAGCGGTGTCGAAACCAGCGGAAATCCAATTCCCAGGGTGCCGTGCACCAGACCGCCCAGCGCGAGCGCCGCGGCAACCAGCACTATCTCATACGGGTCCATGCGCCGCCGCCGGGCGCGGCATCAAGGTGCCGGCCGCTGTTTACCCGCACCGAAGCCAGCGCCTAAGATAGTCACCCATCGATACCCGGGAGAATGGACTGATGCAGAAGATTTCCTGGCCAGGCTTGTTGTTGCGCTTCGGGCTTGCCGTGGTACTGGTGTTCGCGACCTACAATCCCAGCGGTTATTCCTACTATAACTGGGTGGCTGGCTCGCTGCCCGAGTTTTCGGCGGTCGTGGTTTTCGCCGGCGTGGTGCTGCTGATCGGGTGGACCGTCCTGCTGCGCGCCACGCTGCGATCGCTGGGCCCTTTCGGGCTGGTGCTCGCGGCCGCGTTCTTCGGCGTGCTGCTGTGGCTGATCGTGGACGTCGGGCTGGTGCCCGCCGACACCACGCGCGCAGTGACCTACCTGGTTCTGGTGGCGCTGTCCGGCGTGCTGGCCACCGGCGTCTCCTGGTCTCACGTGAGGCGGCGCATCAGCGGGCAATCCGACGTCGACGACGTGGACGAGTGACGGCGCCGGTCGGCCGTACGGCGCACGGCGGATCAATCCCGGTATCTTTCACGCCGCGGGCCAGCGATCGCCGCGTAAAACGGTTTCGAGCACAGCGCCTAGGCGGGGTCTCGAAGCGCGTAGCTCGACCAGCGTGCCTGCAGAGTTTCCAACGCCTCAGCCAGCGCCTTGACGTGCAGCTTACCGCTGCCGTCGACGGTCAGTAACCCGTCCTCGCGCAGCTTGCGCACGCCGTCCGCCACATCGAAATCCACGCTCACCGCGAACCGCTGCTGCACGTACGTCTCTACGGCGCGATCGAGCTGCGCCTCGTCATACTCGCCCGCTCGGGCGCGCACCAGAAAACAATAGGCCAGCAGTATCTCCTTGCATTCCTCTTCCAGCGCGCTGTCGACCAGCCGTGCAATCACGCCGAAGTTGTTGTCCAGGCAGTGAAAGTACAGGCTGCGGGTCAGCACCGCCATGTACTTGGTCCGCTGATTCACGACCTTGGTGACCTGGCGGAAAATGACCAGCGCCAGCCCCACCAGGGCACCGGCAATGGCGAGCGGGCTGACCGCGGCCGCCAGCTTGGTGAGCGTGGCCGCCACCCCGCTGGCCGTACCCCCGCCCCCGGTAATGCCCAGCTTGATCTTGTCGCTGCGGCGCATGCGCACCCGCCGGTTCGGAAACAGGGTCTCCAGGTCCGAGTGCGGTATGTCCTTGAACAGACGCAGGAACATGCAGCCGCGTTCGACCGCTTCAGGCAGCTGATCGCGCGCCCGCCGCAGACGCCGCCGGGCGCGCCGCTCGGATTCGCCGGCGGCGACCGTTTCCGCCACGCGCTCGGCGAAGGGCTTGAAACGCACGCATACCACCAGGCGCCGGAACACCGGGACTTCCCACTGCTTCACGCGCAGCCACAGCGAGCGCCAGTCGCGTTTGCGCTCCAGACGCACGGTCCGGCCCAGGCAGTAGACGCGCAGTTGCTCGAAGTCGCTCATGTCCACGCCGACTTCCAGCCCGTAGGGCGACACCGACTCCAGCGAGCGGGCGATTTCCGCCCCGCCGAGTGCGCTGAAATTGGCCTGCCGCAGCAGGTTGTCGAGTTCACCGAGCAACAGCGCTGCGTCCCCGGGCTCCCCGTCGGCGGGCCACTCGCCGTCCGGATCGAAGGGTGCATAGCGGCGTTTCAGCGACTGCAGCCGCTCATGCAGGCGCAGCACGTAGAGTCCGGTGTAGAGCCTCGAAAACTGCTCGAACGCGGCCCGCTCAGGGGCTGGCCACCCGGTTTCTTCCAGCAGCGCCGCCGCGATGCGCTCGCGCGGCAGCGGAATGAAATGATCGGCCCTCACCCGTCCTCCGAGGGAAACGCTGCCCGGATTATCCGCGAACCGGTTTTACAGCGGCAATGGGGGTGTCGAGGATGCAACACCGGGATGCAGAGCAAACGACGGCCAGATACCCTACAATATCGCCCCGTGACGTTGTTCACTGATGCGGTCGGCCGATTTCAACCACTCGCACGTACGTGAACAAGGGCCCTGTGACAAGTGTCACGTCAGCGATCGAGAAAACAGGAAACCATACGGGGCCGGGGTCGAGTGGTACACTTTCTGCTACGTCGAGCGTCGGGATACCTGACAATACCAGCTCGGCCGATAGGGACGCCATACATCGATGAGCGCTGATCGCGAAACGGAAAACAACCAACAAAGTATCGAGGCGGCCGAGGGCAAGACGCTGATACGTCCGGCGCTCGCGCCGGTTCACCTCGGCAACACCGCCGAGACGCCAGCAGTGACCGACGAGGACCAGACGCAGGCCGGCGGCAGCGGCGGCGTAGCAACGGATTTCGCCCGCAACATTCCGTTCCTGCGGGTCATCCACCCGCGCGAGTTCACCCAGCGCATCCGCCTGAACGAAGGCACCATGATCATCGGCCGCGGTCAGAACGCCGACATTATTCTGCACGACAGCCAGGTTTCCCGGATTCACTCCAAGATCACCTATTCGGGCGGCAAGATCTTCGTCGAGGACCTGGGTTCGACGAACGGCACGCTGCTGGACGGCCGACCGGTGAAACTCGACTCGCTCACGATCCACAGCCGCCTGCAGATCGGCCGCTTCGTGCTCAAGGCCGAGTTCAAGGATCCCGATGAAATCAGCTACGACGACAAGATACTCGCCGCCGCGACCACCGATTCGCTCACCGGTGTACCCAACCGCCAGTGGCTGCTGGAGCAGGGCGTCACCTTTCTCAAGGCGTTCAAGGAAAACAAGCGCCTGCTGAGCGCGGTAATGATAGACGTGGACCACTTCAAGCGCGTCAACGACGAGTACGGTCACCAGGCGGGCGATCAGGTGCTCTGCGACGTGGCGGCAGTACTGCAGAAGAACAAGCGTGAGCTCGACCTGCTCGGCCGCTACGGCGGCGAGGAGTTCCTGATGTTCCTGCCGCACACGCAGCACGACGAGGCGGAAATGGTTTGCCAGCGCATCCGCAGCGCAATCGAGGAGCACGTCTCCGAGTTCGAAGGCCACACGATCAAGGTCACGATTTCGGTCGGCGTGGCCAGCGAATCCTTCGATGCGCTGCACGCGCTCGACGGACTGATCCGGCGCGCCGACGACGCGCTGTACGAGGCCAAGCGCGAAGGCCGCAACCGCGTCGTGGTTTCGCAGTAGCAGGGCCGAAAAATGCGGTAGCGCGCCGCCGCCCGGTGTGCGCACCCAGCCTCTCTGGAGCGGCCGCCTAGGAACGGACCGGTGTCAGCCGTTCACCGGGTAGCCCGATAGCAAGCGTGAACACGGCCGCCGCGATGAGCGCCAGCAGTGCGAAGAGACGGCTGAAATCCCCGCTGTCCGCCTGCATCATCGACACCAGCTCCACCGCGAGCGGCGCCGCGCCGAAGGACAGTACGAACTTCACACCGAACGCCATGCCGTGGCGGTGTTGCGGGGTATGGCGGGCCAGCAGCATGTTCTCGGCGGGCAACACACCGGCGCTCAGCATCACGCTCAGCGTCGCCACGATCACCAGTGGCACACCTAAGATCAACCCCAGCAGCCACAGGAGCGGGGCCTGGCATAGAAACGCGCCCAGGTACACGGATTTCAGCGGCAGGCGGTCCGCCAGGTGCCCGCCAAGCACCTGCATGATGCTGCCGAGCACGTAAACCACCGCCACCAGCAGGCCGACCCGGAACACGCTGTTCCCAACCAGGTCCTGATTCCGCAGCGTGAACACTTTGGGCAGCGCGGCCTGGGTGGCGTGATAGATGACGCCCGCGGCGAACATCGTCAGCAGCAGGATACCGAACACCCGCAGCGCATCGGCGCGCGAGCCCTGTACGGCGATCCGCTCTCCGCCGCCGTAGTCGTCGCGCACCCAGCCGCGCCGGATCGACCACCAAAGCGTAACGCCGGTCACGATACTGACCGTCCCGGGAACCATGAAGGCGGCGCGCCAGCTGGCAACTTCGATCAGGGCCCCGGCGACCGCGCCGCCGAGGGCGGCGCCGACGCCGCCGAAGACCCCGTTCAGCCCCAGCAGCTTCCCGCGCCGGCGCGCCGAGTTGCGCACCAGCCAGGGGATACCTACCGGATGATAGATAGCGGCGAACAGGCCGATGCCGGCCAGCGCCAGCAGCAGGCCGCGCGGGCTCTCGGTCAAGCCGGCCGCCACGGAGCTCGCGCCCATGCCGATGAAGAACACCACCATCATGCCGCTCGGGCTCCACCTGTCACCCAGCCAGCCGGCGGGCAGCGCGGCCACCCCCACCAGCAGCGCCCCGACGGTCCACAGCTCGAGGAGCTCGTGGAAAGGCAGCTGCCAGTCCTTCTCCAGCGCCAGCACGATGACGAAGTAGAACGCGGTGAACATGTGAATGTAAGCATGACCCACGCAGGAAAAAACGAACGTCAACGTCGGCGTGGCGGGTTTCACGATTGGTGCCGTGATTCACAACAAAGGAGGCGCCGATTGTCCACCATCTGCGCTCCTGCGCAAAGCCGTCCGCGTGGCGCGCCGAAGCGTTGGAAATGTGAGCGAGCGCTGATTTTCAGACATCGCCCGCCGTCGCAGGGTCAAGTTTCAGTCAACGGCGCCGAAACGGGCTACAGGGGTTGAGTGTGCAAATAGTGCAGAACATGCCGCAACCAGTCACAGGTTCTATGATATCCATCGACATGCTGGCCAAGCTGGCGCGGACGCTGTCGCCGCGCGAGCTGTCACAACTGGATATCAGCAAGCTTCCGGCGCACATTCCGCCGGAGGCGCTGCGCGGTGCACCGCAGAAAAATCGCGAGGTGCTTCACGACCTGATGGTGGAGCTGGAGGCGAAGCGTACCCACGAGCACGTCGAGGATCTGCACTACTTCGGCAAGGAAATCGCCACCGCGTTTCAGAAAGCCGAATCGGGACGTGCTCCGGCCAAAGGCAATGCTCTGGGCGAGCGCCTCAAAGAGCTTGCCAGGCAGCTGCACACCTGGCGCAAAAGCAGAACCCTGGAAACCCACACCCGCAACGGCGTGAATCTTGAGAAGCTGCACGAGCAGATCGACGAGGTGGGTGAGAACGTGATCGAGTTGCGCGACGAGGTGGCCGACTTCAATCAGGCTGAGTACATACTGAAGCACAAGGCGCAAGAGGCGGGCGCCGCGCGCTCGCGGATATCCGATGCGATCGTTCGCCTGCGCGAGAAGACGACACCGGCCAAATGCCGGCTGTCACAGTACTACAGTCTGCGACTGTCGGTCTGCTACCAGGAGATGAAGGATCTGCGCGCGAAGATCGAGACGTCGTTCGAGCAGCAGTCAGATCTCGACGCGCAGGTCGAATCGCTACGAAACGAGCTCGAGTCCAAGCAGTCGATCTGGAAGAAAGCGATTCGCAAGTACCGCTCCACCGACGACTATACGCAGATCCAGAACCAGATAACCTGCATCGTCGCCGAGAAGCGTGCGCGCGAGGTGATCGTGCCGGAAGAAAGTCTGCAGCGCTGGCTGGACTCGATCGTCGACGCGAGCCTGGATACGACCAGCAACAAACTGTCGAAAAACCTGCTGCCCACCACCCGCGCGATGCTCTACTGGTTGTTGAGCCAGTACTGCCATCAGCAGGAGAACTCGGCGAAGCAGATCGCACGCAATCCGTTCGTGCAGGTCAATGCCGAGGACGCAATCCAGTTCCTGCTGCTTTCCGAGCAATTCCTGCTCGACTACTTCATGCACCGCCGCACGGAGAACCCGTTCTGGTTCAGCAGCGCCGTGGAAGAGCGGCGCTCGGCGCTGGACGGCATGCTCAACAATCTCATGCAGGAACTGAAGCAGAACCTGAAAACCTTCGACTGATATGGCGCTGTTCAACGCGCCTGCATGCGCGAACGGTCAGCCCAGATGCTTACCCAGGAATTCGAGCGTGCGGAACCAGGCGAGTTCCGCATCCCCCGCATCGTAGCGGGCGGTGGTCGGATTGGCGAACGCATGATCGGCCTCGTACCAGTAACTGGTGTACGTTTTTCCCGAGCGATCCATCGCCGCTTCGAACCGGCTGACCATGCTGCGCGTTATCCAGGCGTCCTGTGAAGCGAAGTGCCCGAGCACCGGGCCGTTCAACGCCGCCAGCTGCTCCGGATCCTTGTCGACCTTGCCGTAGTACACAACCGTGGCGTCGACCTCGACGGCGGTGGAAACAGTGAGCGACCAGCTGCCGCCGAAGCACCAGCCAAGCGTGGCGACGCGCTTGATTCCGGGTTGCACGCGCAACCATTGCACCCAGGCCACCAGCGTTTGCAATGCCGCATCGGGATCGATGGACTGTGTCAGCAGCCTGGCCGTACCGCGGTCGGTGGTCACCTTGCCGTCGAACAGATCTGCGGCCAGGGCCAGGTAGCCTTGCCTGGCCAGCTCCGTGGCGACCACCTTGATCTGATTGTTGAGCCCCCACCACTCGTGGACCAGCAGCACGGCAGCGCGCGGCGGGCCTGCGGGGACTGCGACAGCGGCTTTCACGTCGGCGCCCTGCGCCGTGCGCGTGGCGACTACATTAAGGGTGGATGCCGCAGCGCGGGTCAGCTCCGGGCGCCCGAGCACTGCGGCCAGCGGCGCCGCCGCGAGGCTTTTCAGAATCGAGCGTCTGTCCATGGATTCGCTCCCTGCGGTCGTATCCTGCAGTCTAGTACGCCGACACGCAATTGGCAGCTACCGGTCGCAAATCACCGCGAGCGTGCCGGCGCCCGCCCGCTCAGTCGAAGTAGCCGTTGTGCACCGCCCCGCCGATCAGGTTCACGATGAAACGCCCGGCGGCCATGCAGGTGGCCTGATTGATGTCGTAGATCGGAGTGATCTCGTTGACGTCCATCCCGACCACGCGGCCTTTGCGGCACAGCCCGTGAATCAGGCTGTGCATCTGCGGATAAGTGACGCCACCCGGGTGCGGCGCCCACACACCCGGCATCACCGCGGGATCGACGCCGTCCGCATCGATGGTCAGGTAGTACTGTGCGCCGTCCGGTATTCTACCCAGCACTGCGCGCATACCGATATCGTGAAGCTCGGCGGCGGTGACGATATCGCACCCGTAGGCCAGCGCATCCTCGACATCCTCGGCGCGGGCGCTGCCCTGGCCGCGCAATCCGATCTGTGTGATGCCCTCGATGTGCGCCATCTCGGCAGCCCGGCGGATCGGGTTGGAGTAGCCCTCGCGCACCCCGTTGACCTCGTCCCGCCAGTCGAGGTGCGCATCGATGTGCACCAGGTGAATCGGACCGCGGCCCGCGTAAGCGCGAAACACCGGAATCGGCACGCCGTGGTCGCCGCCGATCACGATCGGCAGCGCACCGCGCTCCAGCATGGTGCGCACGGCCGCTTCTGCGAGCTCATAGTGGCGCTGCAGGTTGCGGACGTCGCCGGGGATATCGCCGCAATCGACGACTTTGATCGGCTTGCCGTCGAGCACCGTGCCGCCGATGTCGAAGTCGTAACGGTCAAGGCCGAAGCTCACGCGCACCGATGCCTCGCGCACGGCCTCCGGCGCTTTGCTCTGCGGGTTACTGATCTCGTCGATGCTGTACGGGTCGCCGTAGGGAATCCCGAGTATGGCGACCTGCGCGTCGAGCTCGCTCAGATCGTCGCAGAAAGGCACGTTCAGGAACGTGCGCCGCGGTGTCGGACCCCAGGCCTGATCGCTGGCCGCCGGAACGTGCATCAGTTTCCTCGTGGTGTCGGCGGCGTGTCCCACCGGCGCTGGGCGCGACTATAAACGCAGACGCGCCGCGTTGGCCAGCGGGTGCGCCGGCGCCTTTCAGATCGGGCAGGTGATGTCGCCGAGACGCTGCGTCAGCCGCTCGTTCTCGCGGTAGTCGATAGGCACCACCAGCAGACTCGGACCCGGTTCCTCGAACGCCCGCTCGAGCGTGTCCGCCAGCGCCGCACTGTCCGCGCACCGGTGCGCACCCCAGCCGAACGACCTTGCAAGCTGTTCCCACTCGGGATTGTCGAAGGCCAGGTCGGTGTGCCGGCCGAACTCGGTCTCCTGCTTCCAGGCGATCAGACCGTACGCCTTGTCTTCCCACACCATCATCACTATGCCGACGCCGAGGCGCCTGGCGGTTTCCATCTCCTGCACGTTCATCAGGAAGCCGGCGTCGCCGGCGATGCCCAGGATACGCCGCTCAGGATGCACCAGCCCCGCGGCGATCGCACCGGGAAGCGCAAATCCCATGGAGCAGAAGCCGTTGGGAATCAGACAGGTGTTCGGCTCGTGGCACTGGTACTGGCGCGCAATCCACATCTTGTGCGCGCCGACATCGGAGAGCAGGATGTCATTCGGGCCCATCGCCCTGCGCACGTCGGCCAGCACCTTCTGCGGGCGCAGCACACCGCTCTGAGCGTCATCGGCGTAGGTGGCGAGATCCTCGAGCATGTCACGGCGGGTCGCCGCCTGCTGCGACAGATCGCAGTTCAGTGCGACCCCTTCGAGACACTGGTTCAAAGCCGCGAGGGCCTGCGCGATGTCGCCCACGAGTTCGATCTCGGGGTGGTACTTGGCATCGATCTCCGCGGGTGTGAAATCGATGTGCACGATGCGCTTGTCGCCCTGCGGATTCCAGAGACTGGGGTGATACTCGACCATGTCGAAACCGATCGCGATCACCAGATCCGCGGCATCCACCGCACACGCGGGGATGTCCTTGGCGCTGAGCCCGATGGTGAACAGGCAGTAGTCGGCATCCACGTCGACGCTGCCTTTACCCATGAACGTGCTGATGACGCCCACCCCCGTGCGTTCACACAACGCCCGCAGCTCGGCGCTGGCGCGCTTGCGGATGCAGCCGTTGCCCGCCAGGATCACCGGCCGGCGGGCCTCCCGCAACAGGCCGGCGGCGTGCTCGATCATGTCCTGCGGCGCGACGGCGCGACGGTAGCGGCGCGGCGTGATGGGCACGGTCTCGGTCTGGCGCTTGGCAATGTCTTCGGGCAACTCGATCAGCACCGCGCCGGGCTTCTCGGAGCGGGCAATGCGTACCGCCTTGCGGAAAATCTCGGCGATGTTGTCCTGGTGCAGCACGCTGGTCGCCCACTTGGTCACCGGGCGGAACATGCTGACCACGTCCATGATCTGATGCGACTCTTTGTGCAGGCGCTGCGTCGATCCCTGCCCGGTCAGCGCCAGCATCGGCGCCCGGTCCATGTTCGAATCGGCCACCCCGGTAATCAGGTTGGTGGCGCCGGGCCCCAGCGTCGCCAGACACACGGCCGGCTGGCCCGTAAGACGCCCGTAGACTTCCGCCATGAAGGCAGCCCCCTGTTCATGGCGCGTGAGCACGAACGTCAGCTTCTCGGACTCCGCCAGGGACATCACGAAGTCGGCGTTTTCTTCCCCTGGCACACCGAACACATACTCGATGCCCTCAGCTTCCAGGCACGCCACACACAGATCCGATGCTTTCATCCCCTCTCCTGTCCGACGGTCGGCAATTGTCTGCAGGTTGCCCGCATTGAACCCCCGGGTGCCGATAAGTTCAATCTCATCCGGACGCTGCGGGCGTCCGGGTCGCCGCCTCCGGCCCGCCGCCCGCTACTGGTTCGCGGCATAAGGGTGCCGGGGATAGCGCGCCCGGAAGGCCTCGAACTCGCGCTTCGATTCATCGAAGCGGCCCTCCGACAGCAGCCGCTCGATGTGGGAGATCCACAGCTCCGGCGAGCTGCGGTAGTAGGACTCCTCCAGCGGATCCGCTTCCCCGGCCTCGTCGGCCAGCCGGCTTCGCTCGACGGCGCGCGCCGCAGCGCTCGCTGCTGGCGCGCCGGATCCCGGGTCGTCCGCCGCCTCCGGCGTCGCGTCGCGGCTCTTCAGCGCAGGTGCGGCCGCGGCCGGTGCAGGCGGCTGAGTTGCAGCAGGCTGTGCGTCCTGCGGGGCCTCGGTCTCCTCCGCCGGCTGCTCGCGTGCGGCTTCGGAGGGTTCAGGCGGCGTCAGCCCCGCCGGCTCGGCACTTCGTGCCGGCGCATCCGCGGCGGGCGGCGCCATCGGCGCCTGCACCGGCGAGCGCAGCGATTCCCGCGGCAGCAGCAGGAAAATCGAAACGCTCAACACTGCAACCACGGCCACGGCGACGCCCTGGCGCCAGGGGAAGACCGCGCGGCGCCCGGCGCCCTTCACGGCATCGCGCGCCGCCCGGCGGAGTTCCTCCCCCAGCGCGGCCGGCGCGGCCGGTTGCGGCGTGCGGCGATAAAGCTCGGCGAGATCGTCGCCGTCCCGATCCGGCACCTTCGGCTCGCTCACAACGTCTCCCTCAGCACCGTGCGCAGTTTCGCCATCGCGTAGCGCAGCCGGCTCTTGACCGTTTCGCGGGACGTGCCGACCACCTCGGCGATCTGCTCGAGCGACAGGTCCGCCTCCTGCTTCAGCAGGAAGGCTTCGCGCTGCGCACGCGGGAGCGCTTCGATTTCGCGGAGCAGCGCCTGCTGCAGCTGTGCGTTGTGCAACACCTCGCCGGGCAACGGTCCGGGATCGGCGAACTCGGCGAGATCCGAGCCGGCCGGGTCGATGCGTGCGTTGTGTCTTGCCTGAGCCCGGTAGTGATCGGTGAGCCGGTTGTGCGCTATCGCGAACAGCCAGGTGCGAAAGGACGCCGCCGGCACGTAGCGCGCACGTGAGTTGATGACTCGCATCCAGATGTCCTGAAACAGCTCGCCGGCCCGGTGCTCGGCGCCAGCGTTACGCAGCACGAATCGGTAGAGACTGTCGGCATGTTTCGAATAAAGCCTGTCGAAGGCTGCCGCCTCGCCGTCACGGTACGCGCACATCAATTCCTCGTCGCTGCGCTCGGCGGCATGACTCGCGGCGTCCATGGCGTCGAGACTACCCCGGTTGCGCGCGGCGGAGCAACCGGCGTTGCGCGCGCGGCGACCCACACCGGCGGCGGCCGCGCCCGCGGTTCAAGGTGAGATCTGCGCTACGCCGTCGCGCAAGTTCAGCGCAAGACCCGACAACGGCGGAAACTCGCCGCGGTAGCCGTGCGCGTCGGCACCTCGCGCGTCGCGGTTGCATTACGGTTCGCGACGTCACCTCGTTGTGTTGCGGTCTCCAGCCGGTAAACGTCGCGCGGCGGGTTTCGGGGTCAGATTGTGCGTGCACACGACCGCCCGGCGTTCAAGCCGATGCGCTGTCGCGCCGGGAAAAGTGCCTCGTCAGGTGGGTGCGACGGCCACCGCTGGCAGTACGCCGGCAGCCTGCTGATCGGCGTGGTAGGAGGAACGCACCAGCGGCCCGCTCGCCACATGGGTGAAGCCCATGGCGAGCCCGTCCTCGCGCAGCGCCTCGAATTCGTCGGGGTGCACGTAACGAGCCACCGGCAAGTGGTCGCGGCTGGGCTGCAGGTACTGACCCAGTGTGAGCATGTCGCAGTCATGCTCGCGCAGGGCTTGCATCACCGTCTTGACCTCGTCGATCTCCTCGCCGAGCCCGAGCATCAGTCCCGACTTGGTGAGCACCTGCGGGGCCCGCTGCTTGAACCGGCGCAGCAGTGCCAGGGACCAGGCGAAATCGGCGCCCGGCCGCGCGAGCTTGTACAGACGCGGCACGGTTTCCAGATTGTGATTGAACACGTCGGGCAGGGCGCCGTCGAGCAGCTCCAGCGCAACCTCCATGCGGCCGCGAAAATCGGGCACCAGCACTTCGATACGGATCTCGGGACAGGCTTCGCGCACCGCGCGCACGCAGGCGCTGAAGTGCCCGGCGCCGCCGTCGCGCAAATCGTCCCGGTCGACCGAGGTGATCACGACATACGACAGCCGCATGGCCTGCACCGTCATGGCGAGCTTTTTCGGCTCATCGGCGTCCAGCGGTTCGGGGCGGCCGTGCGCAACGTCGCAGAACGGACACCGGCGGGTGCAGATATCGCCCATGATCAGGAACGTGGCCGTGCCGTGACCGAAGCACTCACCCAGGTTCGGGCAGTTGGCCTCCTCGCACACCGTGTGCAGATTCATCTCGCGCAGCACGCGCTTGAGCTCCTGCACCCGCGGACCGGACGGCACGCGGGCGCGAATCCAGGGCGGTTTGGGTTGTGTGCGCACGGTAGGCTCGAACCTCACGCGCAGGCGCGCCATCTTGTCGGCACCGCGCTGATGGCCCGCCGGATCGTGCCGCGAAGGTGCCGTCGTATCCCGTTGTGATGTCATGCTGTCCTTTATGCCGACCGCCGCCGGACGTAAGTTCAGGCGTGAATGCGCCAGGCTTCCGGCAGCTCGTCCGTTACCCGGCAGGCATTGTAACCGAGTTGCGCAGTCAGCTCATCGACCAGCCGCGCGCCCAGCGCTTCCGGCGTCAGTGAGACGCCGAGCTCGCTGAGCTGCGTGACCTCGAGGTCACGGTAGCCGCACGGATCGATCAGCGCGAAGGGCGCCAGGTCCATGGCCGCATTGAAGCTCAGACCGTGGTAGCAGCAACCGCGGGTGACGCGCAGACCGAGCGCCGCGATCTTGCGTGCATCCACGTACACGCCCGGCGCACCGGGACGCGTCTCTGCGGCGATTCCGAACCCGCCCAGCAGGGCGATTACTGCGCGCTCCAGACCCGTCACCAGACGCCGCACGCCGAGGTTACGGCGACGCAGGTCGAGCAGCGTATAAACGACAAGCTGACCGGGACCGTGATACGTCACCTGGCCGCCGCGATCCACGTCGATCACCGGGATGCTGCCGGTGTCGCCCAGGATGTGCTCGCGCCGTCCCGCCTGTCCGAGCGTAAACACGGCATGGTGCTGCAGACACCAGAATTCGTCAATCGACGCCGCGCCGCGCTGCCGGGTGAAGGCCTGCATGGCACGCCAGGTCGGCGCATAGTCCTGGAGACCGAGGTTGCGAACGATCAGGTCCACTGCGGGCGCCTGCTTACAGCGCCATCAGCACCTGCCGATGGGCACTCAGTTCAGTGTAGATCGCATCCAGCTGCCGTTTGTCGCGTGCGTGGATGGTCACGGTGATGGCGACATACTTACCATTCCTGCTCGGGCGTTTGCGCACCGCCCCGCCGTCGAAGTCGGGCGCATGCCGGCGCACGATGTCGGTGACCACAGCCTCGAACTCCAGGCTCGCCAGACCCATGGCCTTGATCGCGAACCGGCACGGGAATTCGAGCAGCGTCTGTTGTTCGGCCACGTCGCCTCCCAGCGCGCGATGATCGGATACGGGCAGTTTCGTTCGCGCACCATCCGGCACGGCACACGGACGTCCAGGCAACCCATTGTACATGCTGGCGCGAGCATTCAGCCGTGCGCCTGCGCGCCGCGTTTGAATTCCTGAAACAGGGCCAGGACGCGCCGCCAGACGGGGCCCGGTACACCGTCCCCGATGGGCTGCCGGTCCACCGCGATCACCGGCATGACTTCACGACTCCCGCTGGTCAGCCACAGCTCGCTCACCTTCGCCAGCGAGCGCAACGGTATCTCGTCCTCGCGCCAGGGCAGCCCGTTCTCGCGCGCCAGCTCCAGCACCAGATCGCGTGTGATGCCCGGCAATAGTTCCGGACCCGGCGGCGGGGTCACCACGACGTCCTGCACGACCACGAACACGTTACTCGAGGCGCCCTCGATGATACGGCCGTCGCGATGCAGCAGGGTCTCCTCGGCCCCCGCTTCGCGCGCCAGCTGCTGCAGCAACACGTTGGCCACCATCGCCGTGGTTTTCAGGTCGCAACGGTGCCAGCGTATGTCCTCGTGCGTGATCGTCTGCACCCCCTGCGCGCGGCGCTCGGGGTCCACGGCGCCTAACGCCGAGC
Organism: Chromatiales bacterium; assembly: GCA_024644045.1. Taxonomy (GTDB): domain Bacteria; phylum Pseudomonadota; class Gammaproteobacteria; order JAHELT01; family JAHELT01; genus JAHELT01. Next base: position 40,669 of record JAHELT010000009.1, on the reverse strand, counting down.
TCATCGCGAACACGGTTGGTGAGCCGGCCTCGGTGAACGCATGCGTACGCATCTGGGCCACACCGCGGGTGACCTGCACGTACACGCTCTGATCGATGCTGCCGGCGCGCTGCGTCAACGCTTGCAGCACGCTTGACCATTGCGCCCTGGTGTACGGATTGGCGATGCGCAATCCGTCGAGACTACGCTGCAGCCGATCCAGGTGGTGCTCCAGCCGGAAAAGCCGTCCACCGTACGCGGGGATCACTTCATACACGCCGTCCCCGAACAGGAACCCGCGATCGAACACCGAGACCGTAGCCTGCTGCGCAGGAATGAACTCGCCGTTCAGGTAGACGACCGGCTCGGCCATCGACACCTCACCGGAACATCTGCAGCACGCTGTCGCGGGCCCGTTGCCACAGGTTTCCCTGGGCAATCTCCTGCAGCGCAAGCAGCGGCCGCTCTTCGATGAGCTGCTCGCCGAGCGTCACGCGCACCTTGCCCAGCGATTGGTACCTGCTGGTCGGCGCGGTGACGGTCTCACCGACCTGCAACGCCGCGTCGAGCTGCTTGTACTGCCCGCGCGGGATGGTAACGAACAGATCTTCGCGCAATCCGACGGGCAGCGTCTCCTGAGCGCCGCGCCACACCCGGATCTCGCTGAGCGACTGGTCCGCGGCGTACAGCTTGTGCGTTTCGAAGAACCGGAACCCGTAGCCCAGCAACGTGCTGCTGGCCTCGGCGCGCCGTTTCTCGCTCTTCGCACCCATCACCACCGCGATCAGACGCATGTCGTCGCGCCGCGCGGAGCTGACCAGGCAGTACCCGGCGTCCTCCGTGTGGCCCGTCTTGACGCCGTCGACCGTAGCGTCGCGCCATAACAGTTTGTTGCGGTTGTACTGCGGAATGCCGTTGTAGGTGAACTGCTTTTCCGCATAGGTTTCGTAATACTGCGGGAATTCGGTGATCAGTGCGCGCGTGATCGTCGCGATGTCGCGCGCGGTCGTCACGTGCTCCGGATGCGGCCAGCCGGTGCTGTTGCGGTAGCGGGTATTCGTCATCCCCAGGCGCCGCGCGTGCAGATTCATCATCTCGGCGAACGACGCTTCGCTGCCTGCCACGAACTCGGCGAGCGCCACGCTCGCGTCGTTCCCGGACTGGATCACGACGCCGCGCAGCAGGTCCTCGACGGAGACCTTGTCGCCGACCTCGATGAACATGCGCGAGCCCTTCATGCGCCAGGCTTTCTCGCTCACCGGCACCTCGCTGTCGAGCGTGAACGCGTTCGTCACCAGCTCGCGGTAAACCACGTAGGACGTCATGATCTTGGTGATGCTGGCCGGCGGCATCGGGCTGTCTATATTGTGCTCTGCCAGCACCGCGCCGCTGTCGAAATCGACCAGCAGGTAGGCCGTGGCGCCGACCTGAGGGGGCGCCGGCACCGGCGTGGTTGCTGCCTGCAGGGCCGTGAACACGCCCAGGGTCAGCGCTGCTGGAAGCAAGAATCTACTGATCATCGATAAGCTGCGGTGGTTGAATCGGCGCGATTGTAACGTAATGCCTCCGCCGGCTGACGCCCGCCTTCAATCGGTCACCAGCCGGTAGCGGTCGATGCCGGCCCGGCGCAGCTTGGCAAGCACCGCGCTGACTTCGCCTTCGCTGTCCAGCGGACCCACCCGGACCCGGTAAACCGGGCCGCCCCCGGCGCCGGACGCCTGGCTCACGCGCGCGGAACGCACGTCGGCGCCGCTGACCTTCGCGCGCAGCAGCTCCGCATTGGCGCGCTGCTGGAATGCCCCCAGCTGCACGTAGACCGCGTCGCCGGTGACCGGTACCGCAAGGCTGGCCGCCCTGGGGATGGGCTCGCCGCCGTTCAGCGCACGGACCTCGACCTCGCCGGTGCCCGCCGAAAGTATGCCGAGCTTGGCGGCGGCGGCGTAGGACAGATCGATCAGCCGGTCGTTCACGAACGGTCCCCGGTCGTTCACTTTCACCACCGCCCGGCGGCCGGTCCTGCGGTTGGTGACCATCACATAAGTGGGCAGCGGCAGCGAGCGGTGAGCGGCGGTCATCGCGTACATGTTGAACGGCTCACCGCTGGAGGTGCGCTTGCCGTGGAATTTGCGCCCGTACCAGGACGCCCTGCCCTTGGCCACGTACCCCTGGCTGCTGCCCATGACGCGATAGCGGCGCCCGTTGACGACGTAGCTCGGGGGGTTGCCGTAGCGGCTGCGCGGCTCGTTGCGCGGGACCACCTCGGCGATGCTCGCCACATCGATGGGCACCCCCGGACCGTCCCCGCGGTGGTAGGGTCCACCCGTGCTGCAACCGATCAGCAGCAGCATCACGAGATACGGCAGCAGCTGACGGTCATCGGCGACGCCTCGATACCGCTGCGCGGTCGGCTTGCGCGGAATCGTCACTGACCCGTCGTCCGGGCACTTGCCTGCAGCCGGCGCTCGCGCAGCGCCCGGCCCAGCTGGTGTACCGCCATCGCATACAACCGGCTGTGGTTGTAGCGCGTGATCACGTAGAAATTGTAATGGCCGACCCAGACTTCGGGGCCGTCCGCGCCCTGCAGCTCCATCACCGTGAACGGACCGGGAGGCGCTCGCTCCGGGCTCACGAGCCCATGCTCGTGCAGCTGCGCCAGGGTCAGGGCGGGTTTCAGCTCGCGGCTCAGCAGATCGCGGTAGCGCGTGTCGGGCGGCTCCACCGCGAAGGTAACCGGCTCGCCCGGGCGCCAGCCGTGGCGGCGGAAATAGTTCGCCACGCTGGCCAGCACGTCGCCGGGGCTGTCCCAGAGGTCGCGGCGCCCGTCCTTGTCGTAGTCCACGGCGTACTCGCGATAGCTGCTGGAGATGAACTGCGGCACGCCCATGGCGGCGGCGTAGGAGCCGGAGATATTCCTGGCATTCAACCCCTCGTCGCGCACCAGCAGCAGAAACTGCTCGAGTTCGCGGCGAAAGAACGCGCTGCGTGGCGGGTAGTCGAAGGCCAGCGTGGTGAGCGCGTCCAGCGCCTTAAAGCTCCCGCGGTGCCGCCCGTAGCGCGTCTCGACGCCGATGATGGCGACCAGCATCTCGGCAGGCACGCCCGTCTCGACTTCTATCGCCTCCAGCAACGCCGCGTGCTGGTCCCAGAACTCCAGACCCTGGCGTATACGCGAATCGGTGACGAATATGGGCCGGTAAGCGTGCCACGGTTTGGCCTCGGCTGGCCGTGCGATGGCGTCGAGCACACGTTGCTGCGCGCGCGCGTCGCGAAACAGATCGCGTACCTCGTTCTCGTCGAACCGGTGACGCTCGGCGAACTCGGCAACGAAGGTATCCACTTCCTGCCGCCCCAGATAGGATGCAGCGGCGCTCGATGCCGCCAGCAGCAGCAAGCCCGCGATCGCGGTTGAGCCCGGAGCCTTCACGCCAGTAACCTGCGGTGTGAGTTGATTGCCATCAGAATACCGAAACCCGCCATCAGGGTAACCACCGACGTGCCCCCGTAGCTCATCAGCGGCAGCGGCACACCGACGACCGGCAGCAGGCCGGTGACCATGCCGATGTTGACGAACACGTAAAAGAAGAACGTGAGGCTCAGGCTGCCAGCGAGAATCCGCTCGAACGAGTCCTGCGCCTGCACGGCGATGGTCAGTCCACGCAACACCAGAAACACATACAGCAGCAGCAGCAGCACGGCACCGATGAAGCCGAACTCCTCACCGTACACGGCAAACACGAAATCGGTGGAGCGCTCGGGCAGAAAATCGAGATTCGACTGGGTCCCGTTCAACCAGCCTTTGCCGTACGTTCCCCCGCTGCCGATCGCGATCTTGGATTGAATGATATGGTATCCCGAGCCCAGCGGGTCGGATTCCGGATTCAGGAACGTCAGCACCCGGCGCTGCTGGTAATCGTGCATGAAATGCCACAGCACCGGCGTCGAGGCGGCGGCCAGCGCCACCAGACCGAGCAGTACCCGCCAGCGCATCCCGCTCAGGAACAGCGCGAACAACCCGCTGCAGCACGCGAGCAACGCGGTGCCAAGATCCGGCTGATAAGCGATCAGCACGCACGGGATGGCGGTGATCGCGGCGGCGATCAGCACGCGCCCGATGCCCGGCGGCAGCGGGCGTTCCGACAGGTACCAGGCCATGGCGAGCGGTATACCGATCTTGAGAATCTCCGAGGGTTGAAAACGCACTACGCCCAGGTCCAGCCAGCGCTGCGCACCCTTGCCCACATCCCCGGCGAGCAGCACCACGACGAGCAACAGCACGCCGCCGCCGTACACCCAGGGCGCCCACAGGCGAAGGCTGCGTGACGGCACCTGTGCGAGCAGCACCATCACGGCGAACGCCAGCAGCACGCGCAGTCCCTGCCTGAGCACGGTGTCGAAGTCCTGCCCCGAGGCGCTGTACAACACTACCAGTCCGGTGGCACTCAAAAGCAGCAGCGCCAGGAACAAAGGCGGATCGATTCTGAAAAAATGTGCCAGCAGCCGCAGCACGGAATCGCGGCCCTGGTACTCCGAAGCCAGGCGTGCCATGCCCTAGTCTTCCCGGGCGCTCGCCGCGCTGCGCTCGCGCAGGTACGCGTCGATGACGCGGCGCGCGACCGGAGCGGCCACGCTGCCGCCGCTGCCGCCGTGCTCCACCAGCACCGCCACCGCTATGCGCGGGCGTTGCGCGGGCGCGTACGCGACGTACAGCGCGTGATCCCGCAGTTTGAAGGCAAGCTGCTCGGCATCGTATTCTTCATCCTGCGCGATGGCCACCACCTGCGCCGTGCCGGTTTTGCCGGCGCTGCGGTAGGTGACGTCAGAATGCGCGGTGAATGCTGTTCCGAGGAAATGGTGCACGACGTCCTCCATCGCTTTCGCCACGTGCTGCCAGTTGGCCTCGTTGACGATCTCTACCCGGCTCAACACCTGTGCACCGTGCGTGTCGCGCGCGGCCGGGGCCGCATCGACGCCGGCGAGCAGCCGCGGTCGCATGCGCACACCGCCGCTGGCCAGCGTCGCCGTCGCGCTGGCGAGCTGCAGCGGTGTTGCCGAGAGGTAGCCCTGGCCGATGCCCGTGATCAGGGTTTCGCCCGGAAACCAGGGTTCGTTGCGTAGTTTGCGCTTCCAGGCACGCGAGGGCAGGATTCCCGCCGCCTCGCCGGTGCTGTCGATGCCGGAGCGCTGGCCGAAGCCAAACGCTTCGAGGTAGGGCGAGATGCGGTCTATACCCAGACGCAGCGCGAGGTCGTAGAAGTACACGTCGCACGACTGCGCGATGGCATCGTGCAGATCGATCGCGCCGTGGCCGCGTTTCTTCCAGTCGCGGTAGCGGCGCTCGTCGTTCGGCAGCATGTAGTAACCGCGGCAGAACTGCACCCGGCCCGGCGGTTGTAACCCGGTTTCGAGCGCGGCCAGCGCCAGAAACGGCTTGATCACGGAGCCGGGGGGATACTGGCCGGACAGCGCGCGATTGAACAGGGGGCGTTTCTCGGCGCGGCTCAGATCGGCATAGGTAGCCGCGGGTATGCCGTTCACGAACAGGTTCGGGTCAAACGTCGGCCGGCTGATCATCGCGAGCACGTCGCCGTTGGCCGGGTCCAGGGCGACCACGGCGCCGCTGTAGTCGCCGAGCGCATCGCGCGCCGCCGCCTGCAGGGTGATGTCCAGGGTCAGATAAATGTCCCGGCCGGGGACCGGCGGCATGTCCTCGAGCACGCGCAGGATGCGTCCCTCCGCGTTGACTTCGACCTGCTGAAAACCGACGCTGCCGTGCAGCAGATCCTCGTACTGTTTCTCGATCCCGGTCTTGCCGACGTAGCTGGTGCCGCTGTAGTTGTTCGGGTCGAGCGCCTGCAGCTCGCGTTCATCGATACGCCCAACGTAACCGAGAACGTGGGCGGTCAGGTCGGCGAGCGGGTAGTGGCGGCTGAGCCGCGCGGCGATATCGACACCGGGGAAACGATGTCGATCGGCGGCAATGCGGGCGACCTCGTCATCGCTCAGGTTGTTGAGCAGCGGTATGCCTTCAAACGGGCGATTGCGGCGCAGGGCCTTGCGCAGGCGCACAACGTCTTCTTCGTCGAACTCGAGCAGCTCGCGCAGGCGGGCCAGAGTGCCGGGCAGGTCCGGAACAGACTCCGGGGTCAGCTCCAGACTGAACGTGGGCTGATTTTCGGCCAGCAGCACCCCGTTGCGATCGAACACCCGCCCGCGGGTTGGGGCCAGCGCCATCAGGCGCACGCGGTTGCTGGTGGACAGGGTCTCGTAGTGACTGTAGCCGACGCCCTGCAGGAAGAACAATCGCCCGGCCACCAGCAGCAGCAGTGTCGAGCAGATCAGTGCGGCAAAAATGGCCCGCGAGCGGAACAGACTCGCCTCGAAATAGTGGTCCCGGATCGGATCGCGAACAGCCACGTCAACGGTCCCGGCGCCAGAGCGCTCGCGCAGACATCGATCGGTTGATGGCACACTCCCGCGTAACGTCAAACAGTTCCCATCACGCACGCTATTTTCGCACGTACGGGCGTGCAGACCGCAATGCGCGAATAGTACACGTCTGCCCCCGAAATGGCTTGCCCGGCCCGCGCCGGCGCAGGCACCGCGCGGCCCCGGCCCGTCATCCGGCCCGGGCAAAACCTGCCGCTAACGCCACCGTCGCGGTTTTTTTGAGTAAACTGCCCCGGTGAAGCGAATCCAGGCGCTCTCGGCCCGCTCCGCCAGGCAAACAGCGGGCCCGTGAAGCAGCAAACCCGGTTGAGGCATCCGACAGGCACTGCACCTGGCGCGGACGCGTCACTACGCATGTTGCCTGCCGCGCTTTGCGCAATGCTGCTGACGGCGAACGTTTGCGCGCAACCGCGGCAGCTGTGCCCGCCGCTGCCGCCGCGCCCGCCACTGCCGGACGAGCAGGACGACAAATACCGGCTCAGCGCCGACCGCCTGATAGGCAGTGACAGCGAAGTTACCGTGATCGAGGGCAACGCGGTAGTCACGAGTCAGGGCAGGCGCGTCGGCGCAGACCGCATCACCGTCGACCAGCTGGACAACCGCGCGACTGCCGAGGGCCGGGCAACGTTCGACAGCGTCGACTACGCCGTGTCCGCGGACTTCTTGACGTTCAATCTCGACAACGACGATGCGATTTTCGAGAACGCGACTTTTCTGCAACTCAGCAATGCGCTGCAGGGACGTGCCGCACGCATAGACCGCGAGGGCCAGGCACGCACCCATCTGTTTTCCGCCAGCGTCTCGACATGCCCCCCGGAGCAACAGGACTGGGTGGTCTCCGCGGAGCGCATCCGCCTCGACCACGAAACCCAGCAGGGCACTGCCCACGATGCCGTGCTGCGATTCAAGGGCCTGCCGTTGTTCTACACGCCGTGGTTCCGTTTTCCGATCGGCGACGCGCGCCAGTCCGGGTTCCTCTTGCCGTCACTCAATTTTTCCGACAGCTCGGGCACCGAAATCGCGCTGCCCTGGTACTGGAACATCGCGCCCCAGGCGGACGCCACGTTCACGCCGCGCTACATGAGCAGTCGCGGCACACAGTTGCAGAACGAACTGCGCCTGCTGACCCGGCAGGGCAGCTGGCAGCTCGACAGTGAGTACCTCGACGATCGCAAGTTCGGCGATCAGCGATCGTTCGCGCGGTTGACCCACGGCGGCACAATCGGCTCCCGCTGGACCACCGTCATCGACGCAGCGACGGTATCCGATGCCGACTACTTCGACGATCTTGGCAACTCACTCAGCGTTGCCGGTATCACGCATCTGGAGCGGCGCGGCGAACTGGTCTACTACGCCGACGCCTACTCGCTGCAGACGACGGTGCAGGCCTTCCAGACGGTCGACCCGGACATCCCGGCCGCCAGCCGGCCTTACGAGCGGGCGCCACAGCTCGTGCTGCGCACTGCGCCGGGCATCCAAGACGAAGTCGACTACGGCTTGACCGCCGAGGCGGTGCGTTTCGACCGGCGTGAGAGCCTGACCGGTCAGCGCCTCGATCTGCGCCCCTACCTGAGCTTCCCGATGGGCGGCGCTGCCTGGTTCTTCGCACCGACCCTGGAACTGCGCCACACGCAATACGACCTGGATAACGCAGCGCCCGGACTGCCGGGCTCGCCGGCTCGCACTCTGCCGATCGTTTCGCTGGACGGTGGCCTGTTCTTCGAACGCGACGCCGGCAGCCTGCTGCAGACCCTGGAACCGCGGCTTTACTACCTGCACGTGCCTTTCGAGGAGCAGTCCGAGCTGCCGGTCTTCGACAGCGGCGAGTACACCTTCAGCTTCGCACAGCTGTTTCGCAGCAATCGCTTCAGCGGCGCAGATCGGGTCGGCGACGCGGATCAGTTGTCCGTTGCGCTTTCCAGCCGCTTCCTCGATCCGGGCAGCGGCATCGAGCGATACAGCCTGGGCATCGGGCAGATCCTGTATTTCCGCGACCGCGCGGTGGTACTGCCAGGTGCCGTCGTGGACACCCGGGAGCGCTCCGACACCATCGTGCAGGGAAGCGCCGCGCTGAGCGAGACACTCAGCGTGGACGCGGCACTGCAGTACGATCCGGACACGAACGAGACCGACAAGTCCGTGCTGCAGGTGCAGTACCGCGACGCCGCCGAGCACGTTGCCGCAATCGCTTACCGCCAGCGTCGCGCCGAACTCCTGGAGCAGGTCGACCTGTCGTTCAAGTGGCAGCTGACCCCGTCCTGGAGCGTGCTGGGCCGCTGGAACCAGTCGCTGACGGAGGACAGGCTGCTCGAGGGATTCGCCGGTTTCGAGTACGAAAGCTGTTGCTGGCTGTTACGCACGGTTGCGCGCGAGCGGGTGCGGGACGAAGGCAAAGGTACCGAGCAAAGTATCTTCCTGCAGCTGGCTCTCAAAGGCCTGACCAGCATTGGAAGTGCCGCTGGCACGCTCCTGGAATCTGGTATTCTAGGCTATCGCGAAAGTGAGGATTACCGTTGACCTACTCCCACACCACAGTAACGCGCACGGCGGGGTTTCCGGTCGTGATAGCTTTGTGCGCGCTTAGCCTGCTCGGCTTTTCCCGAGCCGGACTGGCCCAGGATGACAGCATCGTAATCCTGGATCGCATCGTTGCGCTCGTGAACGACGGCATCATCCTGGAGAGCGACCTGCAGGGTGAACTGGAGAACGTGGTGCTCGATTTGCGCCGTGCGAAGCGCAACATTCCGCCGCCGGAGGTACTGCGCAAACAGGTGCTGGAGCGGTTGATCGTCGTGCAGACCCAGCTGCAGCGTGCCAAACAGCTCGGCATCGAGGTCACGGATGCGCAGGTGAACGAATCGATTCAGCGAATCGCGCAGAACAACGGCATGTCGCTCAGCGCGTTTCGCAGTGCCCTGCTGGCCGAGGGGTACGACTACCGGAAGTTTCGCAGCGACCTGCATCGCGAGCTGGTGATTCAGCAGCTGCGGCAACGCGAGGTGGAACGCCGGATAAAAATCTCGGAGCAGGAAGTCAACGAGCACCTGGCCATCAACCGGCAGGAAACGCACAAGTCGGTGCAACACCGCCTTCGGCACATCTTCATCGGCGTGACCGAGGGCGCAGACCCGGACGCGATTGCTGAAAAGCGCGAGCGTGTGGAAGCGCTCCGCGGGCGGCTCGAGCAGGGAGAAGACTTCGCAGCCGTGGCAGCGCAGGTCTCCCAGGGCCAGCATGCACTGGAGGGCGGTGATCTGGGCTGGCGCACCTTCGCGCAGATGCCTGGCCGTTTTGCCGTAGCGGTCCAGGAAATGGAGGTCGATGACATCAGCCCGCCGATCCGCAGTAATGTCGGCTTTCATCTGCTCAAGCTCGAAGCGGTGCGCGGCGAGCAGCGGCATGTGATAAACGAGACTCAGGCGCGGCATATACTGGTACGCACGAACGTGGTGCGCGATGAGGCGGAGGCACGCAGGCTGCTGAAAGAGCTGCGCGAGCGTGCCGTCGCCGGCGAGGCGTTCGACGCGATCGCACGCGCGCATTCCGAAGATCACGCAACCGCCTCCGAAGGCGGCGACCTCGGCTGGTTCACCCCGGGGGCCATGGACCCCGCGTTCGACACGGCGCTCGCACAGCTGCAGCCCGGCGACATCAGCGAACCGTTCGAGACCTCGTTCGGCTGGCACATCGTGCAGCTGCTGCAGCGGCGTGAGGCGGACAAAACGCAGACGTTCCTGCGCAATCAGGCGCGCGAGCAGCTGTGGCGAATCAAAGTCGAAGACGAGACGCGCCTATGGCTGCGACGTCTGCGTGACGAAGCCTATGTCGAGTACATCCAGCCACGCTGAACGGCAGCAGGAAATCCCGCGTATCGTTGTTACTCCGGGCGAGCCGGCCGGCATCGGACCTGACCTGGCAGTGCTCCTTGCCCAGCGCAAGCACGCCTGCGAAATCGTGTGCGTCGCCGATCCCGAGCTGCTCGAACAGCGTGCGCACGCGCTCAAGCTGCCGCTGCGGCTGCGCGCGGTGGACCTCGCCGAACGCTCGAGCTTGCCGCTGGCCGAGGGCGAGCTCGCGGTGCATGCAGTCGCCCTCGCCGAACAGGCATTCCCGGGACAGTTGAATCCGGCCAATGCAGCGTACGTGCTCGCCACGTTGCGCACCGCGTGCCAGGCCTGTCTCGACGGAGCGGCACAGGCGCTGGTCACCGGACCGGTGCACAAAGGCGTCGTGAACGACGCCGGCGTTGCCTTCAGCGGCCATACCGAGTTTCTGGCCGCCCTGTGCGACGCCCAGCCGGTCATGATGCTGGTAGCCGGGCCGTTGCGCGTGGCGCTGCTCACGACGCACCTGCCGCTGCGCGAAGTCGCCGATGCCGTTACCGCACCGCGCCTGCAGCAGGCGGTGCAGATTCTCGATCACGATCTGCGCGAGCGCTTTGCCCTCCCGCAACCGCGAATCGCCGTCTGCGGGTTGAACCCGCATGCCGGGGAAGGCGGCCACCTGGGTGATGAGGAGCTTCGCATGATCGAGCCGGTGCTGCGCAAGCTGCGGGAACAGGGTCTGCGGGTGACCGGGCCACTGCCGGCCGACAGCGCGTTCACGCCGCAGCAGCTGAGCGAATGCGATGCGGTGCTTGCGATGTACCACGATCAGGGTCTGCCAGTCCTGAAGCATGCCGGCTTCGGCAGCGCGGTCAACATCACGCTCGGGCTGCCGATCCTGCGCACCTCGGTCGATCACGGCACCGCCCTGCCGCTCGCGGGAACCGGCAAGGCACGGGCGGACAGCCTTGCCGCGGCGCTGGACCTTGCGCTGGAGCTGAGCGGGCGGACCGGCGCGGCACGCGCCTGATGCGCGCGAAGAAACGGTTCGGGCAGCATTTTCTGCACGATCCGGCGGTGATCGCGCGCATCGTCGCGGCGCTGGCACCGCGACCGGGACAGCGCCTGGTCGAGATCGGCCCAGGGCGCGGTGCCCTCACCCACCCGGTGCTGGAGCACGCCAGCGTGCTGCACGCGGTCGAAATCGATCGCGAGCTGGGTGCGCGGCTTCAGGCCCTCCCCGAAGCGGCAAACGGGACGTTGCAGGTGCATACCGCCGACGCACTGACGTTTGATTTCGCGGCGCTGGCCGCGGACGCGCAGCGTCTGCGGCTGTTCGGCAATCTGCCTTACAACATCGCCACCGAGCTTCTGTTCCGGCTGCTCCCCCACGCACCGCTCATCGAGGACATGCATTTCATGCTGCAGAAAGAGGTGGTCCAGCGGCTGTGCGCAGAGCCGGGCAGCAAGGCGCGCGGCCGCCTGAGCGTGATGCTGCAGACCCGCTGTAATGTGGAGCACCTGTTCGGCGTGCCGCCCGGCGCGTTTTCTCCGCCGCCCGCAGTCGACTCCGCGGTGGTGCGCCTGCGCCCGCTCCGCCACCCCGAGCTGGACGCGGCGACCGTCGATGAATTTTCCGATCTGGTGCGCCTGGCCTTCCAGCAGCGTCGCAAGACGCTGCGCAACGCGCTGCGCAGCCGACTGGCGGAAACGGCGATTCGCGCCGCGGGCGTCGATCCGGGGCAGCGCGCAGAGGCGCTAAGCAATGCTCAGTTTGTCAAGCTGGCCGAGCAGTTGGCGGCACAGCATAGCGGCGACGGGTTCTCATAGTGGGCCGGTCCCGGCTTGTGCGCATGGCGGCAAGTCGTCAGAATTAGGCAGTGCCCGCCTTCCCGGGCGGCTTCGCAGCGTCAGAATCATGGAGATAACCGAGTCGAACGTGCCCCCCGACATCCATATCGATATCGAGACGACGTACGTGGAATCCGAATCCCTGCCTGACGAGGACCGGTACGTGTTCGCCTACACGATAACCATCCGCAACGAAGGCGTAGTGCCTGCCAAGCTGCTGTCACGGCACTGGGTGATCACCGATGCGAATGGCAAGGTGCAGGAAGTGCGCGGCGAGGGCGTGGTCGGCGAGCAGCCGCACCTGAAACCCGGCGAAGGTTTCCAGTACACCAGCGGCACCATGCTGGAGACACCGATGGGCACCATGAGCGGCAGCTATCAGATGGTGGCGGATGACGGTTCGCTGTTTGACGCGCCGATTCCCGAGTTCCTGCTGACTACGCCGCGTACCCTGCACTGAGCTGGGGGCGTGCTGCGCGCCCGGCGTGTCCCTGTCCCGTGGCAACCTACGCGATCGGCGACGTCCAGGGCTGTTTCGAGCCCCTGCAGCGGCTGCTGGACGCTGTGCGCTTCGAACCCGGCCGCGATCGCCTGTGGTTCGTGGGCGACCTGGTCAACCGGGGACCGCGGTCGCTGGAAACCCTGCGCTTCGTGCACGCACTGGACGAGGCCGCGGTGATCACCCTCGGTAACCACGATCTGCACCTGCTCGCTGCGCGCGAAGGCATTCGCGACGAACGCCGCAATGACACGCTGCGCCCGGTGCTCGCCGCGGACGACGCAGACGAGCTGCTCGGCTGGTTGCGCAAACGGCCGTTGATTCATGTCGACCCCGCGCTCGATTTCGTTCTGGTGCACGCCGGCATTTACCCGACCTGGGACGTGCCGCAGGCGGTGACGCTGGCGAGCGAGGTGCAAACGCTGCTCGCCGGGGAGCAGTACCGGGAGCTGCTCGAAAACATGTACGGGAACCGCCCCGCGCGCTGGGATGCGGCGCTCAGCGGCTTTGAACGATTGCGCTTCATTGTCAATGCGTTCACGCGCATGCGCTTCTGCAGCGCCGAAGGCGGGCTGGACTTCAAACACGCCGGGCCGCCGGGCTCCCAGCCGGCGGCGCTGCTGCCCTGGTTCGAGGTGCCGCAGCGCGCGGCGGCCGCGCAACGCATCATCTTCGGTCACTGGGCGGCGCTGCCGCATTTCGAATCGACCCATCTGTTCCCGCTAGACGGCGGCTGCGTCTGGGGCAACCGGCTCAGCGCGCTGCGGCTCGACGTGGATCCGCCTCGCCTCACCAGCGTCGCGTGCGGCTAGCCCGCATGTTGCACGAAGGCGGTTACCGAGTGGTCATGTTTAACGGTGAAATCAATGGTTTGAGCTTGTTTTCCCGTAACCTCAACGGGTAAGGGTTGGTACCTATTCACTCTCAGGACAAATCTGGCGTCGTCACTCGAACGATCGGCCTTGAGCAATAGGCCGGCTATTTCTCTGCACCCGATCGTCCGATCGACTTAGCCAGATTTCCCCTGAGGGAGCGACTGAATTGTCTGGAACAATTTGAACAGCCATTAGCTGGCCCGCAGGGCGGAGGCAGGGATGCCCGGAGTTCTCCTTCGTGCAATATGCGGGTTAGCCTGCGCTTACCGGCTCGTACACGGCGACCCGGAACGCATGCGAGTTGCGTTCGTCAGCGTCGTGGCGAAACACCTCGGTCGCGCGCCAGCGCCCCCAGTCGATTGCCGGGAAGTAAACATCCCCGTCCACCTCGGCATCGACGTGCGTCACGTGCAGGCGCTCGCACCGGTGCAGGGTGGCGGCGTAGATCTGCCCGCCCCCGATCACGCACGCCTCGGGCACTTCTGCCAGCGCAGCCAGCGCGCTTTCCGGATCGGCGTACACGATGCAGCCGGCCGCCTGCCACTGCGGGTTGCGTGTAATCACGACGTTGTCGCGACCGGACAGGGGTTTGCCGATCGATTCGAAGGTCTTGCGTCCCATGATCACCGGCTTGCCCAGGGTCGCGCGCTTGAAGTAGCGCAGGTCGTCGGACAGGCGCCACGGCAAGGCGTTGTCCTTGCCGATCGCCATGCGCCGGTCCATCGCGACGATCAGCGACAGCAGCATCGAGCGGCGCCGCAGCTACACGGCCACCGGCGCGGCGATGTGCGGATGCGGTTGGTAGCCACGCAGCTCGAAGTCCGTGAACTGAAACGCGAACAGGTCGTTCACGGCCGGGTTCAAAACCATCTCCGGCAGCGCGCGAGGCTCGCGCTGCAGCTGTTCGTGCGCCTGTTCGAGGTGATTGTTGTACAGGTGTGCATCACCCAGGGTGTGCACGAACTCGCCTGCTCTGAGCCCGCTGACCTGCGCTACCATCAACGTGAGTAGCGCGTACGAGGCGATATTAAAGGGCACCCCCAGGAAGACGTCCGCGCTGCGCTGGTACAGCTGGCATGACAGCGCGCCGTCGGCGACGTAAAACTGGAAGAATGCGTGACAGGGCGGCAGAGCCATCTGGTCCAGCTGGGCGACGTTCCAGGCGCTCACGATCATGCGCCGCGAATCGGGCGTTTCACGCAGCTGGCGCAGCACCTCGCTCATCTGGTCGACGTGGCGTCCGTCGGGCAGCGGCCACGAGCGCCACTGGTAGCCGTACACCGGCCCCAGCTCGCCCCCGGCGTCCGCCCATTCGTTCCAGATGCTGACCCCGTTTTCGCGCAGGTAGGCGACGTTCGTGGAACCGCGCAGGAACCACAGCAGCTCGTGGATGATCGACTTCAGATGCAGCTTCTTGGTGGTCAGTGCCGGGAACCCGGCGGACAGGTCGAAGCGCATCTGATAACCGAACACCGACAGCGTGCCGGTGCCGGTGCGGTCGTTCTTGGCGGTGCCCTGGTCGAGCACGTGGCGGATGAGATCGAGGTAAGTTTGCATGAGCGCGTGCGCCGTCGGCTTGAGGTTACCGCGCAATGATCGAAACGCCGGCTGCAGATGTCAAACCGGTGTGCCGGCGTTACGGTCTCACGCCGTCGCGCGGGCGCCTTCGCGCCTCGCGAGCGCGAGAAAGATACCACCGGCGATGAGCATGGGCAGGCTCAGCAGCTGACCCATCGTCAGCCAGCCCGAGAACAGGAACCCGAGATGCGCGTCCGGTTCGCGGAAGAACTCGACGATTATACGAAACCCGCTGTAGCCGATCAGGAACAGACCCGACACCGCATAACGCGCACGCGGTTTTGAAGAGAACCACCAAAGCAGCACGAACAGCGCCACGCCCTCGAGCAGCGCCTCGTAGAGCTGCGACGGATGCCGCGCCAGCGGGCCGCCGCCCGGGAACACGATGCCCCAGGGCAGGTCGGTGGGTCGTCCCCACAGCTCCGCGTTGATGAAGTTGCCCAGGCGCCCGGCGCACAGGCCGATAGGCACTACCGGCGCCCCGAAATCGGTAACGTCAATGAAGTGGCGGCCGGTCTTGCGGGCAAACAGGGCGGCAGCGACCAGCACCCCGAGCAGGCCGCCGTGGAACGACATGCCGCCCTCCTGAATGCGCACCGCGAACCAGGGGTCTTCGAGCAGACGTTCCCAGCCGTAAAACAGAACATAGCCGAGCCGACCGCCGAGGATCACGCCGAGCGCGCTGTAGAACAGCAGGTCGCCGACCTCCTCGCGCGTCCATCCAGACGCCGGCTGTGCGGCACGGCGTCGCATGAGCCACCAGCCGGCGAGAAACCCTACGAGGTACATCAGTCCGTACCAGCGAACCGCCAGCGGTCCCAGCTGCACGATCACCGGATCGATCTCGGGTAGCGTCATAACTCTGTCATCTCGGGGTCCCGGCCGGGCTCGCTGTGGGCGGTATTGTAAGGCATCGTATGCAGCCGCCGGACGGCGCTCGCAGGCTGCGGACAAACTCCCCTATTCCTCAACCAATACAGCGGCTTAAACCCGCGGTGACGGCGTCCGGGGGGCGAGCCCGGGCGCGCGCTGCGACGCTGCGCGCCCGTCGCCGGCCGCTGTCGGTTTTTTTAACTGGCGCAAATTTTGTATAGAAATCACTGACTTCTGTAACCAATAGGGGTTTCCGGTGCAAAGGCCATGGCGTACACTGATGCCCTCGTGCGTGACTACGGCGGACCGCGTGCAAAGGATTATTGTTACCAACGCCAAGGGCGGTTGCGGCAAAAGCACCCTTGCTACCAATCTCGCCGCCTGCCTGGCCAGGGCCGGTACGGTATCCCTGTTCGACTACGATCCGCAGGGCTCGAGCATGCACTGGCTCGACGTACGCGACGACGCACGCCCGAGCATTCACGGGGTGGCCGCCCACCGCCAGCCCGCCAACGGGATCACCCGTACGTTTCAGCTGCGTACCCCGCCGAACACCCGCTACCTGGTGATGGATACGCCCGCCGGGACCGGCGGCACGGATCTCGCGCAGGTGGTGCAGAACGCGGATGCGCTGATCATTCCGGTGCTGCCTTCGCCGATCGACATACACGCCGCGGCGAATTTCGTGCGCGACCTGCTGCTGGTCGGCAAGGCGCGGGCGTACAACGTGCGCATCGGTGTGGTCGCCAACCGCGTACGCAAGAACACTGTGATGTACCAGGCTTTGCGCCAGTTCCTGCAGACCCTCAACATGACCTTCATCACCGCGCTGCGCGACACGCAGAACTACGCCAAGGCTTCGCACGAGGGCCTCGGCGTTCACGAGCTGAAGTCCCCGACCGCGTACATCGACTGCCAGCAGTGGGAACCGCTGCTGCGCTGGCTGGGTGGCGCGGCGAGCGACTTCGAACCGGTGCAGAGCGCGGCGCAGCCGGTCATGGGCTACCGCGACGGGGCCGCCGGCAGAGCGGTGTGGAAGAAGATCTCCGCCTGATCCCGGCGTCGCCTGACGCCTGAGCAATCCTCCGATTCCCGATCCACGCGCCCCGCGCGCGTCGCGATCCTAACCGCGCCGCCAGGCGTGATAGCGCTGCACCCAGCCCAGCACGCGCTCGGGCGCGTGGGCGCGCTTCCACTCGCCGGCCAGGTATTTATTGGCCTCGCTGAACGTGGGGTAGATATGGATCGTGCCGAGAATCTTGTTCAGGCCGAAGCCATGCTTCATCGCGGCGATGAACTCGACGATCAGCTCACCGCCGTGGGCACCGACGATGGTGGCACCCAGCACCCTGTCGCTGCCGGGCCTGGTCAGGACTTTCACAAATCCCTCGGCCTCCGAATCGGCGATCGCGCGATCCAGATCGTCGATCCCGTAGCGCGTGACCTCGTAGGGGACGCCGGCTTCGCGCGCCTCCAGCTCGTTGAGCCCCACGCGCGCCACTTCCGGGTCGGTGAAGGTCGCCCAGGGAATGACCCGGTAGTCGGCCTTGAACCGCCTGAAGCCGCCGAACAGCGCGTTGACTGCGGCAAACCAGGCCTGATGCGCAGCCGTGTGCGTGAACTGGTAGGGGCCGGCGACGTCGCCGGCGCAGTAGATCGTCGGGTAGCGCGTCTGCAGGAACTGGTCCGTCTCGATGGTACCCTGCCGGGTGACTTCGATGCCCAGCGCGGCGAGGCCCAGGCTCTCGGTATGCGCCCGCCGCCCGACCGCCACCAGCAGGGCGTCGAAAGGCAGGCGCACCTCGTGGCCGTCATGCACGCAGACAAGCGTCTTCTCCCCACCCTCGACTTCAACGCGCGCGGCACGGTGGTCTGTCAACACGCGCACACCCTCCGCCTCGAAGCGCGCGGTGATCAGCTGCGCGACGTCCTCGTCCTCGCGCAACAGAATCCTCGGCATCATCTCGACCTGGGTGACCCGGGCGCCGAAGCGCGCGAACGCCTGCGTGAGCTCGCTGCCGATCGGTCCGCCGCCCAGCACGATCAGGCGCTCCGGCAACTCGCGCAATGACCAGACCGTATCCGAGGTGAGATACTCGATCTGATCGAGGCCTTCGATGGGGGGCACGAAAGGCGAGCCGCCCGAGGCGATGACAATGCCGCGCGTGCTCAGGCTGCGGCCGTTGACCTCGACCGTGTAGGGCGAGGTGATGCGCGCCTCGCCGCTGATGCACTCGACCCCCAGAGCGGTGTAACGCTCTACCGAGTCGTGCGGCTCGATGCGCTTGATGACGTCTTCGATACGCTGCATGACGTCGCCGAAGTCGAACTCGATGTCGGCCCGCTTGAAGCCGAAATCCTTTGCCCGCCTGGCGTTGGCCAGCAACTTGGCGGAGCGCAGCAGCGCTTTGCTGGGCACGCACCCGGTATTCAGGCAGTCGCCGCCCATGCGGTCCCTCTCGATCAGCGCAACGCGTGCTTTGACCGCCGCGGCGATGTACGAGGAGACCAGGCCGGCGGAGCCCGCCCCTATCACCACCAGGTTGTAGTCGAACTTGCCGGGCTTCGGCCAGGCGCGCAGTACCTTGTGCTTCTGCACGGCGCCCACGACCCATTTAGCGAGCAGCGGGAAGATACCCAGCAGCGTGAACGACAGCACCAGCTCCCAGGAGAGAATGTCGCCGGGCGTTTCGATCTGCGCCAGCTGGGTACCGGCGTTCACGTAGACCACGGTGCCCGCCAGCATGCCGAGCTGACTCACCACGTAAAACACCCAGGTACGGATGGGCGTCAGGCCCATGACCAGGTTGATGACGAAGAACGGAAACAGCGGCACCAGGCGCAGCGTGAACAGGTAGAACGCGCCGTCTTTCGCCACTCCCGCGTTGATCGCGCCGAGCCGATCGCCGAAACGGCTCTGAACGTAGTCGCGGAGCAGGAACCGCGACACCAGAAACGCCAGCGTGGCGCCGATCGAGCTCGCGAACGAGACCAGCAGCAACCCCAGACCGAGACCGAAAAGCGCACCGGCGATCAGCGTCAGGACTGCCGCGCCGGGCAGCGACAGGCCGGTCACTGCGATGTAGATCAGAAAGTAGACCGTCGCCGTGAAGACCTTGTTCTCGGTGTAGTAGGCCTCGAAAGCGCGTTGCTGCTGCTTGAAGTACTCGAGCGTCAGATAGGTCTGCAGATCGAAGGCGAAAAACAGATAAGCCAGCACCGCAACGGCGGCGACGAGTACGGCTCTGGATACATTCTTGTTCATTGTTCAACCCGATGAGTGCGTTGCGGCGTCCGGCGGTCGTCCTGTGCCGCCAGCCAGTCTCCAACGATGTCGATCTGCGCCTCGACCATGAGCGCGGGGGCATGCCCGATGCCGGGGAAACAGTGCGTGGTGCAGGAAGGCAGCGCCTCGAGCATGCGTTCGGCCAGTGCCTGCGGCAACACGTCGGACTCGGCGCCGCGCAGCAGCAGTGCAGGCACCTGGCATGCGCGCCACTGCAGCCACAGGTCCACGCCGGACTCGCGGGCCGCTCCGAGGGCGTCAGCGATGCGCGGATCGTAGTGGAATCCGATTGCGCCGTCCGCCAGTCGGCGCTGACTGTGCGTCGCCAGGTGAGCCCAGTGCGCATCGCTCAGCGGGCCGAACGGCGCGTGGACCATGCGCAGGTGGGTTTCCAGCCCGCGAACCGAGTCGAACCGGAAGTCCATGCCCACGTAGTCGGCGATCCGCTGCATCGCCGCCGCCGGCACCTCGGGGCCCACGTCGTTGGCGATGAGCGAGCGCAGCGGCACGTGCTGCTGTGACGCCAGCCAGATGCCGACCAGCCCGCCCATGGACGTTCCCAGCCAGTGCACGCGCTCTCCACCCACCGCCGCGAGCCAGGTGGCCGCCACCGAGGCGTAGAAAGCGACATTGTAGGCGGTGCTGTCGGTCAGCCAGTCGCTGCGACCGCGACCGGGGAAGTCGATGCACACCACGCGGTAGCGCGGTGCCAGCGCCTCGCCGAGGTAGTCGAAATCGCGCGCGTTGCGCGTGAGGCCGTGCGCGCACGCCAGCACCTGCGGATTGTCCTGCTCGCCCCACTCGCTGTAGTGAATACGCACAAATCCGCCTGGGCCTAGAGCCGCGAAGAACTTTTGTTTCATAATTCGGTCAGAATGCCGTGTCGCGGCCAAGTGGCGCGCATTATACCGGTGGGGCCTCGCCGCGCATCAGCGCGGCGCCCGCGCCCGCCGGTGACGAACCCGGGTATCCAGGAACTCTGTATGAATACGTTTTTTCAGCCGACTCCTGCGGCGCCGTTACTGTTTTTCGGTGGCCCTTACAGCAACCTTGAAGCGTTGCTGGCGCTGCTCGAGCGCGCCGCCGAGTTCGGCATTCCGGACCGCAACCTCCTGTGCACCGGGGATCTGGTCGCCTACTGCGCCGACCCGCAAGCCGTCGTCGACGTGTTTAGAGCGCGTAACCTCGCGGTGGTTCAAGGGAACTGCGAAGAATCTCTGGGCACGGGCAGCGACGATTGCGGCTGTGGATTCGACCCGGGCAGCGCCTGCGATGTGCTTTCGGCGCAGTGGTACCGGTACGCGAGCGCTAATCTGGACTTGCACAGCAGAGCCTGGATGCGCGGCCTGCCGGCGCAGATCGCCTTTTCCTGGGGTGGTCGGCGCTGGCTTGCGGTGCACGGCACCTCGAGGCAGCAGAACCGCTTCCTGTTCGCCTCGGCGAACAAGGCACAGCTGGCTGCCGAGCTGCCGCAGGACACCGATATCGTGGTCGCGGGGCACTGTGGAATTCCGTTCACCCGGCGCGTGCGCTCGCAGCTCTGGCACAACGCCGGCGTGATCGGCATGCCCGCCAACGACGGCACCCGGCGCGTCTGGTTCAGTGTCGCCGAGGAGCGGCGCGAGAGCATCGTGATCAGCACCCGCGCGCTGAGCTACGACGCCGAGTCCGCAAGCCGTAAAATGCAAGGCGAAGGTCTGTGCGCCTATGCCGAGGCACTGCTGAGCGGGTTGTGGCCGTCGACCGACGTGCTGCCGCAAGCCGAACAAACCGCGGGCGGGGTGCCGCTGGCTTTCGATCCGGTGCATTACCCGGAGGGCTGCGGCCGCACCGGGGCCCGGGCGTCGAATTTGTTCAATTCTGAAGTGGAGTCGATATGAGCGACTACAGAGCACCTGTCGAAGAAATGGAGTTCGTCATGAACGAGGTCGCCGATCTGCCGGGCGTCGCAGCGCTGCCGGGCTGTGAGGAGGCCACGCCCGATCTGGTTCGCGCTGTCCTCGAGGAAGCGGGAAAGCTGGCCGGCGAGGTTCTCGCGCCGCTGAATGATCAGGGCGACCGGCAGGGCGCACGAATCGCCGACGGCGTGGTGCAGATGCCGGACGGCTGGGCAGAGGCCTACCGCACCTTCGTCGAGGCGGGCTGGAACAGCCTCGGATTCGATCCGGAGTACGGCGGTCAGGGCCTGCCCTGGCTGCTGGCCAGTGCGATCCAGGAAATGTGGAACTCGAGCAACCTGGCTTTCGGACTGGCACCGCTGCTGACGCAGGGGACCGTGCACGCCCTGCAGCTGCACGGCAGCAAGACTCAGAAAGACACCTACCTGCCGAACCTGGTGTCCGGTCACTGGACGGGCACCATGAACCTCACCGAGCCGCAGGCGGGCTCCGACCTGAGCGCGGTGCGCACGCGCGCCGAGCGCGACGGCGAGCGCTACCGCATCACGGGGCAGAAGATCTACATCACGTACGGCGAGCACGAGCTCACCGAGAACATCATCCACCTGGTGCTGGCGCGCCTGCCGGACGCGCCGCCCGGCGTGAAGGGGATATCGCTGTTCATCGTGCCGAAGTACCTGGTCAACGCGGACGGCTCGCTCGGCGAGCGCAACGACCTGCGCTGCGTGTCCCTGGAGCACAAGCTGGGAATCCACGCGAGCCCCACGGCGGTGATGGCGTACGGCGACCAGCACGGCGCCATCGGGTACCTGGTCGGGGAGGAGAACCGCGGTCTCGAGTACATGTTCAGCATGATGAACCTCGCCCGCCATTCGGTCGGGCTGCAGGGCGTTGGCATCGCCGAGATGGCCTACCAGAAAGCCCGCGATTTCGCCGCCCAGCGCGTACAGGGCCGCGCGATCGGAACCGCTGCGGACGAGCGCGTAACGATCAACCACCACCCGGACGTGCGCCGCATGCTGATGAGCATGCGCGCGCGCACGGAAGCGATTCGCGCGCTGAACTACTACACGGCCTCGGCCTTCGACAAGGCGCAGCGCACCGGGGACGAGGGCGAGCGACGGCGCCAGCAGGCGCTGCTGGATCTGCTGATACCGGTCGCCAAGGGCTGGGCAACCGAGCTTGGCGTCGAGATTGCCTCGCTGGGCATCCAGGTGCACGGCGGTATGGGGTTCATCGAGGAGACCGGCGCCGCGCAGATACTGCGCGACTCACGCATCACCCCGATCTACGAAGGCACCACCGGCATACAGGCCGGCGATCTGGTGGGTCGCAAGATCCTGCGCGACGGCGGGGCAGTGCTGGAGGAGTTCATCAACCACATGCGGTCGCTGGACAACGAGCTGGGCGCCGCCGACGACGCAAGCCTGCAGCGCATCCGCAGTGCCCTCCTCGAGGGCATCGACGCCGTGGCCCAGGCCAGGGACTGGCTGCTGGCGAGCGCGCGTGAGGATCCGCGCCTCCCGGCGGCGGCTTCGGTGCCGATGCTGCACCTCGTCGGCACCGTCACCGGCGGCTGGCTCATGGCGCGGGCCGCGCTGGCCGCCCGGCGCAGGCTGGACGACGGCGAGGGCGATGCGGCGTTCTACCGGGCCAAGATTGTCACCGCGGAGTTCTTTGCCTGTCACGAGATGCCGCACGCGCAGGGCTACCTGCGCGCCATTCGCGACGGCTCCGAGGCCACCCTGGCGCTGGTGGCAGAGCAACTGTGAGCGTCCCGCGCGCTCCGGGGGCGATCACAGATAGCCGTAGTCCATGAGCACCCGGTAGAGCTGCCGCGGGTCCTCGAACACCAGGCTGTTCCAGCCAAGCGCCACGGCGGCTTTCGCGTTGGCGGGACGGTCGTCGATGAACACCGTCTGTGAAGGCTGCAACGAAAAGCACGCCTCGGCGCGGTGGTATATCTCGGCATCGGGTTTGAGCACACCGCAATCGCCCGACAGCAGCACGCCGTCGAACGCGTCGAGGAATCCGAAGCGCGGGCGCGCCCACTCAAACTCTTCGCGCGACCAGTTGCCCAGCGCGAACGTCGGATAGCCTCGCTCGCGCAGCTCGCCGAGCACCGCCACGCTCCCGGCGATCTCGCCGCGCAGCATTTCCTGCCAGCGTGAGCGCCACGCGTAGATCGCTTCACGGAACTCGGGGGTGCGTTCGCTGCACTCGGCAAGCACCGCATCTACGGCGCGGCCGGCGCTGATCTCGCGCTGTGCCGCATCGCCCATGACCGAGCTCAGGAAGTGCTGCGCCCTGCCCCGCTCGCCGTTGAAGACGTCCAGATACAGGGGCAGCGGATCCCATTCGAGCAGCACCCCGGCCAGGTCGAAGACGAACGCGGTGCGCGACGGCGGCGCGTGCATCGTCAGTCAGCGCCAGCGCACGACGTCGCCGGCATCGAACACGCAACCGGAGGTTGCGGCCCGGTAGCTGATGAACACATTGCCCGGTGCGATCTGGCAATGCGCCGCGATGCTCGACGCGACCGCGCGCAGCATGGTTTCGATCTGCTCGGGGTTATTGAAGTCGGGGGCCAGCAGGTCGACGAGCACGGGGTGCGAATCGCGCGGCTGTTCGGACGGGTTTTCCCCACCGACGGCATAGTGCCCGCCCGGCAGGTAGCGCCATGTCACGGTTATGTGTTTGGCCGCAACGCCGGTCGCGGCGGTAAACTCGGCGGTAATCGCACGGATCGCGGACGGTGCATCGAAGTCCCCGGCCATCGGCAGCGAACTGATATGGATAAAGGGCATGCAAGCACGCGCCGGGGCGGTTGCGTCAGTCCGGCTCTGGCGCGACGCTCGCGCCGCTCACTCGTCTTTGCCGCCCCATTTTTCACGGTGCGCAGCGAGCGCAGCGTCCATAACGCCGGCATGGCGGTTAGACAGCAGCAGCGACGCCGGCGGGCATACGCGCGCGCGAATCACGCCGAGATCCTCGGCGGCGTGAAACAGGCTCGGGTACCAGGACTCCCAGTTCGGCAGGATCGCTTCCACCTGCTGGCGCAGCGTAGTGCTGGACGTGTTACGGCTCATGCCAGACAACCGTTCCCTTAATCAGGCTCTGCGTTTATACGCCGAGCGACGCCGCTGCACAACGGCGCATTATTCGCGCCATATTTCCGTTTCGCGCAACTGCAGCGAGCGCAGCTCCGCCCGGCGCAGAGGCGCATCGCCTGCGAGCAGAAACTCGTCAAGCTGAGGCGGCGCGCAGCGCGTGCCGCAGAGCATTGCATGCACTTGACCACGATGATGAATCTGATGCGCGAACAGATGCGCGAGCACGCGGTCCGCACGATCGCGCTGCATCACGCCGTCAGGGCGCGCAAGTTCGACCTCGGCGCGCGGCGCCGCGCCCCGGCAGAACTCGAGCAACCGCAGATCGGACGCGCGCTGCGCTTCGCGCAGCGCCGGCAGCGTCGCACAGGGCACCTCGGGGTCGTAAACGGAACGTCCCAGCCCGCCGTTCTCGAGCGCGTCGATGTAAAACCAGTCCACCGTCAGAATGTGATTCAGGGTCAGTTTGATGGACGGGAAGAATCCGCTGCGCGGCGCTTCGAACTCGGCCTGATCCAGCGTCGCGCAGGCGCCGAGCAGGCGCTCGTTGGCGCACGCGTTGTTCACGGACATGGCGTAGAAGTAACTTTCGCTCACTGCGAGTGCCCCCGGTGTCTCAGAAATGCGCGAGATAGCCGCCGTCGACGGCAAGCACCTGCCCCGTTACGTAGGCGGCCGCCGGCGAGCAGAGAAAGATCACGGCGCCGGCGATTTCCTCCGGCCTGCCCCAGCGTCCGAGCGAGGTACGCTGCTGCAGCCATCGGGCGACTGCGGGGTCTGCAACCATCTCCGCGTTGGCCTCGGTCGCGAAGTAGCCCGGAGCAACCGCGTTCACCGTGATCGACCGGGATCCCAGCTCGGCCGCGAGCGCACGGGTCAGCGCTTCCAGGCCGCCCTTGGCCATCGTGTACACCGCATCGCCGGCGCGCGCGATCGGCCCGGCGATGGAAGTGATGTTCACGATTCGCGCGTGCTGCGGCATGCGCGCTGCCGCCAGGCGGCACAGCTCGAACGGCGCGACCAGGTTGGCTTCGAGCAGGCGCCGCACGTCGTGCGGCTCGAAGGCGGCCAGCTCGCGCCGGTCGCGCAGACCGACGTTGTTCACCAGGATGTCGATGGCCGGGAGCGCCGAGAGCCTCTGCGCAGCCGTTTCGTAGTCGGTCACGTCGAACACGCAGGCGTCGAGTCTGCCGGGACGCGCCTCGATCCTGGCCATCGCGGCTTCGACCCCGGCCTGCGTGCGCCCGTTCACCAGCACCGTTGCGCCTGCCGCCGTCAGCCCCCGGGCGATTTCCAGGCCGAACCCGCGCGTGGCACCGGTGACCAGGGCGGTACGGGACGACAGATCGAAGCTATCGATCACGGTTGCGCGATCCGGCAGGCAGTTTGCGGCATGACCCCGATTCCGGTGGGTTGTGAGCGTGACCAGTCAACACACGAAGTAGCATAACGTCTTAGCACATCGCAAGCGTCACGCACAGGCTACCGCCGGCGTCGTGCGCGACGTAAACTTCACCGGTCTGCAGTGCACGGGGCTCGCTGTCCACACCGCGCTGCACCCGGGCCGTTTGCCACCGGCGTTTTACCGAATGATTCATGAGTGAGAAGCCCTCTGCGGCGGGCAACGCCATCCGTGTGGTCGGCGCCTGCCAGAACAATCTGCAGAACCTGCATGTCGACCTGCCGCTGGGTGAGCTGATCGTGGTAACCGGCGTGAGCGGGTCGGGCAAATCGTCGCTGGCATTCGACACGATCTACTCCGAGGGTCAGCGCCGCTACGTGGAGACTTTTTCCCCCTACGCGCGCCAGTTCCTCGACCGCATGGACAAGCCGCAGGCCGAACGCATCGAGGGCATCCCGCCGGCCATCGCCATCGACCAGACCAATCCGGTGCGCACGTCGCGTTCGACGGTCGGCACCATGACGGAGCTGACCGATCATCTGAAGCTGTTGTTCGCGCGCACCGCGCAACTCCACTGCACGGGCTGTGGTAAACCGGTGTATCGGGACACGCCGGAAAACATTGCGCGAACGCTGCTGCGCGACCATCCCGGGCGCCGTGCAATGGTCGTGTTCAGCGTGCGCGTTCCGGAGAATTTTTCCAACCAGGAAGTACTCGACTACCTCAAGCAGCAGGGTTACACGCGTGTGCGCCCGGGCAACGGCGAAAAGATCGAGGTGATCCAGGATCGCACGCGCCTGGCCGAGGACAATCGCTCGCGCATCGTGGAGGCACTGGAAGCGGCGTTCAGGCACGGCAGGAACCGGCTCAGCGTGTGTCTGCTGGACGAGCAGCGCGAGGTGCAGGACACCCTGCAGTTCTCAGCCGGTCTGCACTGCGCGCAGTGCGACATCGACTACGTCCAGCCCATCCCGAACGCGTTCTCGTTCAATTCCCCCGCGGGCGCCTGCCCGACGTGCCGGGGCTTCGGCCGAACGATGGGCATAGACTACGGACTGGTCGTGCCCGACGAGCGCAAGACCCTCAAGGCGGGCGCGATCAAGCCGTGGCAGACCAAAAGCTACCGAGGCTGCCAGCGCGATCTGGTGCGTTTTGCAAAGCGCGAGGGAATCCCGCTGGACACGCCGTGGCGTTCGCTGAGCGTGTCACAGCGCCACTGGGTGATCGACGGCACGGGCGGCTGGGAAGACGGCGTGTGGTACGGCGTGCGGCGTTTCTTCGACTGGCTCGAATCGCGCAGCTACAAAATGCACGTGCGGGTGCTGCTGTCCAAGTACCGCAGCTACGACACCTGCCCTGACTGCCGCGGCGCACGCCTGAAAGCCGATGCGCTCAACTGGCGCATCGGCAGCCGCGCAGAAGCGGACGCGATACTGACGCCCGACGAGCGCGTGCTGCCGTACGGTGCCCGCTTCAGCCGCCGCAAGCTGCGCACGCTGCCGGGGCTGTGTATCCAGGACGTCGTGGCCCTGCCGATCGCGCGCTGCCAGGCTTTTTTTCAGGCGCTGTCACTGCCGGCGCCGCTGGACGAAGCGACCGAGCTGCTGCTCGGCGAGATCCGCAGCCGGTTGCGCTACCTGGTCGACGTCGGACTCGGCTACCTGACCCTCGACCGGCAGTCACGCACGCTCTCGGGCGGCGAAGTGCAGCGCATCAACCTGACAACCGCACTGGGAACGTCGCTGGTCAATACCCTGTTCGTGCTGGACGAGCCGAGCATCGGCCTGCACGCCCGCGATATGCGCCGGGTGATCGAAGTGCTGCAACGCCTGCGCGACGCAGGCAATTCCCTGCTGGTCGTGGAGCACGACGCGGATGTGATGCGCGCCGCGGACAGGATACTGGACATCGGCCCGGGCCCCGGGCGCCGCGGCGGCAGGCGCGTGTTTTTCGGCACCCCGCGCGCCCTGCTGCGCTCGCGCAAATCGCTGACCGCGGATTTTCTCGCCGGTCGCCGGCAGGTGGCCGAACGGCTTCCGTCACCGCGCCTGGAGCCGCCCACACAGTGGCTGGAACTGACCGGCGTCAGTGCACACAACCTCAAAGGCATGGACGTGGCGATTCCCCTGCAACGGCTCGTGTGCATCACGGGGGTGAGCGGCTCGGGAAAATCCACGCTGATCGGGGACGTCCTGTACCGCGCGCTGCGCAAAGCCAAAGGCCAGCCGAGCGAAGCGCCCGGCCCGCACCGCAGGCTGCGCGGCCATCAGCAGCTGGGCGACGTGGTGCTGGTGGATCAGGCGCCCATCGGCAAGACCACGCGCTCCAATCCGGCCAGCTACGTCGGCGCCTGGGGCGCCATCCGTCAGGCTTTCGCCGCCACGCCGGCCGCGCAGAGCCGCGGCTACACGCCGGGCATGTTCAGCTTCAACAGCGGCGAGGGGCGCTGCCCCACGTGCGGCGGCAACGGCTTCGAGCATATCGAAATGCAGTTCCTGAGCGACGTGTACCTGCGCTGCGCCGACTGCGACGGGCGCCGTTACCGGCGCGAGATACTGGACATCACGCTGTCCGGCGCGGAGGGCGCCGAAAAATCGATCGCCGGGGTGCTCGAGACCACGGTCACCGATGCGCTGGCGTTTTTTGCCGGTTTTCCGCAGGTCTGCCAGGTGCTGCAGCCGCTGGTCGATGTCGGACTGGGCTACCTGACGTTGGGGCAACCGGTGCCGACGCTGTCCGGCGGTGAAGCACAACGCCTGAAGCTCGCCGGGCACCTGACGCGCTCCGCCGCTACCTCGGGGCCGGGCACCCTGTTCCTGTTCGACGAGCCGACCACCGGGCTGCACTTCGCCGACATCGCGGTCCTGCTGAGCGCCTTCCGGACCCTGCTCGCCAACGGCCACTCGCTGGTCGTGATAGAGCACAACCTCGATGTGATCGGTGCCGCCGACTGGGCCATCGATCTGGGCCCCGAAGGGGGCGAAGCGGGTGGCGAGGCGGTCTATGCCGGCAGCATCGCCGGCCTGGCGGACTGCGCGGCGAGCCACACCGGCCGCGCGCTGGCGGAGAAGCACGCCGGCGCACCCGGCGTCAGTCCCGGCGCGTCGCGAAAATTGCCGCGCAAGACCCCGGAAATCCGCATTCACAACGCGCGTGAGCACAACCTGCAGAACATCGATATCGTGGTGCCGCGCGACAAGTTCACCGTGATCACCGGCGTGTCCGGCTCGGGCAAGAGCACGGTTGCCTTCGACATCCTGTTCGCCGAAGGGCAGCGACGCTACCTCGAATCGCTGAACGCGTATGCGCGCCAGTTCGCGCAGCCCGCCGCGCGCCCCGAGGTGGATGCAATTTTCGGCATCCCGCCAACCGTTGCGATCGAGCAGCGCACCAGCCGCGGCGGACGCAAGAGCACGGTCGCGACCATGACCGAGATCTACCACTTTCTGCGCCTGCTGTTCGTCAAGCTGGGCATGCAGCATTGCCCCGACTGCGACGTGCCGATCGAGAGTCAGAGCCGCGCCGCCATCCAGCAGCGCATCATGCGCGACTTCAAAGGCCGCAGGGTAACGCTGCTGTCGCCGCTGGTCGTCGCGCGCAAGGGTTACTACACCGATCTCGCCCGCTGGGCGGCGAAACAGGGTTTCGAGCATCTGCGCGTCGATGGCCGTCAGCTGCCCACCGCGAAGTGGCCGCGCCTGGACCGTTTCAAAGAGCACGACATCGAGCTTCCGGCCGGCACCCTCAACGTGACCGCCACCAGTGAGCCGCAACTGGCGGCCGCGCTGGGCGTCGCGCTGCAGCACGGAAAAGGCGTGGTGCGCGTCGCGGCCGCGCGCGGCCGGGAAACCATTTATTCAGCACGTCACGCCTGCGTGAGCTGCGGGCGCAGCTTCGAACCGCTGGACCCGCGTCTGTTCTCGTACAACTCGAAGCGCGGCTGGTGCGACAGCTGCTTCGGCACCGGGCTGCTGCTCGAGGGGTTCGATGCCGAGCAGACCGGCGAGGAAAGCTGGTGGAACGGTGGCTGGGACGAAACGCCCGATACCTGTCCGGCCTGCGACGGGCAGCGATTGCGCCCGGAAGCGCTGGCGGTTCGCTTTCACGAGCACAGCATCGCGGCGATTGCCCGCATGTCGGTGAGCGAAGCCGCTCGCTGGTTCGATAAACTGAGGCTGCGCGGGCGCGATGCCGCGATCGCACGCGACATCCTGACCGAGCTGCGCGGCCGCCTGCGATTTCTCGCGCAGGTGGGACTGGGCTATCTGGCGCTGGATCGCGCCGCACCGACGCTATCCGGCGGCGAAGCGCAGCGCATCCGACTCGCCGCACAGCTCGGCTCGAACCTGCGTGGCGTGTGCTACATCCTGGACGAGCCGACGATTGGACTGCACGCGCGCGATAACGCACTGCTGCTCGACACCCTCGGTGCCCTGGAAGCAAAGGGCAACACCGTCGTGGTGGTAGAGCACGACGAGGACACTATCCGCCGTGCCGAGCACATCATCGATCTGGGCCCGGGCGCGGGCGTGAATGGCGGCCGCGTGGTCGCACAGGGCAGCGTGAAAAAGCTCCTGCGAACGCGTGGTTCGCGCACCGGGACGATGCTGGCCAACCCGCTGCGGCATCCGTTACTGCAGCGTCGCAGTGTGTCCCGGGCGGAGCACCTGTCGATCAGCGGCGCGAGCTTGAACAATCTGCGTGCGCTCGACGTGCGCCTGCCCCTGCAGCGGCTGGTGTGCGTGACGGGCGTTTCCGGCTCCGGCAAGAGCACCCTCATTCGGGAAGTGCTGCACACCAACCTGGCCCGCCTGCTGCAGAAAGGACGCAGGAAACGCGCGACCGCCGGCCGTTACGGGTGTGCCGCGATCGACGGCTGGCAAGCACTGAGCCGCGTGCTCGAGGTCGACCAGACACCGATCGGCAAGACGCCGCGCTCGTGCCCGGCGACCTACGTCGGCATCTGGGACTACGTGCGTAAGCTGTTCGCCGAAACCACCGAGGCGCGCATGCGCAACTACTCGGCAAGCCGCTTTTCCTTCAACGTGCACGGCGGGCGCTGCGACGCCTGCGAAGGCCAGGGCGTGAAGCGCATCGAGATGAGCTTCCTGCCGGACGTGCGGGTGTTGTGCGAAGTGTGCGGCGGCGAGCGCTTCAACAGCGAGACGCTGGGCATCCGCTTCAAGGACAGGCACATCGGCGAGGTGCTGGCGATGAACGTGGACCAGGCGGCGGATTTTTTCAGCGCGCACCCGCGCGTGCATCACGCGCTGCGTCTGCTGCAGGACGTGGGCCTGGGCTATCTGACCCTGGGACAGCCGAGCCCCACGCTGTCCGGCGGCGAGGCGCAGCGCATCAAGCTGGTCGCCGAGCTCGCCAAGGCGCGGCCCCCGCAGCCCAGGCCGGGCCGCCAGCCGGCCGGCCAGCAGACGCTCTACGTGCTCGACGAGCCGACCATCGGGCTGCACATGGCGGACGTGGAGAACCTGCTGCGCGTACTGCACCGGCTGGTCGACTCGGGCAACACCGTGGTGATCATCGAGCACAACCTCGAGGTAATCGCCGAGGCGGACTGGATTCTGGACCTGGGGCCGGAAGGCGGCGGCGGCGGCGGGCGGATCGTGGCGCAGGGGCCGCCCGAAACCGTGGCGAAACGCAAACGCTCGCACACCGGCCGTGCGCTGGCGGCCGTGCTCGCGCGTTAATTCGGTACGCGCCCGCAGCGACACGGCAGATGCCGCCTGCTGGAGCCGCTTGGCCTGCATCAGCGTGGTTCCGCAGCGGCGATATCGGGCACTGGGACGCGCAGGGATTCCTGTACGTCGACGACCGCAAGAAAGACGCGATCATCTCCGGCGGCGAGAACGTCTACCCCGCCGAGATCGAGAACCTGCTCGGCGAGGCGCGGTGCTGCAGGAGTTCGCGGTCGTCGGCTGCGCCGACCGCCAGTGGGGCGAGGTCCCGGTGGCGGTGGTGGTCACCAGAGCGGGAGAGCGCTTCGGCCACGCCGACACCCTGCGCCTGCTCGAGGGACGCCTGGCGCGCTTCAAGCTGCCGCGTCACACGCTGGTAGTGGACGGGTTGCCACGCAATGCGATGGGCAAGGCCCTGAAGCACGAGCTGCGCGAGCTCGTGGCGGCCCGGCTCGATACGGGCGCGGTCAGCTCACCAGACTGATTTCGTCGTCCTGCTCGTTGAGCGTGAAGTAGTTTCTGAGCAGCGCGTGCCGCAGCGCACCAAACCCCTGCAAGGCCTCCTCGTAAGCCTCCCTGTCGTGGCGCAGCCGCTTGAGCTGATCCGGATCCAGACCTTCCAGCGAATCGGCCTGGGCCAGGCCCACGACCCGCTTCAGGTACTGTGCCCGCAGCAGCGACACGATGCGTGCGACGTCCAGAAACTCGCTTGCCGAAACGCCGCCGGTAGCGGTGCTGATACTGGCGGTATTGAACGCCGTGATCATGCGCTCGAAATCCTGAAACAAGCGCTCGGCCTGCGCCTCGTGATCGAATGAATCCAGCTCGTGATCGGTCGTCAACATAGTGTGCGCTCCCTGGTGCTCCGCAGGCCACGTTAGCGGCAGCGGGCGTCCGGTACTTTAGCCGCGCCGGCGGGCGTGCCTTCAGATTGCCCGTGGCCTGCCGCTGATACCCCGGAGCACTGCTGCTCACGCAGCGCCACCCACGGTCACGCGAAACGAACCTTATGAGCTATCCCCGTCTGACGTTGCTTCTATCGCTCACGGTGTGCGCCGTCACGCACGCCGCCGCCGAGAACATGTTCATGGTCGATCAGGCCTGGTTGAGAGCAAACCTGGCTCGCGACGACGTGGTTGTCGTCGACACGCGCGAGCCCGAGGCGTTCGCTGCCGGGCACATCGAGGGTGCAGTCAGCCTTCCGGTGGCCGCCACGTACAGCCAGGAGGCGCGCACCGACCTGCTGGCACCGATCTCGGTGATCAAGGAGCTGCTGCGTGAAACCGGCATCCGTAACGAGGACCACCTCGTGCTCTACGACGACGGCGATTTCGACGATGCGGCGCGCGTGTTCTGGGTGTTCGAGGTCTACGGGCATCGGCGGATCTCGATACTGAACGACGGTTTCGACGCCTGGGCCGCACAGACCGGCCCCACCACCCGCCAGGCTCGCCCGCGCAAGCGCAGCAGCTACCTGCCGTCGGTCAATCCACGGCGCCTGGCGACCAAGCGCTCGACACAGATCGCCACCCAGAGCGACGAGGTCGTGCTGATCGATGCGCGAAGCGAAGCGGAATACCTCGGGCTGCAGTCCATCGCCGCGCGCCGCGGGCACATTCCATCGGCGCGCAACATACCGGCGACCGGGCTCATCGCCGGCACCCGGACCCAGTTCCGATCGCTTGCCGAGCTGGGCCGGATGTTCGACGACATCCCCAGGAACAAGCAGGTGATCACCTACTGCAACAAGGGCCAGTACGCCGCGATGGCGTACTTCACCTTGCGCAGCCTCGGCTACGACGTCGCTGCCTACGACGGGTCCTGGTACGAATGGGGTAACGACCACTCGCTGCCGATCGAGCGGGAGCACTAGCGCCGCTGGCACGCATGCCGACCCTGCCGATACGCATAAAGCTCGCGATCGCCGCGGGGGCGATCTCGGCAGCGCTGCTGCTCGCCGGCATGACGGTGGTGACGCGCTGGACCGTGAACACTCTGCGCGCGTACCAGACTGAACACGTGCAGGACATTGCCCACGTGTTGAGCCGCGACTTCATCGAAGTGGTGCTGCTGGACAGTCCCGACGCCGCGGCCGACGTGCTCGACAACCTGGATGCGATCGAGTTCGTGCAGGTTGCCTACCTGTTCGATCGTGACAACGAAGTGCTGTTACGTTACGCGCGCGACACCGACGCACGCATCGTGCTCCCGGCGATGCCGCAGACCCTGCCGGCGGTTCTCGCCGACGGCGACATCATCGAGCAGTTCAGCCCCTTGGAGCACCAGGGCCGGCCCCTGGGCACGGTGTACTTTCTGGTGGACGCGAAGGCACTGACACCGCTGCTGCGCGGGTACGCCGTGCTGGCATCGATCCTGGCCCCGCTCATGGCACTGGCCTGCGTGCTGCTCTCGATCCTGCTCGGCAAGCGGCTCACCGACTCGTTGAGCAAACTGACGGCGGCCGTGAGCGAGCTGTCCGAAAGCGGTGACTACAGCGTACGCGTGAGCATCGACAGCCGCGACGAAACAGGGTCGCTGGCGACGGCGTTCAACGACATGGCCGCGGCGCTGCAGCAGAAAATCCACGTGATCGAGCAGCAGTCCGAGGAAGAGCGGCGAACGGCGGCGGCGCTGCGTGCCAGCGAGCAGCGCTTTCGCGACTTCACGCGGGCGGCATCGGACTGGTTCTGGGAGATGGACGAGGCGTTGCGCTTCTCCTACTTCTCCGAACGCTTCACCGACGTCACGGGCGTCACCCAGGAGGCGCTGCTCGGTAAGACCCGCCAGGAAACCGGTATCCCCGACGTCGACCCGGCGGCGTGGCGGCAGCACCTCGAGGATCTGGCCGCGCACAGGCCGTTCCGCGGGTTCATCCACTCACGCACGAAAGCGAACGGCGAGCAGGTCACCGTATCCATCAACGGCCGCCCGGTGTTCGGTCCCGACGGCAACTTTCTGGGATACCGCGGTACCGGCACCGACATCACCGCGCGCTACAACGCCGAACGGCAGTTGCAGCACCACCGCGACAACCTGCAGGAGCTGGTCGAGGAACGTACGGCCGAGCTCAGCGATGCCAAGGAACAGGCAGTCGCCGCCAGTCGCAGCAAATCCGAATTCCTCGCGAACATGTCGCATGAGCTGCGCACCCCGATGCACGCTATCCTCAGCTTTGCGAACCTGGGGGCGCGCAACTTGAGGAGCGCACCGCCCGAGAAGATCGGCATCTATTTCGAGCGAATCAAGGACAGCGGCACACGCCTGCTGAAGCTGCTCGACGCTCTGCTCGATCTTTCGAAGCTGGAAAGCGGCAAGACCGTGATCAGTCTGCAGCACTGCGACCTGGCCGCGATTCTGGACAAGGTGGAGACGGAGCTCGAATCGCTACTTAAAGAGCGGGAACAGTCGATCGCTGTGTACAAGCGCACCGGCGACACCTGCGCGCACGTGGACGCGGAGCAGATCCGGCAGGTGATGCTGAATCTGGTTGCGAACTCGATGAAATTCTCGCCGCCGCGCTCGTGCATCGAGGTCATGCTCGGGGACGGTGAGCTGCAGCCGCCGCAGGGCGGGCCACGCAGCGCGGTATCGGTGACCGTGAGCGACCGGGGCATCGGCATTCCGGAAGCGGAGCTCGAGGACGTATTCAACGAGTTCGTACAATCGAGCACGACCAAGACCGGGGCCGGCGGCACCGGGCTGGGCCTGGCCATCTGCCGCAACATCGTCGCGCTGCACGAGGGGACCATCAGCGTCTGCAACAATCCATCCGGCGGCGCCTCGTTCACCTTCACCCTGCCGCGCACGCGTGGGGCGCACGACAGCGAAGCGGCATGACCCGCACTGGGGAAAGCCGACGCCGCCTCGATCATGGGCGCGGTTCGCGGCGTTCGTACCTACGTGTCCGGCGCCCGCTCTGGCATACTTGCCTTGCGCCGGGAGGGCGCGCGAGCAACGCGAGACATGCACGAGCGACTGAAGCTGCTAACCGCCATGCCGGTGTTCGGCGGTCTCAACGCCGCGGCGATGGAGCTGCTTACCGGACTGGCGGAGCCGCTGGCGGTGCCCGCCGGTGAGCATTTCTTTCACGAGGGCGAGAAGAGCCAGACCATGTACGTGCTGCAGACGGGCCGGGTGGAGATCTACAAGACCTGGCAGTCGACTTCCAGGCTGCTGCGCTTCATGCAGGCCGGGGACTGCTTCGGGGAAATGGCGTTGATCGATCTGTTTCCACGCAGCGCCTCCGCCCTCGCCGTCGAGCCGAGCGAAGCGCTGCAGATCAACGCCGGCATCCTGCATAGGCTTTACGAGCAAGATGTCGAGCAGTTCGCACTGCTGCAGATGAACATCGGCCGGGAAGTCAGCCGGCGGCTGCGCGAGATAGACGCCCTGCTGTTTCGTGCCCTGATGGGTGAGCCGCTGCCGGAGACTACGCTCAGCGGCCTGACGTGAAGGACCTCAGTCGGCGTGGCGATACGCCGGCGCCGGCAACCCGCCGGCCCGCTGCGCCCGCGCCGCCGGCGCGTGTCGGGAACGCCCGCCGGCGCTCCGCTCCAGCTTGACGACGAGCTGTGTGCCCAGCGCACCGAACAGCAGACCACAGGGCAGTATCAGACACCCGAGCCCGGCCTCGTAGCCCAGCACGAAACCGACCCAGAACATGACCATGAAGGCGCCCACGCCGAGCATCGGGTAAAGCGTACTGTCGCCGCACATTGTTGGAACCCCTGTTGCGCCCGGCTTTCACTATAGACCAAGCCCGGACAAAGCACCACGCGCACCGCGGCACGCGGGTACGCGGGCCGGCGCGTGCATCGGATCACGTATAATCGCCGACTGTCAGCTGTACGGCGCGGAGCCTTGCCATGCCCATCTACGCGATCGACGGTATCGTTCCGGTCGTTGACCCAACGGCTTTCGTGCACCCCGACGCCGTGCTCATCGGCGACGTCATCGTGGCGGCCGCCTGCTACGTCGCCCCGCTGGCCTCGCTGCGCGGGGACTTCGGCAGAATCGTGATGCACCCCGGCAGCAACGTGCAGGACTGTTGCGTGATGCACGGTTTTCCGAACTGCGACACGGTGATCGGCGCAGGCGGGCATATCGGTCACGCCGCGGTACTGCACGGTTGCACCCTGGAAGACGACGTGCTGATCGGTATGAACGCGACGATCATGGACGGCGTCACCGTGGGGGCGGAAAGCATCGTTGCGGCCAACGCGTTCGTCAAGGCCGGTTTCGAGGCCCCCGCGCGCAGTCTGATTGCCGGCGTGCCAGGGAAGATCGTACGCAGCGTCACCGACGAGGAGCTCGCCTGGAAGCAGCGCGGCACCAAGGATTACCAGGAACTTGCGCTGCGCAGCCGACGCAGCCTGCAGCCAGTCGAGCCGCTGAGCGAAGCGGAACCCGGACGCAGGCGCATCGAAGTCAGCGACCTGCAGCCACTGTACAAATCCAAAGACACGACGAGGAACCGATGAGTTTTGAAACGATTCTTTACCAGCTGCACGAGCGCGCCGCGCTCATCACGCTCAACCGCCCCGACGTTCTGAACGCGCTGTCGAGCGCATTGATCAGCGAGCTTGCGCGCGCGCTCGATGATGCAGAACGGGACGACGAGGTCGGCGCGATCGTCGTGACCGGAAATCAGAAGGCGTTCGCAGCCGGCGCCGACATCAGTCACATGAAAGACCTGGACCTGGTCGACACCTACCTGGGCGATTTTCTGCGCGACGAGGCCGAACGCATCGAACGTTGCCGCAAGCCGGTAATCGCCGCAGTGGCCGGCTACGCGCTGGGCGGCGGCTGCGAGCTGGCCATGATGTGCGATTTCATCATCGCCGCCAGGAACGCGAAGTTCGGACAGCCGGAGATCAAGCTGGGCACTATCCCGGGTCTGGGCGGTACCCAGCGCCTGACCCGCGCGGTGGGCAAGGCCAAGGCGATGGAGATGTGCCTGACCGGACGGATGATGGATGCCGAGGAGGCGGAGCGCGCCGGCCTGGTAACGCGCGTGGTGGACAACGACGCGCTGCTGGAAGATGCGATTGCTACGGCCAACGTGATTGCCGGCTACTCCCGGGTGGCCGCTTACATGGCGAAGGAAAGCGTCAACCGCGCGTTCGAGACCACTTTGCTGGAGGGGCTGCGTTTCGAGAAGCGCCTGTTTCACGCAACCTTTGCGACCGCCGACCAGAAGGAAGGCATGCAGGCCTTCGTCGACAAGCGCGAGGCGCGTTTCCAGAACCGCTGACCGATTCGCGCGTTCGCCGACCGGGCCGGGGGGCCCTGCGCGCGCGTAGGGCGGCGCACTCCGGTCCGCGTTCGTGTAGTCACCGAGGCGTTCGACGGTCGCGGCCTCCACGAGGCATGACCTCATCTGCCCGCCTGCCGATCCCCCTTTGCGTAACTCTGCAACGCAGGGCGCTGCCCGCCGTAGGAGATACACGATTGGGAATGCAGGTGGATATTTTGTATCTTTTCATGCGACCTTCGGGCGGCCCGGCTACACCAGCAGCGACCGGCCATGAACGCCCGCCGCCGGCACGCGCGAGGACTGCAATGACCTACCGAACCATCGAGCTCGAAATCGCCGACGGCGTGGCCGAAATTGCGCTGAACCGGCCCGATCGACTGAACAGCTTCACCGGCGAGATGCATGGCGAGCTGCGCGATGCGCTGGCGCGCGTGCAGGCGGAGCCGGCCGTTCGCTGCCTGCTCCTCACCGGACGCGGGCGGGGGTTCTGTGCCGGCCAGGACCTGCAGGACCGCGCCCAGACGGCTGCAGCCGGGGCGCCCGACCTGGGCGACTCGCTGCAGCAGAACTACAATCCGCTGATCCGCACGCTCACCGGCCTGCCGCTCCCGGTGATCGCCGCGGTGAACGGAGTCGCGGCCGGCGCCGGGGCGAACATCGCGCTGGCTTGCGACATCGTGCTGGCAGCGCGCTCGGCCAGCTTCGTGCAGGCGTTCTGCCGCCTCGGCCTGGTACCCGACAGCGGCGGCACCTGGCTGCTGCCGCACCTTGGGGGCCGGGCCCGCGCGATGGGACTGGCAATGCTCGGTGACAAGCTGCCGGCGGAGCAGGCCGCGGCGTGGGGAATGATCTGGGAATGTCTGCCCGACGAGGCGCTGATGCCGAGGGCGCGCGGTCTGGCCCGGCACCTGGCGACTCAGCCCACCGCCGGGCTGGCCAGGATCAAGCAGGCGATCAACGCGGCCGGCAGCAACTCGCTCGACGTGCAGCTGGACCTGGAGCGGGATCTGCAGCGTCAGGCAGGCCGCAGCGCGGACTACCGCGAGGGCGTCGCCGCGTTCCTCGAGAAACGCGAACCCCGGTTCACCGGCGCCTGAAGCATGCAGCCGCCCAGCGCGCAGGAGATCGCCGCCACCGTCAGTGCAAGCATGCACCGGGATGACAGGTGCGCGGCATTGCTCGGCATCGAACCGGTGGCAGTAGCGCCGGGCTCGGCGGTGATGCGCATGACGGTGCGTAAAGACATGGCGAACGGCCACGCCATCTGCCACGGCGGCCTGATCTTCACGCTCGCGGATACGGCTTTTGCGCACGCGTGCAACAGCTACAATGTGGTCAGTGTGGCGGCCGGCTGCAGCATCGAATTCCTGCTGCCGGCGCAGATCGGCGATACGCTGACGGCGAGCGCGGAGCAGCGCGTCGTGCGGGGACGCAGCGGGGTGTTCGACATAACGGTAAGCAACCAGCATGGCGAGACGGTGGCGCTGTTCCGTGGCAAATCGCACCGTCTCAACGAGCCGGTCGTGGCCGCGGCCGGAGAGGCCGTTCCGGATGACTGAGCACACGGGGCAGAACATGAGCGACGATCCACGCAGCCGGCTGGAAGCCATAGAGACCGCGAGCGCCGAGGAGTTGCGCACGCTCCAGCTTGAACGCCTCCAGTGGTCGCTGCGCCACGCCTACGACAACGTTGCCTTCTACAAAACGGCGTTCGATGACGCGGGCATTGCGCCCGCCGATCTGCAGCGCCTCGACGATCTGCGGCAGTTTCCGTTCACGGTCAAGCAGGACCTGCGCGAGCACTACCCGTTCGGCATGTTCGCGGTACCGCGCGAACAGCTGGTACGCGTACACGCTTCCAGCGGCACCACCGGCAAGCCGACCGTGGTCGGTTACACGCAGGCGGATATCGACACCTGGGCGCACGTTATGGCGCGGTCCATCCGCGCGGCCGGGGGCAGGCCCGGGGACATCTGTCACGTCGCCTACGGTTACGGCCTGTTCACGGGCGGGCTGGGCGCTCACTACGGCGCCGAGCGCCTCGGCTGCACGGTCATACCGATGTCGGGCGGCCAGACCGAGAAGCAGGTGATGTTGATCGAGGACTTCAAGCCCGACATCATCATGGTCACGCCTTCGTACTGCCTGAACATCGCCGATGAGTTCGAACGCCAGGGGCTCGACGCCAGCGCCTCGTCGCTGCGCATCGGCATCTTCGGCGCCGAACCCTGGACCAACGAGATGCGTCGCGAGCTGGAAGAGCGCATGGGCATAGACGCGATCGACATCTACGGGTTGTCGGAAGTCATCGGCCCCGGCGTCGCGCAGGAATGCATCGAGACGAAGGACGGGCTGACCGTCTGGGAGGACCACTTCTACCCGGAGATCATCGACCCCGAGACCGGCGCCACGTTGCCGGACGGTGAGATCGGCGAGCTGGTCTTCACCTCGCTGACCAAGCAGGCGATGCCCGTGATCCGTTACCGCACGCGCGATCTCACCCGGCTGCTGCCCGGCACGGCGCGCACCATGCGGCGCATGGAAAAAGTCACCGGCCGCAGCGACGACATGTTCATCGTGCGCGGCGTCAACGTGTTCCCCACCCAGATCGAGGAGCTGATTCTGAAAACGCCCGGACTGGCGCCGCACTATCAGCTGGAACTGCGCCGCGAGGGCAACCTCGACCAGCTGACGGTGAACGTGGAGCACACCCCGCACAACGAAGGCGCAGACCTTGCGACGGAACTCCAGCGCGCTGTCAAATCGTACGTGGGTATCTCGTGCAACGTCGTGGTGAGCGCTCCCCAGACCCTTCCGCGCTCGCTCGGCAAGGCGCAGCGGGTCGTGGACAAGCGCCGGTAGCCTCCACAAACGCGAGCGCGACATGGCACACGACCACGCACATTCCCCCGCCAACTACGATCGCGCCTTCAAGCTCGGTATCGCCATGAACACGGCGTTCGTGGTGCTGGAGGCCGGCGCGGGCGTTCTCTACAACTCGGTGGCGCTGATCTCCGATGCCACGCACAACCTGAGCGACGTGCTCGCGCTAACCCTCGCCTGGGGCGCCTACCTGCTGTCGCAAACCGCGCCCACGC
>JAHELT010000082.1 GCA_024644045.1 Chromatiales bacterium | reverse complement strand
CCGCCGATCTGGTGCCCGGCACGCTGCGCGTCATATCCGTGCGCATGAACTACATGGCGCCGGGGGGCGCGGCGCCCCGGGACGTGCTCGAGGACGCCACGCTCGGCTATGTGTCGCGCTATGCGCTCGGCCGGGACTATCACAAGACGATCCGCCAGCGGCTGCAACGCCTGGCCGACCGGATTGCCGAGCAGACCGGGCCGTTCGGCTATCGCGCGTTTGTCGACAGCGCGCCGGTGCTCGAGAAAGCGCTGGCGCAGAAGGCCGCGCTCGGCTGGATCGGCAAGCACAGCAACCTCCTCACCCGCGACGCCGGCTCCTGGTTCTTCCTCGGTGAGCTCTACACCGATCTGCCGCTGCCGGTGCACACCGGGTCGCCGCAGTCGCATTGCGGCGCCTGCACCGCCTGTATCGATGCCTGTCCAACGAACGCCATCGTTGCACCGTTCCAGGTCGACGCGCGCCGGTGCATCTCCTACCTGACCATCGAGCTGCACGGCCCCATTCCCGTGGAGCTGCGCGAGCCGATGGGCAACCGCATTTTCGGCTGCGACGACTGCCAGCTGGTGTGCCCGTGGAACCGCTTTTCGAGCGCCAGCGAGGATGCGGATTTCGCCATCCGCCACCAGCTCGACCGCACCCCGCTGACCGAGCTGTTTGCGTGGAGCGAGCAGGATTTCGATCAGCGGACCCGGGGTTCGGCGATCCGCCGGATCGGCCACGCGCGGTGGCTGCGGAACATCGCCGTGGCGCTGGGCAATGCGCCGACCTCCCCCGCCGTCGTGACAGCGCTCGAGAAGCGGTGCACCCACGATTCGCCGCTCGTGCGTGAACACGTCGAGTGGGCTTTGGCCCGGCACGGCGCCTCGGGCTGACCGACACGCCATGCAACAGGTGTTCTCGCCGGAACAGTACCCTTTCCGCCACCGTCTGCGCGTCCGCTACTCGGAAATCGACGCGCAGGCGGTCGTATACAACTCCCACTACATGGTCTATTACGACATCGGTATCACCGAGTACCTGCGCCAGTTCGCGTTCAACCAGGTGGAGCATGCCGCGCGCACCGGCCACGATTTCCAGCTCGTCACGGCCCGCGTCGACTATGTGCGCCCGATTCGCTTCGACACGGAGCTCGAAATCGCCGTGGCCCAACCCCGGATCGGCAACAGCAGCGTCACGTGGTCGCTGGCGCTGCTGACAACGGACGATGCCGCGCTGTTCAGCACCGGGGAAATCGTCTGGGTATACACCGACCTCGCCAATGAAACTTCCGTGCACGTGCCCGACAATCTGCGCACCCTGTTTTCAGGACCGCCGCTGAGCGCTTAGCCCCGCAGCAGAGCGTTCAGCGAGGGTTCAGCCGCCGCATGCTGCAATGCTCCCCACAAAGCCGAATGGGGAGCAGTCATGCAGGCAAGAAAACTCGTCGTCGTCCTTGTTACCGGCGCCGCGCTCATCGCGGGGAGCGGTGCGGCAGCAGCGGGCAAGCCATTGCGTAACGCCTATTCAACGGCCGGCGGGGCCACCGCGGCCGCGCCGGCCGACACCGTGCCGCAAGCGGCCCCGGGCAGCGACCGGGGCGCAC
Organism: Chromatiales bacterium; assembly: GCA_024644045.1. Lineage (GTDB taxonomy): Bacteria > Pseudomonadota > Gammaproteobacteria > JAHELT01 > JAHELT01 > JAHELT01. Next base: position 18,838 of record JAHELT010000082.1, on the reverse strand, counting down.
GCTACACGGACGCGACCGCACCCGAGACGGCAAACCGGCAAATTCAGCAGCAGGCTGTGCGGCCGCTGACGGTGACGCCCGACAGTGCCGAGTACTCGATCTACGATGCTCACGTCGTGCTGCTGCGCGACGACGATGCCGACGGCTTCTATCATCGCTTCGAAGTGGTGTTCGACGCCGATACCTACTATTTCAGTGCCGACGTGTACGCGCGTCTGTACCTGAGCTACCAGGGCGGCCCCTACTACCACTACTACACCACCGATACCTTCGTTATCGACGGCAGTGCCAGCGACGACGAGTACGAGGTCAACACCACCTTGACCACCGGCTATCCGCCGGGTTACTACGCTATCGCCATCGATCTGTACGAAGCGGGGAGCCACCGGCTGGTGGCCAGCACCGACCCTTACGCCGACGCCGACCTCGCGGCGCTGCCGCTCGAGGACCTGGGGTATGAATCCGGGGGCAGCGCGGGCGTCTCACTGTTCACCGGCATCGTGCTGCTGGAGGACCGGGATTACGACGGCTACTTTCACCGCTTCGCGCTCGACATCGATGTCGACATGCCCGGGCAGAGCCAGCTGGTGTATGCCCGCATCGATGTGCGCGTGCCGCACGGCGCCTGGCTGCACGAGCATACGACGGCCGGTTTCCTGGTCGACGGCACGGGGCCGCACGACATCCTGCGCGTGAATGGCGACTGGGAAAGCGGTTATCCGCCGGGCCGCTATGATTTCCGGGTCGGCGTTTACGACGCGCACACGCACGCCCTGCTCGTCGAGAACGGTCCCGCATCGCTGTCGCTGACCGGCGTACCGCTGGAGGACGCGATCGCCGACAGTTACGTCAATCCCCCGCCGCCGCCCCTAACGCTGCCCTCGCCGGGCCACGGCCACACCATCAGTCACGGGCACGGCGGATCGTCCGCCACCGGCCTGTGGGCCCTTGCCCTGCTGAGCCTGGGGTTGCTCGTGCGTGTCAGTCGATGGCGTGGCAGGGTTGAGAACTTCTGAAGCCGATCTCCCTCACCCCTGACCCCTCTCCCCCGGAGAGAGGGGAACTCTTTTTCAACCGGCCACCGGCACCGTCTCGATAGCGAGGGGAGAAATACCTCGCGGCCCTTCTCCTCTCACTTCTGACCCCTCTCCCGCCGGGAGAGGGGTTTTTTCCCTCACCCCCGTTCCTCTCTCCCTATGGCAGAGGGGTGGTACTGCGGGGCGGACCGTTTCTTGTCTTTGACCCGCCAGGGCCCTACTTCTTTTCCCCTCTCCCCGGGGGAGAGGGGTCAGGGGTGAGGGGTTCTCCCTGGTCGAGCCGCTCTCGCAGCTCGCGCTTGAGCACCTTGCCGTAGTTGTTCTTGGGCAGTGCGTCGACAAATTGGTAGTCACGCGGTCGTTTGAAGCGGGCAACGTGCTGCAGGCAGAAACTGTCCAGCTCGTCGCTGCCGACGTCAGCCTGCTTGACGACGAAGGCAACCACGCGCTCACCCCACTCCTCGTCGCGGCCCCCGACCACCGCGACCTCGGCCACGTGCGGATGCCGCAGCAGCACTTCCTCGACCTCCCGCGGGTAGATGTTGGCACCGCCGCTGATGATCAGGTCCCGGGCGCGATCCACCAGGGTGACGAACCCGTCGCCGTTCATGGTGCCGAGATCGCCCGTGTGCAGCCAGCCGTTGCGCAGGGCCTCGCGGCTCGCCTCCTCGTTACGCCAGTAGCCCGGTATCACGCTCGGACCGCGAACCAGCACCTCGCCGGTTTCGCCGACCGCCAGCGGCTCATCGTCCCCGTCGGCGATGCGCACGGCCACCAGCGTTTGCGCAACCCCTACCGACTTCAGGCGCTCGGTATAATGGGGGTGCTGCGTATTGCGGTGGTGGTACTTGCTCAACGCGGTGATGGTCATCGGGCTCTCGCCCTGTCCGTAGATCTGGACCAGCCGGAACCCCAGCGCCGCGTGCGCGCCCTGGATATCCGCCAGGTACATGGGGCCGCCGCCGTAGACCAGCGTCTTCAGGTTCTCGATGCCACGCGCGTCATCCGCGGCGGCAACCAGGCGCTTGACCATCGTCGGGGCGGCAAACATCGACACGTTCTGGTGCGCAGACAGCAGCGTGAAAATCTCCGCGGCATCGAAGCTGCCGCTCTCGGGGATTACGTTGCACGCCCCCTGGGCGACGTGCGGCAGAATGTACAGGCCCGAGCCGTGCGACAGGGGCGCTGCGTGAAGAATCGAATCGGTCGGCGCGACACCGTCCACGTCGCTGAAATAGCACAGCACCATGGCACGCAGGTTCTCGTGCGTGAGCATCGCACCTTTCGGGTTGCCCGTCGTTCCGCTGGTGTAGAACAGCCAAGCGGTCTGCGTCTCGCTGACATCCGCGAGCGCCCCCGGCTTGGATTCGTACAGTGCGGTGTAGGCCTTCGACCCGGTCACCATCAGCGGGATGCCCGGGTCCGCCGCGGCCGCGGCGGCCTGCCTGCCGTCGCTGACGAAGCACAGGCTGGCTTCGCTGTCGCCCAGCACGTAAGCAAGCTCATCGGCGTGCAGCTTTGCGTTTACCGGTACCGCAATCAGCCCGGCGTGCCAGCACGCAAACAGCAGTTCCACGTACTCGGGCGTGTTGTGCATGAACAGCACTACACGATCGCCAGGCTTCAGACCGTAGCGTGTGCGCAGCGCACCCGCGATCGCGGCGATCCTTCCGTACAGCTCGCCATAGGTGCAGACGGTGCGCGAACCCTGCGTGACCGCCGGGCGTTCACCGTACAATCGCGCCGCGCGCCACGCCAGGTTAGCAAGGTTCATGATGCTTCGTGCGCCTGCAACAACGCCTCGAGTTCCGACTCATCCATGATCATAACGCCCAGCGCCTCCGCTTTGTCCAGTTTCGACCCGGGATTGCTGCCCGCGACAACCCCGGTGGTCTTGCCCGAGACGCTGCCGGAGACGCGCGCGCCCAGCGCCTGCAGCCGGGCTTTCGCCTGATCCCGCGTCAGCCCTTCGAGGGTGCCCGTCAGCACGTAAGTGTGGCCTTTCAGCGGGCGATCCGTGGTTCGCGGGGTCCCGGCAGGCCAGCGTACGCCTGCACGCTGCAATGCCGCGATGACCTCTCGGTTGCGGGGCTCGGCAAAGAACTGCTGCACGTGCTCGGCCACCACCGGTCCCACGTCGGCGACGTCCAGCAGCGTTTCCTCGTCGGCCTGCATCAGCCCGTCCAGGTCCCCGAAATGATCGGCCAGCGTCTGTGCCGTGGTCTCGCCGACCTCCCGGATACCCAGGGCGTAGACAAAGCGGCCGAGCGTGGTCTGCTTGCTCTTTTCCAGCGCGGCGAGCAGATTGCGGGCCGATTTCTCGCCCATGCGCTCCAGGTCCTGCAGCTGTTCGAGCTGCAGCGCGTAGATATCGTCGACGTGCTCGATGAGGCCCGCGTCCACCAGCTGCTCGATGAGCTTGCCGCCCAATCCGTCGATGTCCATTGCCCGGCGCGAGGCGAAGTGCCAGATAGCCTGCTTGCGCTGCGCCCCGCAGAAGAGACCGCCCGTGCAGCGGTGGGCGGCCTGTTCGGATTCGCGTACGACCGCCGATCCGCATACCGGGCACACCTTGGGCATTTTCGGCTTGCGCGCCCCTTTCGGGCGTTTCTCCTTCAGCGGTCGCACCACTTCGGGGATCACGTCGCCGGCGCGGCGCACGACGACCGTGTCGCCGATACGCACATCCTTGCGCTCGACCTCGTCCATGTTATGCAGTGTAGCGTTGCTGACCGTGACGCCACCCACCGTCACCGGGCTGAGCCGCGCCACCGGTGTCACCGCGCCCGTACGGCCGACCTGAAACCCCACATCCAACAACCGGGTGACGGCCTCCTCGGCGGGGAACTTGCGCGCTATCGCCCAGCGCGGCGCGCGCGAGACCGTTCCGAGCTCGGCCTGCGCCCTGAGCGAATTCACTTTGAAAACCACGCCGTCGATGTCGTAGGGCAGCTCGGCGCGAAGCTTGCCGATGCTTTCGTAGTAACCATTGCAGCCGGCTACGCCGGTGACCAGCTCGATCTCGGGCGATACCGGCAAGCCCCACTCGCGAAACGCGCTCAGCACCTGCGCGTGCGTGTCGAACGACACGTCGCTCGAGGTCACCCCTCGCGCGTAACAGTACATCGCCAGCGGCCGCTTCGCGGTGATCCGCGAATCCAGTTGCCGCAGGCTGCCGGCGGCGGCATTGCGCGGGTTCGCGAACACCTTGTCGCCGGATTCGCGCGCCTTGACGTTGATGGCCGCAAACCCCTTGCGGGTCATGTAGACCTCGCCGCGCACCTCGAGCAGCGCGGGTGCCCCGCCCTGCAAGCGCAGGGGGACGCTGCGGATCGTGCGCACGTTCTCGGTGATGTTCTCACCGGTGGTACCGTCGCCGCGCGTTGCAGCCTGCACCAGGACGCCCTTCTCGTAGCGCAGGCTGACCGCCACGCCGTCGAGCTTGGGTTCGGCCGAGTACGCGACGGCGTCCTCGGTTTGCAGGCGCTCGCGGACGCGCTTGTCGAACTCGGCCAGCTCCTCGTCGCTGAACGCATTGGCCAGCGACAGCATCGGGAGCTCGTGGCGCACCTGGGCAAACCCGGTGGCAGGCGCGGCACCCACGCGCTGCGTAGGTGAATCGGCGGTGCGCAACGCCGGGTGTTCGGCTTCCAGTGCCTGCAGCTCACGGAACAGCGCGTCGTACTCGGCGTCGCTGATCTCGGGATCGTCGAGCACGTGATAGCGGTGATTATGGTGGTCGACCGCCTCGCGCAGCTGCGCGGCGCGCTTGCGTAATTTCGCGACAGCCGCCATGGGTTACACGGGCGGGTTGATGCCCGGGCCGCTTCGGACCTGACCCGGCAGCAGCGCTGGGGCAACGCCGCTCGGACTACTCATCGTCGCGATGCGCTCGCCCGCGGAGGCGGGCAAACTCCAGCACCCCTTCGCGCAGGTGCTGCACGGTCTGCGGCGTCAACGTGCTGTGGCTCGCATCCTGCAGCGAGCCACCGAGTATCTGCGCCAGCGCATTGGCTTCGGCCACCAGGATGTCGAACGCCACCGCGGCCGCGAGCGGCCCGGGCAGCCGCAGGAACAGCGAAATGCCCGGCGTCTCGAACTCGTCCATCGTAGCGGGATCGAACGAGCCGGGCTTCACCATGTTGACGACACTGAACACGGTGCGCCCTTCGTGAACCGAATGGTAGATGTCGTGCTCGCCGAAGCGGTAGCCGCGCGCCTCGAACACGCGTAACAGGTCGGCACCGGAAAACCAGCCGCCGCGCGGTGCCGCGATGTGGATAGCCACGATTTTTTCCGGCGTGTCGGCCACAGGCTGCGCCCCGGGTTGCTGTGCGCGCGAGCTTCCGCCCCTGGTGCGCGCGGACGGCGGATCCGCGAGCAGGTCGGTCAACTGCTCCAGCTGCTCCGTGATTCCGTCGAGCTCTTCCGGTTCCTGCGTGGGCAGGGGGCGCTTGCCGGCGTCGGGAACATCGATGTCGTGTGCGGCATCGAGCAGGCTCTCGTCGCGCTCACCGCGCCGTCGACCCATCAGATAGATGCCCCCGACCAGCGCCACGCCGACGATCAGCAGAATCCAGCGTAAGTCGTCCACCGGGTTTACCCGCAGCAGGCACCGGACCTACGCGGTTGCCAGACGTGCCGCCTCCTGCACGTCCACCGATACCAACCGCGACACACCAGGCTCCTGCATGGTGACGCCCATCAAGTGATCGGACAGTTCCATCGTCGTCTTGTTGTGCGTGATGTAGATGAACTGCACCCGCTCGGACATTTCCCGTACCATCTCGCAGTAGCGGCCGACGTTGGCGTCGTCCAGCGGCGCGTCCACCTCGTCGAGCATGCAGAACGGCGCCGGGTTCAGCTCGAAGAACGCGAACACCAGTGCCACGGCGGTCAACGCCTTCTCGCCGCCGGACAGCAGGTGGATGTTCGAAATCCGCTTGCCGGGCGGGCGCGCCATCACCGCGATGCCGGTCGTGAGCAGCTCGTCGCCGGTCATTTCCAGAAAGCCCTGCCCGCCGCCGAACAGGCGCGGGAACACCTGCTGCAGGCGCGCGTTCACGCGTTCGTAGGTCGCCCTGAAGCGCGAGCGCGTCTCGGCGTCGATCTTGGCAATCGCCTCTTCCAGCGTGTTGAGCGCATCGTTGACGTCGGCGTACTGGCTGTCGAGGTACTCCTTGCGCTGCAGCGTCTCCCGGTGCTCGTCGATCGCCGCGAGGTTGATGGCACCCAGCCGGTTGATGCGCCGTTCCAGCCCGGCCAGCGCTTCGTTGCAGGCCTCGGCGGAGGCGTCTTCGGCCAGTTCCTCGATCAGCTGATCGCGCTTGAAGCCGGTTTCGGCCAGCTGCTCCTCGAACGTCTGGCTGCGCACCTTGAGCGCCTGCAGTTGCAGACGATCGTCGGCAAGCGCCTGACGGGCATCCTGCGCGGCCTGTTCCTTGTCGCTTCGCGACTGCTCCGCCTCACTCAGTGCGCTCTCGATGCTCTCCACCGTCCGCCGCGCATCGATCAGGCGTTTGTCCGCCTCGACGCGTTGCTCGAGCAGCTCGTCCAGGCGCTTCTGCAGCTCGCTCTGCGGCTCGTCGGCGTGCGCCAGCGCTTCGTGCAGTTGATCGCGGCGCTCCTCGAGGTGCACCAGCTGCTCGCGCATGCGGGTCAAGTGCCGTTCGGTCGTCTGCAATGCGCTGCGCATCGATTCCACGCGCACGGCGATCTCATGCCCGGCATCGACATCACTCTGCGACTGCAGCTGCGCATCGTCGAGGCTTTCCAGCAGCTGCTCTTTCTGCCGGGACAGCTCGCTGCGCTCCGTCTCGTGCGCTTCGGCATCGCGACCGGCGCTTTCCAGAATGTGCTCCGCCGTCTGCCGCTCGTGCTCGTCGTTCTCGAGCTGCTGCTCGAGCTCCTGGATCTCGCGCTGCAGGCGCTGGATCTGGTCTTCGGTCTGCTGCTGTCTGGCGCTGAGCTGGCTGAATGCCGACTCGTCCGTTGCCACCTCGCGATGCGCCGTGGCCAGCTCGCTGATCAGGCTTTCTCGCTGCGCTTCCAGCTTCTCCAGCGCCTTGCTGTACTGGGTACGCTGCGTTTCGAGCGTCCCGGCGCGGCCGTCCACCGTTTCCAGCGCAGCCTGCAGGCGCCGCAACGCCTTCTCGCGCGCCAGCACGCTGTCGTCCGCATCGCCGCGCCGGGTGACGCGCACCCACTCGCGGCCAAGCCACTCGCCGGCCGGCGTGATGATCGATTCGCCGGGTCCGAGCCGCTCGCGCCGCGCGAGCGCGGCCGTGAGATCGTCCGCCGTCTGGATGCCGCGCAACAGGTCGGTCAGCGGGACCGGTGCACGCACGCGTGCGGCGAGCGTCCCGTCAGGCGCGGGCACGGCATCAGCGCCCTCCTCGATAAGCAGGACGTGACCTTCTGTCAACGCCTCGAAGCTGGCGGCGCGGAAGCTCGCGGGGGCCACGCAGGTGGCTTCGAGATAGGCGCCCAGTGCGGTTTCGACGGCGAGTTCCCAGCCTTTGTCGACCTCGAGGCGCTGCGCCAGGCGCTGGCGCTGCGCAAATCCCTGCGCGGCGAGCCAGCGGTTGCCGGGCGACTCCTGCTCACCGCCCAGCGCCGCCTGCTGCAGCGCCTGCACCGAGGCCAGGCGCCCGCGCAGGTCCTGCAGCTCGCTGTGCGTCTCGTTCAGCTGGTGCTGTGTCTGCTGCAACGTTTCGCGCGCTTGCGTCAACCGTGCGTTCGCCTCATCCACCTGACTCTGCAGCTTTTCCGCGGTCTCGCGCGAATGCTGCAGCTTCGTCTCGCTGGCTGTGCGGGCAACCCCGAATTCGGTGCTGGACAGCTCGCGCAGCTCAGCCGCCAGCTTGTCGCGGCGCTGCCCCGTCTGGGCGCTGTGTCGCTGGAGCTGCTCGATGCGCGATTGCTGCACCTCGATGCGCTGGCGTACTTCGCTGTCACGCTGGGTGTAGTCGTCCCAGCGTTCCTCCCATTGACGCATCGACTGCCGCGCGCTCGCCAACTGGGCCGCGGACCGCTGCTGTTCCTGCAGCAGCACCTGGTACGCCGGCTCATCGCTGGAGATGGCGGTCTGGTACTCGTGCAGCCGTTCGCCGTCCTGCTCCACGTCCTGCTTCGCGCTGGCGAGGGCGGCGCTGACGTTGTCGTACTCGCGCTGCTGACGCTCGGTGGTCTCGCGGTGGTGCTGAATTGTCTGCTCCACCCGCGATATCTCGTTACCGACCTTATAGTACACGGCCTGCGCTTCGTTCAGACCCTCGTTGGCCTCATGCAGACGCGTCCGGTCGCGCTCCAGCTGCGCCTCCCAGCGCCGCTGCTCCGCAACGACCGCATCGAGCTGGGTCTGCTTGGTCTGCAGCGCACGGTCCTGTTCCTGCGCCTCGGCCTGCAGCTCGCGCCAGCGCAGCACCAGCAGCTCGGCCCGCTTGTGGCGCTCTTCCTCCTTGTAGCGCTTGTAACGCTCCGCGGCGCGCGCCTGGCGATCCAGGTGCTGGATCTGCTTGGCGATCTCCTCGCGCAGGTCGTCCAGGCGCTCCAGGTTGTCGCGCGTGTGGGCGATACGGTTTTCTGTTTCCCGGCGGCGCTCGCGGTAGCGGGAAATCCCGGCAGCCTCTTCGACGTAGACCCGCAGCTCTTCCGGTTTGGCCTCGATCAGGCGGGAGATCATGCCCTGCTCGATAATCGCGTAGCTGCGCGGCCCAAGCCCGGTACCCAGAAAAATGTCGGTGATGTCGCGGCGCCGGCAACGTGAGCCGTTCAGCATGTACACCGACTGGCCTTCGCGCGAGACCTGCCGCTTGACGGAGATCTCGACGTAGTTGGCGTACTTGCCGCCGAGCTTGCCGTCGGCGTTGTTGAAGATCAGCTCGACCGAGGCCTGTCCCACCGGCTTGCGCGCCGAGGACCCGTTGAAAATGACGTCCTCCATCGAGTCGCCGCGCAGGTGCTTGGCCGAGGACTCGCCCATGACCCAGCGCACCGCATCGATGACGTTGGATTTACCGCAGCCGTTCGGACCGACCACCCCGATCAGGCTGCTGGGCAGGTGCACGGTGGTCGGATCGACGAACGATTTGAAGCCGGCAAGCTTGATTCGCGTGAGCCGCATTGTTCTTCAAGTTATACGGCGCACAAACGCCGTGTCCTTCCCCTCACCTGCGACCCCGGGACGCAGGCCCGTAGTGCGGCGGGGGGACTTGCGTCCGGCCCGTCTGGCCAAACCGATATGCGCCGCTCGCCGGGCTGGCCACGGCGATATCAAGCACAACGCTGGGAAGTCTGGACTGTTCGCACCAAGGGCGGGATTATATCATTCGCGTAGCGGCGAAGGCGCGCTAAATTGCGCCTCCCGCCACGGACCACTGCGAGAATAACAACCCCTGGGGCGGCGATGCTCAACGATTTCTACCGCGGAATGCGCTACCTGTTTGTCGGCTTCTCGTTGTTCAAACGGCGCGGGCTGCGCCGCTTCGTCGCGCTGCCCCTGGCGGTCAACGTGCTGGTGTTCGGCACGCTGATCTGGTTCGGGGCCGACTGGTTCGCCGCACAGCTCGAGGCCTACTTGCCCGACTTCCTCGATATCGCCGTGCTCCGCTACCTGCTGTGGATCCTGTTCGGCGGGGCCATGCTGCTGATCGCGTTCTACACCTTCGTGCTGCTGGCGAACTTCATCGCCTCGCCTTTCAACGGCCTGCTCGCCGAACGGGTCGAACTCGCCCTGACCGGTAACAAACCGCCTTCCAGCGGACGGGTGCTGGCCGTGTTCGGGACCATCCTGGAGGCCTTCCTGTCGGAGCTGCGCAAGCTCTTGTACCTGGTGGCCTGGATGGTGCCGTTCGCGCTGCTGCTCCTGGTGCCGGGCATCAACCTGATCGCGGTGCCCTGCTGGTTCGTGCTCAGCTGCTGGCTGCTGGCGCTGGAGTACGTGGACTACCCGGCCGGCAATCACGCCATTCTCTTCAAGGAACTGCGCCAGCGCCTGCGCTCGCGCCGCGCGCTGGCGCTGGGGTTCGGCGCAGCGACGGTCACTGCGACGATGATTCCGGTGCTCAATCTGTTCGTCATGCCAGCGGCCGTGGCCGGAGCCACAGCGCTCTGGGTGGACCAGCTGAGCGGCACCAAAGCGCCCCCGCGCCGAGCAGCCGGCAGCTGACATCAGCCCGCATGTTGCACGAAGGATTCGCTTCTCAGGGAAAATCTGGCTAAGTCGACTGGACGATCGCGTGCAGAGAAATAGTCGGACTCTTGCGCAAGCGGGATCGTTCGCCACTATCGACGTCGGATGGCGACGCCAGATTTTTCCTGAAAGTGAACAGGGACAAACTGCAGCTTGGCAATAATGCACAAGTACCTGCGTAACGGTTTGATTTGATTATGAAACGCAGGGGACTCGTGGCCGCTTTCTTGCAACATGCGGGTTAGTACGGTGGCACATGGGGGACAGTCCCGGGTTGCGGCAGTGGGCGCACTCGCCGGCTTGCCGACCCCCAATCGCATCGGGCCCGGTTACCCGCGGCGGGGGACAGTCCCCAGGTAGGCGCCGATGCGCTCGACGCCTAGCGCCAGCCGCTCGACCGTCGTCGTATATGCGAAGCGCACGTGGTGCTCCGCGCGGTGCACCCCGAAATCGACCCCCGGGGTGATCGCCACGGCCTGCTTCTCCAGCAGATCGAGCGCGAACGCAAAGCTGTCGCCGGTGAGACCCGAGCAGTCCGCGTAGACGTAGAACGCGCCGCCGGGCGTGACCGGGATCTTGAACCCCAGCTCGCGCAGCGCCGGAATCAGGAAATCCCGTCGCTCCACGAACGCGTCGCGTCGCGCGGCCAGCAGCGCATCGCAGTCCGGGTCGAGCGCGGCCAATGCGGCATACTGCGACGGGGCCGGCGGCGAGAGGAACAGGTTCTGCGCCAGGCGTTCCATCGCCTCGCTGAGATGCGGCGGCACCACCAGCCAGCCGAGCCGCCAGCCGGTCATGTAGAAGTACTTCGAAAAGCTGTTGATCACGATCACGTCGTCGCCGATCGACAACGCGCTCGAGGGCGCGGCGTCGTAGACGAGACCCTGGTAGATCTCGTCGAGGATCAGATAGCCGTCATGCCGGCGCACGGTGTCGAGAATCCCGGCGATCTCGCCGGCACCCAGGGTGGTGCCGGTCGGGTTGGACGGCGATGCGAGCATCACGGCGCGCGTGCGCTCGCCCCACCTGTCCGCCACGGACTGCGCGTTCAGCTGGTAGTGGCTCGCCGCATCGACCGGCAGCGACACGGGGGAGCCCTCGACAAAGCGGACGAAGTGCCGGTTGCACGGGTAACCGGGGTCGGTCAGCAGCACCTCCTCTCCGGGATTCACGGTCGCGGCCAGTGCCAGCAGCAGCGCGCCCGAGGCCCCGGGCGTCACCACGACCCGGCCGGGGTCCACCGCCACGCCGAAATGCCGGTCATAGTGTGCGGCGATGGCCTCACGCAGCTCGGGAATCCCGACGGCGGCAGTGTAGCGGGTTCGCCCGCTGCTGATCGCGCGCAGGCCCGCCTCGACCACCGGCTCGGGGCTGGCGAAGTCGGGCTCGCCGATCTCCATGTGCACGACGTCGCGGCCGGCAGCCTCGAGCTCATGCGCGCGCGCCAGCAGTGCCATGACGTGAAACGGCGCGATGTCGCTCATGCGCCGGGCGAGGGGGGGTGTCCGCGAGGTCATGCTCTGGCCTGTTTTCGGTGCCGGATGAGGCGTTTGCGTTTCTGTTGCTGGCGCTTGGTGAGCCGGTTGCGCCGGCCGGCGTACGGGTTGTCGCCGCCCCGGAAGGTCATGCGCACCGGAGTGCCGCGCAGCTCGAGCGCATCGGCGAAAAAGTTCCCCAGGTACCGCGCATAGGCTTCGGGAAGCCGGTCGGTCTGGTTGCCGTGAACCACGATCACCGGCGGGTTGCGCCCACCCTGGTGCGCGTAGCGCAACTTGATCGGCCGCCCGCGCACCAGCGGGGGCGGGTGTTTCTGCACCGCCCGCTCGAGCAGCGCAGTCAGCTCGCTGGTCGCAAACTCCCGGGTCGCCGCGCGGTGCGCGCGACGGGCGGAACGCAGCAGCGCAGTCACGCCGCGCCCCTGCGTCGCGGACACGAAGTGCGTTTCGCACTCGCCCATGAACGCGAGGCGCCGGTCCAGCTCGTCGCGCACACGGCGGCGCGCGTAGTCGTCGAGCAGGTCCCATTTGTTCACTGCAATGACCAGCCCGCGGCCGGCGTCCAGCACGTGGCCGATTAGGTGTATGTCATGATCGGCGACGCCCTCCGCCGCGTCCAGCATCAGCACTACCACGTTACTGCGCTCAATCGCATCCAGCGTCTGCACGACGCTGAACTTCTCCACTGCCTGTTGCACGCGTGCGCGCCGGCGCAACCCCGCGGTATCGATCAGGGTGTACTGCTCGCCTTTGTGCACGAACGGGACGTAGACGCTGTCACGGGTCGTTCCCGGCACGTCGGCCGTGATCAACCGCTCCTCGCCGAGCAGGCGGTTGATCAGCGTGGACTTGCCGGCGTTCGGGCGGCCGACCACGGCAATGCGGATCCCGCTGTCGGGCGGCGCGGCGGCCTCGACTGGCGGCAGCTGTGCGGCAATGGTGTGGGCGAGGCGCTGGATGCCACGGCCGGGCAGCGCCGCGACCGGTTCCAGGGTATCCACGCCGAGCGCGAAGAATTCGGTCACGGCGGTGCGTTCGTCCAGACCGTCCACCTTGTTGACGGCCAGGATCAGCGGCTTGCCGCGCTTGCGCAACGCCGCGGCAATGAGCTCGTCCGCGGCCGTCAACCCCGCCTGCGCATCCAGCACCAGCACCACCAGCTGCGCTTCCGCCACGGCCTGTTTGGCCTGACGGGCGGTCGCCGCATGCATGTCACCGGTATCTTCGCTCAGACCGCCGGTGTCGATCACCACGAAGCTCGCTTCGCCGGCGCGCACGTAGCCGTACTTGCGATCACGCGTCACGCCCGGGACATCGGCGACCAGCGCATCGCGCGAGCGGGTCAGGCGATTGAACAGCGTGGACTTGCCGACGTTCGGGCGTCCTACCAGGGCAACCACATTGTTCATCGCACGCCCGTCGTCGGCATGCGGCGCATCTATGTACATTGGGGGTGCAGGTTCCAGTCAGCAGATCAACCGTGGATTATCTCACGTTCACGGGACGGTCGTTGAGCGTCCAGGCGTCGCCGTCGAACCGCACGCGCGCGTGGTACCAGCCCCGGTTCCAGGTGAGATAGCCGCGCGAGGTCAGCACCGAGAGCTGGCGGGCCGCCGAGGCGCGGGCCACCTCCGACTGCTCGCTCGCCTCCAGCTCATTCAGCTTGCCGAACAGCACCGAGCGTCCCAGGGTGCGCTTGGCACCGTGCCAGAACACGAACTCGGCGAACGGCCGTGAGGCATCCAGATCGAGCGAAAGGTGAATCGCCGGTCGCGGACTGGCGGGCCTGGTGGTGAGCTTGGCCGAGGCCTGCATCAGCGAGTCACCGTCCGGGTCACGGATCCTGAACTGGGACACCCGCACGTTGGCGTTGACGAGAAGCCGCCGCAGCGCGCGCTGCGAGAAGGAGTCGCTGCGGTGAAACCAGGTGCGCAGCTCGTTCAACGACACGTTGCGCGCCACGGCATCGAGCTCCATCACGCCGAAGCGGCGCTCGAAGAAGTGGCCGGTGGCGGCGCGCAGCGCAACGCTCGCCGCCGCCGACGGGCCGTTCTCGGTACTGGAGGCAGCCAGCTCGAACCCCGTCACGCTGCCCGCCCAGGGCGGGTGCACGATACGCGCGGCGCGCACCGAGGTATCGCCGAACAACCAGCCGCTGACGTCCACACGGTACTCGCCGAGCGCCGCCAGACCGGTGAGCTGGGCGAACTCACTGCGGGTGCCGATGCTGCCGTTGTCGGCGGCGGCGCGTACCCCGAGCGCGCGGTGCAGCGCCGTGTAACTGAGATCCGCCTGCAGCGACTGCAGGGTGACGGGCAATCCCGGATTGCCGCCGAGCGGGCGCAGCGCCAGATCCTGGGAATCCAGCCTGGCGGACCAGTCGCCGTTGAACTGCAGCGCCGCCCGGAACTGGGGGCCACCTGCGTCTTCGGACCTCGTGCGGACAAACGCCATCAGAAACGGTGAGCGCTGCGCATCCAGCATGCCCGGCAACACCGGGCCATGCTCCACCGCCATGCTGGTCTGGAGCGGCGCGTAGTCCGCGAAGGTAAGCTCCGTATGCAGGCGTGACTGGAACCAACCCTGGTCGCGGCTCACCAGCGTCCACTGCACATTGTTCAGCAGGGAGAGCCGCTGCAGCGCGGCGTCCAGGCGGTTCACGGCCAGGTAGCCGACGACGGCCGGTGCAAACACGAGCGACAGCGCACCCATCGCTATCAGCACGAGGAGTGCATCGAGCCAGCGCGCGCGTAACTTACGGACCATAAACTCATCCCGGACGCTTGCTTCCCCGTTCGGGATGATCGGGCAGGACCTCAGGCGACCGAACTCGCTTTCCGCGAAACAAAGGGATCGAGCGCCTTAGCTTAGCGCGAAGCGCCGCTCAGTTCGCGGGGTATTCGACCTCGACGAGCGGCACGATGCGCAGCGCCGCCAGGTAACCGCCGCGGCTCTGGACCAGCAGCAGATCACGGTAGACGAGCGGGGCGTTGCTGATCGCCGTGTCGTGCACCTGGCGGCGGGCGACGAGCCGGCCGTCGGTTCGCGACAGCCAGTGCACGTAACCCTCGAAATCGCCGACAGCGAGATACTCGGCGTGCACCACCGTCCCCGTGAGCCGGCGGCGTAGCAAGCGGTCCTGCTTCCACAACGCGCTGCCGGTGTTGCGCTCCAGCGCCCACACCACGCCCTCCTCGTCAGCCACGAACACGCTGTTACGGTCCAGCGCAAGCGGCTTGTTGGTCGACATGTCGCGCGACCAGCGCGTGGTTCCGTTCCCGGCAGCCAGCAGCACGATGCGACCCTGATAACCGCCTACGAACAGCGCATCGCCATCCACCACGGGTGCGCTGTCGACGTCGACCAGGCGCTCCACTTCCGAGCGTCCGCGCGGCGCGCTGATCGTCTGCTCCCAGATCACCGTGCCATCGTTCAGGTTCAGCGCGACCACACGGCCGTTGTCCAGGCCCGCGAACACCACGCTGCCGTTGATCAGCGGTTCGCCCACGCCGCGCAGGCTGAGCACGGGCACGTTGCTGCGGTATTCCCATAACGCGCCGCCGGCAACCGCGTCAAAGACGCTCACCCGGCCGTCGACGCCGCGCACGATCACTTTCCCCTGGCCGACGACGGGCACGGTGATCACTTCGCTCGCCACGCTGGCCGACCACAACAGCTTGCCGTTCTTCGCCGACAGCGCCAGCAGATCTCCGTCGCGGGTGGTCACCCAGAGGCGTTCGCCGTCTCCGCCCACACCGCTGGAGATCGTCCGGTCCAGATCGTGCCGCCAGAGCTGATCGCCGTTCTTCAGCGCATAGGCCGTCACCGCGCCGCCGGCGTCGACCGCGTACACGGTTTCCCCGTGCGCGAACGGACGCAAGTTGGTCAGGTCGAATTCTTCGTCGTCCCCGACGCTGTCGCCCCACAGGCGCGCGATCCGGGCCTGGGGCTCGAAAGGGTTCAACTCGGCCGGCGGTTCCTGCTCGGGCGTAGAGCCGCAGCCGGGCAACGCCAGCACCAGCAGCAGTGCGGCGTAAAGCGACCCGAAGCCCGGCGTTCGGTACGCCCGGCGCGATAATGTCCGGCCCCCCACGCTATGAATCGGGCTCGTCGCGCCGCAGGTCATTGAACTTCATCTCGACCAGCCCGCGATCGATACTCGAATAGGGGGCGGCGAGCGCTTCGCGGTACGCTTCGCGCGCCTTGTCGCGGTCGCCCTTGGCCAGGTACAGGTCACCGCGTAACTCCTCGACGGCGGCGCGGAACGCCACCGGAAACTCGGGCTCGATGGTCGCCAGCGCCTGATCCACATCGCCGGTCTGGCGGAACACGCGCGCCAGGCGGATCCGTGCGATGTGGCGGATGTTGTCCTGATTGGCGTTGTCACGCGCCCATTGCAGGCGGGTCTTCGCGCGTTCGTAATCGCCCTGCTCCACCGCGGCCCGGGCATCGCCCAGCGCGGCCAGCTCCGCATACGGGGTTGCGGTGTACTCCTGGATCAATTCATCGGCACGCTCCGCCACGGCACCGAACTCCTCGGCGCTCAGGTCCTGCATGAGCGACTGGTAGACGCTCGAAGCGCTCTCGGCGCGCGCTTCGGTGTAGTAGATCCAGCCGCGCCAGCCGGCGACCGCACCGAGCCCCAGCACCACCCCCGCCAGCACACCACGCCCGTTCTCCTGCCACCACTTGCGCAGCGCTTCCAGTTGTTGTTCTTCGGTCTCGAACTCAGCCACCGGCCATTCCTCGCAAGTTAAGGCTCCGCGGCCACGATGCCGCGCAACGTCTCGGTCAACTCATCGAACGACAGCGCGTTCTGCTCGCGCGCTTCGCGCAACGGCTTGCACGTCACGCTGTTGTCATCCAGCTCGCTGTCGCCGACGATCAGCGCGAGCGCCGCGCCGCTCTTGTCGGCACGCTTCATCTGGCTCTTCATCGATCCACCGCCGCACTGGGTCTGCAGCCGCAGTCCGGGTACCGCATCGCGCAGCTTCTCTGCGATCACCATGCCTTCGGCACCGGCGCGCTCACCTATGAGCAACAGGTAGGCGTGGGGCTGCGGCGGGGCCACGCCCACGCCGCCCGCCTCGATCAGGAGCAGCAGCCGCTCCACGCCCATCGCAAATCCGATGCCGGGGGTCGGGCGTCCGCCAAGCTGCTCGATCAACCCGTCATAGCGTCCGCCGGCGCACACCGCGCCCTGAGCGCCGAGGCTGTCGGTCACCCACTCAAACACGGTGTGCGTGTAATAGTCGAGTCCACGCACCAGCCGCGGCACGATCTGGTAGCCGATGCCGGCGGACTTCAGCATCGCGCAGAGCGTCTCGAAGCGCACGCGCGACGCATCGCCCAGGCTGTCCCACAGCTTCGGCGCATCCGCCAGCAGTGCCTGCATGTCGGCATTCTTACTGTCGAGGATACGCAGCGGATTGCTCTGCAGACGGCGCGCGCTGTCTTCGTCGAGCTGCCTCCGGTGTGCAGAGAAATACGCAACCAGGGTCTCCCGGTACGCCGCCCGTTCCTCGGCAGTGCCGAGCGTGTTGAGCTCCAGGCGAATGTGCCCGGCGATACCGAGCGCCTGCCACAGACGTTCGCCCAGGGCGATGATCTCGAACTCGATATCCGGGTCGGCAAACCCGAAGGCTTCCACACCGACCTGGTGGAACTGGCGGTAGCGACCCTTCTGCGGCCGTTCGTGGCGGAACATCGGGCCGCCATACCACAGGCGCAGCGGCCCCTGGTACAGATAACCGTGCTGAATCGCCGAGCGCACGCAGCTCGCCGTGTTCTCCGGGCGCAGTGAGATGCTGCGTTTGTCGCGGTCGACGAAGGTGAACATTTCCTTCTCGACGATGTCCGTCGCCGCGCCCAGCGAGCGCTTGAACAAGGCCGTGTTCTCCAGCATCGGCGTGCGCAGTTCCTGGTAAGCGTACGCGCTCATCACTGCACGCACCTGGGCTTCGAACGCCTGCCACGCGTGCACCTCGGTGTGCAGCACGTCGTGCATGCCCCGCAAAGTCTCGATACGCTGGCTCATCGTGCGCGTTGCCCGATTGCGGGTGTGCCTCAGCGGGTGCCGCTAAGGTATTCGAAGTCCGCTGCCGTCAACCGCGAAGCGGGCGGTGTTGTTGGCTCGATTGAAGGCGGACTGGTCGTGCGTTTCACCCTGGAACAGCACCGTGACCGCCGGTGAGTTGCCCAGAAAGACGACGAACGGGAGTTGCCCGGTGAGACGCAGCGGCGCCGGTGAGTCGTACATTCCGTAAAACAGCCTCCGGCCCTGCGCGTCGCGTACTTCGGCCCAGCTCGCGCCGTCGATCATCAGCACCAGTTCGTCGCCCCCCGCCTCCGCACCGGCGGCGACGACATCACCCGGGGTGGAATCCGCCGGGGTCATGGCTTCGCCCGACGCGTCGACCCCAGCCGGCTCGTCGCCGGCGGCGCCGACCGCGACCACCGTACCTGCCGGCTCAACGGCGGGCTCGGCCGCAAAACCGGGATCAACCGGTCGTGCATCGGGCTCGGGCGCCGGTTCGGACATCGGCGCGAGGGCCGGGCTTTCCGCAGCGGGCTCGGCGGACCCCGGCTCAGGCACATTGGCACCAACCCCCTGTTCGCCGCCCGTCAGCGCCGCCGTGTCTGCGGGCTGCGGGTCGACCGAGGGCTGCGGCGCCGCCGCCACCGTTTCCGGCTCGCCGGACGCTTCCGTCGTTGCGGGCTGCACCGGCGCTGCCGCTTCCCGCTGCAGGGCGAGCATTTCCTGGGACTGCACCGGCGGCTGAGGCGTTTCGGTCGACGTCGGTACGGTCGCGCGGTCGTCGCCGTTCTTGGTCTGCCACCAGATCACCACCATCACCGCCAGCACGCAGAAAACCGCGACCGACATCCAGCGCATCAGGGGATCGCTGCTCGCCCGCTGGGAGCCCAGCCCGGTGACCGGCGTGATCTCCGGATCGGCGTTGCCGACGTGGTTCAGCGCGCTGAGCAGCGCATCGACGTCCAGCTCCAGCAGCTTGGCGTAGGAGCGCACGTAACCGCGTACGAACGCCGCCGGTGGCAGCGCTTCCATGTCGCCGTTCTCCAACGCGGTGATCGTGGACGCACCCAGATTG
>JAHELT010000081.1 GCA_024644045.1 Chromatiales bacterium | reverse complement strand
CGTGATCGAGGAGCCGGTCGCCGCGCGTGGTCTGGACACGCCGCGTATCGTGGTGCGCCTGTCACCGACGCAGCTCAAGTACGTTGCCGGCAGCCGCTGGAGCAGCCGTGCGCCCAAAATGGTGCAGACGCTTATCGTCGAGAGCTTTGAGAATTCCGGCAAGATCGTCGCCATCGGCCGTCAGGCGATCGGGCTGCGCTCGGACTACAATCTGAAGACGGAGCTGCGCGAGTTTCAGGTCGAGTATGACAGCGGCGGAAAGAACGGCGTAGTGCGCGTGCGCCTGAATGCCAAGCTGATCCGCCAGCCCAAGCAGGACATCATTGCTTCGCGCAATTTCGAGCGCGTGGTGGCGGTCGAAAACGACAGCATGCAGGCCATCGTCGATGCCTTCGACACGGCGCTCGGCAAAGTCATGAAAAAGCTGGTCGAGTGGACGCTCACCACACCCTCGCGCGGCGCGACCTGAAGCGCGGCGCGAACCGTGTATGCGTGGCCAGCCTTTGCAGCCTGCTGCTGCTGCTGGCCGGTTGCGTCAGTTTCGGCAGGGCGGCGCTGGACGGAGACGCCGGCGAAGCGGGTTCCATCACCGTCAGCATGCCGCCCGCCGCGCCGTCGATTTCCCAGGGGTTTTCACCCTGGCACCCCGACACCCAGCGCGAACAGGGCCGCTCGACAGGGCGCCACAACGGGCTGGACATACGCGCCGCCCACGGCACGCCGGTCATCGCGCCAGCCAGGGGGCGGGTGATCGATGCCGGATTTTCGCCCATGTACGGGTACACCCTGGTCATCGATCACGGGAAGGACGCGCGCGGGCGATCGGTCAACAGCCGTTACTTTCATCTCTCTGAACGCCTGGTGGCGGTCGGCGAAAGCGTGGCCCGCGGTCAGCAGATTGCGACGCTCGGCAGGAGCGGACTGCTGTCGGGCGGGATGGCGCATTTGCACTTCGAGATTCTGCGCGCCGCGGCGTCGCGGGCGCTGCATCCTGTGAACCCGCATCTCTACTGGCAACGGGGTACAGGTATAGTGACCTGCTACGACAGCAGCGTGCCGCTGCCGGACACGCCGTTTGCGACAACCTATCCAGTACCCTGCCGGGGGGTCGAGTGGCAGTAGCGCAGGCCGCGTGGACGCCCCTCCATCTGCTTCAGGCGTTCTTGCGCGCGATCAGCTCCACCGGAGCGATTAAGCCCGCCTCGATGTTGGTCAGCATGTTATCTACTTTGTGCCGTGCCTCAGTGCCCATCAGGATGTGTAAGCCGAGCGCGGGCGGCCCCCCGGCCGCGCGGGATTTTAGACGCAGCTGCTCGAAGAACTGCAGCGCGAAGTCCCGGCGGCTGCGCTCGGCGGCAACCGAAAAGCCGGCCGCCTGCAGCGCATCGCGGTACTCGGCCGGTCGGCCGACCGCGCTGGTTGCAGCGCTGCCCGCCCAGGGGACCGGATAGGCCAGCTCCCCGTCGCCCACGCGCATGACGTCGTACACGCCGAAGCTGCCACCGTCGGTGAGCACGCGGAACACTTCCCGGAACAGGCCGGCCTTGTCCGCGATGTTCATGCCCACGTGCAACATGTAAGCCCGATCGAACGAGCGCTCGGCAAACGGCATCTGCAGGGCGCTGCCCTGGTGCAGCTCGATCTGCCCGGCGAGTCCCACCCAGGCGTTCATTTCCGTACCCGTAGCCACGTATTCAGGCGTGAGGTCGATGCCCGTGACACGGCTGCCGAAACGTCGCGCAACGAAACGGGCCGCGCCGCCGAGCCCGCAACCGACGTCGAGCACCTGCCGGCCCGGGTCCAGGTCGAGTTGACTCAAGAAATCTTCCGACGCCTGGCGACCGCCGATATGAAACTCATCGACCGGGGCCAGGTCCTCGATGCTCAGACTGTCGAAGACTTTGCCGCTGGCGTCGATGGCAGCACGGATGGTCGAACTCAGATCGCCGTGCGTGTAGTGGGCGGATACCCGCCGGTCGTCAGACATAGACCGCTCCTCCGGTTAACGGGGCCAGCCGCTTCAGGCGTTGCTGCCGGCGCCGAACATTGTGCGCGCAAACGCATGCGCGTTGAAGCGGTTTTGCGCGATCGCTCGACATTCGCTGCGCAACGTGAACAATGGGCCATCCGTGCGGCAGCGACACCACGATGAACGACGTCGACACCGGGGCGTTGAAATCACAGCTGGATAACCAGGGCGCTGCGTCGTGCCCGCGGCTCTGCCTGCGCCGTTGCAGGCCGCCGCGCGCGAACGTCTGCCGTCGCAAGCCGGAACGGCGCCCGGCGGGCGTCTGAGCCAGATCGTCGACAACCCGGCCGCCGCGAATGCGTAGACTCCCCGGCTTGCCGGCGGCTGCGACCGCGATCCTGGTGAGCGGTTTCCTGGTCCTGTTCGTCAGCGGGGGGGCGCGCTTCGCGATCGGGCTGACGCTTAAACCCATGGCCGAGGAGCTGCACTGGGGGCGCAGCACCATCGGGCTTGCTGTGGCGGTGTTTCTGGCAGTGTCGGCCGCCTGCATGTTTGTCGCCGGTCGCCTCGCGGACCGGTACAACCCGCGCACCGTGCTCGGCGCCGGCCTTGCGCTCAGCGCGGCCGGGATCGGCTTCATGGGCGAGGTGCAGGCGCCGTGGCAGGCGCTGGTGCTGTACGGTGGACTGTTCGCGGTCGGCAACGGCATCGCGTCGCTGACCCCGATCGGGGTCATCGTCAACCGCCGCTTTCCGAACCGCACGGGGCTGGCCAACGCGGTGGCGATTTCCGGCACCGGCGTCGGCCAGCTGGTGATGATCGCCGGCTTCGCCGCGGTTCTGGTCGACATCGGCTGGCGGGCCGTGTACGGCTGGCTCGGGATCGTGCACCTGCTGCTGATCCCGGTGATCCTGCTGACGGTGGGTTCCGGGCGCGCGGCGCCGCCACGGGCAAGGGACGCGCGGGGCACCTTCGCGGGGGCGCTGCGTACCCGTCACTTCTGGACGCTGGCCCTGATCTACGCGATCTGCGGTTTTCAGGATTTCTTCGTGTCCACACATGTCGTGGCGTTTGCTCAGGACCGCGGTGTAGAAGATCTGCTGGCCGGAAATCTGCTCGCCTTCATGGGTCTTACGGGGCTCTTCGGCGTGCTGCTCGCGGGTGCCTGGAGCGACCGGTCCGGACCCGTGTGGGCGACGCTTGCCTGTTTCGTGCTGCGGGTTGCTCTTTTCTGGGCGATTCTGCTGCACCAGCAGACCCCCTCCATTGCGGTGTTCGCGCTGCTTTTCGGGGTCACGTTCTGGATGACCGCACCGCTGACCCTGATCTTCGTTCGCCAGGCGTTCGGCAGCGCGCACCTGGGTGCGCTGAGCGGGCTGCTGGTCATGATTCACCACATGTGCGGCGGCCTCGGCGCGCTGACCGGCGCCGTGGCGTTTGACACGCAGGGTCACTACGATACGGTCTTCGCGCTCATGCTGCTGCTGTCGTTTCTTGCCGCTGCGCTGACGCTCATGGCGCGTGCCGGGTGGCGAGGGCGCAGCGCCAGTGTCATGGAAAAATGATGGACGCCTATTTCGACCTCGGTACGTTCAGCCGCCGGATCTCGACCGGGTCGCCCGCCGCGCAGCTGTGGTTCGACCGCGGGCTGATCTGGTGTTACGCGTTCGACTTCGAGGAGGCCGTGCGCTGTTTTCGACAAGCCAGCGAAGCGGATGCGGACTGCGCTATGGCGTTCTGGGGTCTGAGTTATGCCCTGGGGCCGTACTACAACAAGCAGTGGGACAAGTTCGACGAGGCCGATCTTCGCAAGACTGTGAGTGCCTCGCACCAGGCGTCTCAGCAGGCGCTCGAGCGCATCGGCTTTGCCAGTGATGTCGAGCAGGCGCTGATCACGGCGCTGACCCGCCGTTACCCGCACGCTGAGCCGCCGCCGGACTTTACCGCATGGAACGACGACTATGCGGACGCCATGCGCGGCGTTCATCAGGCCTTTCCGGACGACCTGGATGTCTGCACGCTGTTTGCCGATGCGATGATGAACCGCACACCTTGGGCGCTGTGGGATCTGCGCAGCGGCGAACCCGCACCGGGTGCCGACACACTGGAGGTGATTTCGGTCCTGGAGCACGGAATGGGGCGCGTGCGCCAGACCGGCGCGGACGAGCACCCGGGACTGTTGCATCTGTACATCCACGCGCTGGAAATGTCGCCCGCGCCGGAACAGGCGCTGCGTGCCGCCGACACGTTGCGCAACCTGGTGCCGGATGCCGGGCACCTGAGGCACATGCCCACGCACATCGATGCCCAGTGCGGCAACTACTACGAGGTAGTGACCTCCAATTCCGCGGCCATCGCGGTGGACGAAAAGTACCTGGCGCGTCGCGGCGCGATGAATTTCCAGACGCTGTCGCGCGCGCATAACTACCACTTCAAGCTGTACGGGGCGATGCTGCTCGGCCAGTACCAGGCAGCCATGGATGCGGCCTGCGGGATGGTCGAGACCATCCCGGAAGCGCTGCTGCGCGTCGAAAGCCCGCCCATGGCCGACTGGCTGGAGGGTTTCGTGGCCATGAAGGTGCACGCCCTCATTCGTTTCGGCAAATGGCACGAAATCATTGCCGAGCCGTTTCCGCAGGACCGCGGGCTTTACTGCAGCACGACCGCCATGCTGCACTATGCCCGGACGCTGGCGCATGCGGTGCTGGGGGATATCGCTGCCGGCGAGCAGGAGAAGCAGTTGTTCCTCGCCGCAGTCGAGCGGGTGCCTGAATCGCGCACCGTGTTCAACAACACCTGCCTTGACATTCTGGCGATTGCCAGCGAGATGCTGAACGGCGAACTCGAGTACCGCAAGGGCAACGTGGACCCGGCCTTCGCGCATTTGCGACGAGCCGCGGAACTCGCCGACGATCTGCCCTACGACGAGCCCTGGGGGTGGATGCAGCCGGCGCGCCACGCGCTGGGCGCGCTGCTGCTGGAGCAGGGCCGGCTGCAGGAAGCGGAGGCCGTTTACCGCGCCGACCTGGGCCTCGACGGCACGCTGATTCGCGCCTGTCAGCATCATGACAACGTGTGGAGCCTGCACGGTTTTCACGAGTGCCTGCGGCGCCAGAACAAGCACACGGAGGCCGATCTGATCGCCCCCCGTCTGACCCTGGTCAAGGCGCGCGCGGACGTGCCGATAAAGTCGTCATGTCTGTGCCGGCTGAGGCACGCCTGACGCGCCGCCCCTAGAGGCCTACCGCTGCGACCGCTCAAATGCGCCGATCCGTCCAGGACAAGCTGATCGCCGAGATCCACGACTGGCATCGCGGGGGTATCATCGACGCCAGTGTCAGCGAGCGGCTGGCCGCACGCTACGGGCGCCGCGACTGGCTGGGCGCTGCGCTCAAATGGCTGGGGCTGTTTGCCGTGGTGCTGCTCGGCGCAGCGGTGCTGTCGGCCATTGCGATGGCGATAAACGACTCACCGCTGGCAATGGCGGTGCTGCTGGGTGCAGCGGCGGCGCTCAGCGGCTACTTCGGTGTACGCATGGCGACGGACCCGGCCCAGCGCCACCCGGTCAGCGGTTCGATTCTGGTGACCGTGGCCCTGCTGGCGGTCTACGGATGTATGTCTCTGGTGTACGTCGCCACCGGCGGTGACCGCTACGGCAACGCGATGCCGCTGCTGATGCTGATCACCGCGGCGGCTGCGGGCGCCACTGCCTACCGCTTCATGCTGCGCTGGCCGTTGCTGCTCGGCCTGCTGCTGCTGTTCCACGGCGTCGGCAGCTGGCACGCCTACGGCGGTCACGGATGGTACTTCGCCGACATTCACGATGAACGGGTGATGGCCGTCGTGGCCTTGCTCAGCATTGCGCTGGGCTACTGGCACGAGGTCCGTCTGGAAGCCGGTGCCCTGCGCCGTCATCAGGGCTTCGGTTCGCTGTGGCTGATTTTCGGTCTGCTCTACCTCAACCTGTCGCTGTGGTTTCTGACCATCCCGCGCCCGACGCTGTTCTCGGTGCTGGTGTTCACGGCCGCCGCGATCGCACAGATCGTCGCGGGCGCGCGCTTCAAGGACGCGCGGTTCACGGGGTTCGGCGTTGTGTTTCTGAGCATCGACATGTACACGCGATTGTACGAGCATTTCTGGGACCGCCTTTCCGCCGGCACGTTTTTCCTGCTTGCCGGGGCGCTGGGGGTTGTGATCGGCGGATCGCTGGAGTGGCGGGCGCTGCGCGACCTGCGCGGCGCGCGCCAACACTGATGTCGCCAGCGCGGTTCAAGCAGGTCGTCCGGCGCGAGCTGCAGAGCTACCTGCGGGACGGCGCGCTCGACCACCAGACATTCGAGCAACTGATCCTGCGCTATCCCGCCACCCTGTGGGACTGGCATTCGCTGGGACGCTGGCTGATGATCTTCGGTGCGCTCAGCATTGCCGCCGGTGCGGCGATCATGGCGCGGGAACTGTTCGAGTTCACGTTGCCGAAGCTCGCCGTGATGCTCGCCGTTGCGCTCGTGGTCTGTGTGTATGCCGCTCAACGGCTCAAACCCAGAAGCCTGCACTGGACCGCCAAAGCACTCGAGCTGCTCGCCGGATTCATCCTGATCGGCCTGACCTTCACGCTGGGAATCATTTACTCCGCGGGCTCGGGCAACTGGCCGGCGCTGCTGCTGATCGATCTCGTGGCTCTGCTCATCGCCACCTACCTGCTCAACAATCTGCTGCTGCAGATCCTGTCGCTGGTGGTTTTCTTCTGCTGGTTCGGCGGGTTCACCGGTTACGCGTCGGGCTGGGGCGCCTACTGGTTCGGCATGCACTACCCGTTACGCTTTCTACTGGCGGCCCTGCTCATTGTCGCGATCGGGTTCGTCCACTACCGGGCGGAAAGCGGACCGCTGCAGCGCTACCGGGGATTGTTCAAAGTCTGGCTTTCCGGCGGCGTCTTTTTCGCCGAGATGTCACTGTGGCTGATGTCGTTGTTCGGCAACTTCGGTGATGCCGGCGACTGGGGCTATCGCCCCGGCGTTGCGGTGCTGGTGTTCTTCAATCTGCTCTGGGCCGGCGGCAACGCGCTGTTGCTGTGGCTCGGCGTGCGCCACGACCTGCGCATGTTGCGCGGCTACGGGGCGACCTTTCTGCTCATTCAGGCCTACACGCTGTACTTCTGGCACGTTGCCGGGGCCCTCGGCCCGGTGCTCGGCCTGCTGCTTGGCGGCGGCAGTATTCTGTGGCTGGTAGTCTATCTGGAGCGCCAGCGGCGTGCCGGCCGACGCTTTTGAGCGGCGGCGTGCGGAGGCCGTCCAGCACGCCGTCCTCCGTCAATAGCGCGGTACGCTGGGATCGATCTGTTGCGACCAGGCGTCGACCCCGCCGACCAGGTTGTGCACGTTGGTGTAGCCCTGCAGCCGGAAATACTCCGCCGCCTGCTGGCTTCGCGGACCGACGTGGCAGTAGAACACCAGCTTCGTATCCTTGGGCAGCGTCTCGATAAAAGCGACGCCCGCTTCGTCGAGCAGGCGCGATCCTTCGATGCTGGCGCGCGCGCTTTCCTCCTGGGGGCGCACGTCGAGCAGGTGTAACGGCTCGCCCGCGTCGAGCGCCGCCTTGAGCATGCCGGCGTCGAGCTGCCCGACCGGCGGGGGTGCGTTCGGGTTGTCGATCCTGAATCCGGTGCCCTGCAGACTCTCCGTCACTTCGATGCGCAGCCCGCGCGCCTTCTGCGCCGTCGCCAGATCCATGTAGATCTCCACGCCGTTGGCCACCGACCTGACCTCGTGGCCTTCGGCCGGCGCCAGGGAGAAATTGTGCTGCCAGCGCGCATCGATGCTCAGGTGCGCAGCCAAACCGGCCTGCTGCTCGAGCACGTCGCGCATCATTTTCGCCGCATCGTCGCTCAAAGTGATCTCAGGCGGCGTGCGGTCGGGTGCCTCGACGCCCAGTGCGGCGTGCAGCTCACCGTTGTTGAACATCTGCTTGACGACGTCACATCCGCCCATGAACTCCTTGTCGATGTACAGCTGCGGGATGGTCGGCCACTCTGAATAGGCTTTGATGGCGTCGCGGATCTGCTGATCCTCGAGCACGTTGACGGTCGCGTAGTCGGGTAACAGGGTGTCCAGAATCCCCACGGTGGTCGCCGAAAATCCGCACTGCGGCTGCTGCCGGGTGCCTTTCATGAACAGCACCACGCGATTCGAGCCGATCACCGAGTCGATCTGCTTACGGGTTGCTTCATCTAGGGCCATGGTGTCCTCGAGCCGCCCTGCCGGCGGCGTGCAAAATTCAAAACTAGCCGACCCGTCGGTGCGACGCAAGCCGAAAAACGGGCGCTCGGCGCCGGCCACGCTGACGCGCGAGACGGGGGCCGGCGTGACGGCTATCGGCTCATCAACGTATAGTCCGCCTCAGCGAATTCAAGTGGTTGTCGCGCCCAGGCCCGGATCGGGTCGTGCGGCGCGGCGGGCCTCGAGGGACTGCGGCGTGCAGGTGCGCCGCGATACGGCACTGGCGCATCAGTAATGCTTGCATTGACCGACTTACAGCTTCGTCGAGGCGGCCGGGTGTTGCTTCAGAACGTATCCCTGCGCGTCCACGCCGGGCAGAAGATCGGTCTCATCGGTGCCAACGGGGCGGGCAAGACCAGCCTGTTCCTGCTGATTCTGGGGCGCCTGGAGCCGGACGCCGGCGACGTGGCCGTGCCGCGCGACTGGCGAATTGCACACCTGGCCCAGGAAGTAGCGGCCAGCGAGCGCACCGCGCTCGACCACGTGCTCGACGGTGACGTGCCGCTACGCACCGCGCAATGCGCCATTGCCGAGGCCGAGGAGCGCGAGGATTTTCACGGCCTGGGCGAGCTGCACGAGCGTCTCGACAGCGCCGGTGGACGCACGGCCAGAACGCGTGCCGAGCAGCTGCTGCTGGGGCTCGGCTTCAGCGCAACGGATTTTTCACGGCCGCTGCGCGCGTTCTCCGGCGGCTGGCGAATCCGTCTCAACCTCGCGCAAACGCTAATGTGTCCCTCCGACCTGCTGTTGCTCGACGAGCCGACCAACCACCTGGACCTGGACGCCATTCTCTGGTTCGAGGGCTGGTTGCGCAGCTATCAGGGGAGCGTTCTGCTGGTGTCGCACGATCGGGAGTTCCTCGACCGCACAACGACCGCGATCGCGCACCTGCACGCGCGCAGCATTACGCTGTACAGCGGCAACTACTCGCAGTTCGAGCGGCTGCGCGCCGCCCGGCTGGCCACGCAGCAGGCCGCCTACGAGAAACAGCGGCACCAGGTGAAGCACATGCAGGAATTCGTGCGCCGTTTTCGCTACAAAGCCTCCAAGGCACGCCAGGCGCAAAGCCGTCTCAAGGCACTGGAGCGCATGGAGTCGATCGCGGCGGCGCACATCGACTCGCCGTTCCGTTTCTCCATTCCGGAGGCCGGCAAGGCTTCCGATCCGCTGCTCACACTGGCGCAGGCGGCCCTCGGTTACGGCGGGGACGCCGTGTTGAGCGGGGTTGACCTGCAGCTGCATCCCGGCGACCGCCTCGGTCTGCTCGGGCCCAACGGCGCGGGCAAGTCGACCCTGATCAAGACCCTCGCCGGTGCGCTGGCCCTGCAGGCCGGGCAGCGCGAGCCGGGTGCATACCTGCGTGTCGGCTACTTTTCGCAACACCAGGTCGATGACCTGGACCTCGGCGAAACACCGCTCACGCATGTGCGCAGGCTCTCTTCACAGGCCCCGGAACAGAAGCTGCGCACCTTTCTGGGGGGCTTCGGCTTCAGCGGCGACAAGGCGCTGGAGCGGGTGGGGACGTTCAGCGGCGGTGAGAAGGCGCGCCTCGCGCTCGCAATCATCGCCTGGCAGAAACCCAACCTGCTGCTGCTCGATGAACCCACCAATCATCTCGATATCGACATGCGCCTGGCGCTGAGCGTGGCGCTGCAGGGCTTTGCGGGCGCGATGGTGCTGGTGTCGCACGACCGCCATCTGCTGCGCAGCACGGTGGATACCCTTGCGCTGGTCAACGCCGGGCGCGTGCGCCGCTTCGACGGGAACCTGGAGGACTATCAGAGCTGGCTCGATCTGCCGCTCAGCCGTCCGGACACCAGGCCCGCGCCGCGCCGGCCCAAGCGGGTCGACCGGCAGGCGGCGCGTAGCCTCAAAGCCGAGATCGCGGCGCTGGAGCGGCGCCTGCAGCGGCTGCAGGGCAAGTTCCAGGAAATCGAGCATCAGCTCGGCGAGGCGGCACTCTACGACAGGGAGCACATCGGCGAGCTGCAGGATCTGCTGCGCGATCGCGAGTCCCTGAGTGCCGAGATCGAGCGGACCGAAGAAGAGTGGCTGCAACGCAGCAGTGCGCTGGAGGCGCTGTCCGCCGGCGAGGGCTGACCCCACCGGTGCGCTGGTTCACCGCCAGCGATTCCCGTATTCTAGAGCAGCTCCGAGCGCGCCGGAAATCCAGCACAGCGTGCATGCATAACCATCGCCGGGACCGGTACCCAGCCAGGGAGAACTCTGCAATGCGAAAATTGATCGTGGCGGTCATCGCCGTCCTGGTGCTGGGCGCCTGCTCCGCCCAGAAGCATCGCTATGTGCCCAAGGTGCTCACCACCGATCCGAGCAGTTTCTCCGCGCTGAACGGCGTCAGCGTGCGTGGACCGGTCGCATTGATCAATGCGCAGCCGGAGGATTCGGAGGTGCTGCTCGGCGCCAAGGGCGTGAACGAGTACTTCGGGACGCTGAAAGACCTTACCGAAACCGTGGTCATCAACACCAGCCGCGAGCTGGCGAAGCGTCAGATCAGCACCGCCGCGAACGCGCCGACTTTATTGAACATCAGGGTCACGTCGGCTGCTTCGGAATCGAGCCTGCTCGACGTCGAGGCCAGGCTGGAGATCGAGGTGGTGGCGGGATCCGGCATGATGCGGCGGATCAAGGTGACTAACAAAACCCCGGGCTCGGTGCTGCGCGCCTATAACGGCGCGGTCTCCCTGGCCGTAATCGAGATTCTCTCCGACCGTGAGATTCTCGGCTACCTGGCCGGTTCGTGAGCTACAGCTTGTTGGCTACCAGGGCGTACTCGACGTCCTGATCCAGCGACTCCAGGCACGAATGCAGCTCGGACAGCTGCGCCGAGAGGTGGGGTTTGTACGCCGGATCGCGCACGATCCGGTCGCCGGCGTAGACCTCGTCGATGAGTTCGTGAATCTGGCCTTTGCGCACCTTGGCGACCCAGGCGCCCCAGCGCATCTGGCGTCCGGCGTAGTCGCCCTTCTCGATCTTGCGCAGGATCAGAAAGTAGGGATTCTCGCGCGTGCCGCTGGGGGGTGGAAACGACGAACTGAGACGCCGCGGTGCGGCGTTGGGAATCGGGGCTTCGGAGGCGCGTTCCGGGACGGGCCACTCCAGCTTCCCTATGTAGACGTCGAGTAGCGACACGCTGCAAGTTTAGCGAAAAACATGCCAGGCGACCGCCGTTTTGTCTGGTGCCGGTGCGGCGTTTCGCCAATTTTGTGAGTTGTGTCGCGGCGCCGCTAGCCCGCCTATTGCACGAAGGATAACTCCGGGCATCCCTGCCCTACGCCCTGCGGGTCAGCGACTCGCTGTGCAAAATGTTCCAGACAATTTGTCGCTCCTCAGGGGAAATCTGGCACTCTCAAGCGATTGATTCCACGGTCAAACATGACTACTCGGTAGCCGCCTTCGTGCAATAGGCGGGCTAGCGGTCCCCGGCGTCGCTCTCGGTACGCATCGCCGACTCGAGCCGATCGACCGCCTGACGCAGTTCGCTCACCTCGCGCTCGAGCGCGGCCAGCCGTTGCGCGTGGTCGGTGACTGGCGCGGCGGCGGCCGGCGCAGCCGTGGCCGGCGGGGGCGCCGGCGGCGCCTCGCGGGGCTGCGGGACCGCACCGGTTTCGAACAGGTGTGCGTAACGCGACTCGCGTCTGCCCGGTTCGCGGGCGAGTTTGACCACCAGCGGTCCGTCCTCGCGTGCGATCAGGCCGGCCAGCACCCGTTCGGTCTCCTCGACGTCGCTGAACTCGCACAACCGCCCGGAGCGGCTGCGCAGCTCGCCCGGCGTTTGCGGGCCGCGCAGCAGCAGCAGGCACACGATGCCCAGCTCCTGCGCGTCCAGCTTGAACGAGCCGAACTCGGTGTTGCAGAAACGGTGTTTGTATTTCGTCACCCGGCCGCCGCTGAACCCGGACCGGTCGCTGACCAGGTGCTTTTTACGGAGCCCGTCGACCAGCGCCTGCACCTGTCGCTCGTCGAGACTCATGACCGGATCGCGGTTGCTCTTCTGATTGACGGCGCCGCGCAGTGCGTTCAGCGACAGTGGATACTGTTCCGGTGTCGTCACTTCCTTCTCGAGCAGGCAGCCGATTACGCGCGCCTCGCCGGGGTCGAGCTCAATTTTCACGAGAACAGCCTGTATGTGGCCCGTGCGGGGGGCGAGAATAGCATGTGGCGTTGGGGGCCGCCGTTGCCGATTGCGCGCCCCGTGCCGGACGTTGCCGAGTTTCCCGGGTGACCGCCCGGCGGTCATCATGGCCGGCGTGATACGATCGCCCTCTCGGAGCGCAACTGCGAGCGTTGATGCGTGGCACTGCTTAACGACCACCGCGCGCGGCCGTACGGCCGTCGCGCCGCTCTGATAGGTGCTCTCGCGTGCGTCGGCGGTGTGGCACTTTTTCCGCCGTCGCCACGCCAGGAGAACGCCGGGCGCGCGGTGGTCGTGCGCGCAGTGCAGGCGCCTTCTCCGACCACGCCGACTGCGCCCGCCGCGCACAGCGCGGCCGCGCCGCAAACACCGTCCGGTTCGCCGGCAAATGCAGCCGGCCACGGTCTCGCCGCGCCACGCAATTCCGGCGCGCGCAAGCTCGTCGGGCGGGTGATGCTGAATGCGGATTTTCGCTGGGCGGACCTGCGCGGCGTGGATGCGCGGTGGGCCCAATTCGCGAACGCTGATTTTCGCGGTGCGCTGCTCGACGACGCCAGGGTCTCCGGCGCCTTTCTCGGGGGTGCGGACTTCTATCACGCCCTTTTACCTCGCGCCGACCTGCGCAGTGTGGACCTGCGACAGGCGCGGCTGACCGAGGCGGACCTCAGTGCGGCGGACCTGCGCGGTGCAACGCTCATCGGCGCCGACCTTCGCGGCGCCGTGCTCAGCGTGTCCGACCTGACATCCGTGAACCTGACGGGCGCGGTGCTGGACTATGCCAATCTGCACGCGGCGAATCTGAGCGGCTCCCTGCTCGAGGGTGCCCGGCTGCGGGGTGCCACACTGAGCCGGGCAACGCTGCGTAAAGCCGACCTGCGCGGTGCGGATCTGCGCGATGCCGAGCTCTATGCCACCGATTTCTCCGGTGCGGATCTACGCGGGGCGCGATTGTCCTGGTCACAGTTGTCGGCGGCATGCGGCGATGCTGCAACCCGGCTGCCCGAGGGCTTTGCCGACTTTGTTCTGCAGCCCTGCCTGCCCGGGTAGGGGGGCCGCGGCGCCTCACGGCGCGTCCGCCACCTTGCGCAGCCGCGTTCGCAGGCTGGCGTGGTTCGGGACAATGTCGTAGTCGGCACAGCGCGCGATATCCCGCTCCAGCGTGTCCCACTGGATCGCATTGAGGTGTTTCGCCGAGAACGCGTCGAACACGCGGCGATCGCCCATCTGTGCGACCGGGTTGCAGGTGCCGTCGACCAGCGCCGCCCGCACCGCCGTTTCCGGTTCGACCAGGTAGGCCAGAAAATCCTCGCCGTGCGGGTGGGGCTCGGGCTGGCGCAGTCGGCAGGTGATCTCCACGAACACGATTCCGCCGCGCCCGTCGATCGGTCCGCTGCACGGGGTAACCGCGTGAATCTCGTCATGGCCGTCGAGCCGCGCGGGCGACGCCGTGTAGGTACCGCCGCTGAGGTAGAAATCGATCTCGCGCCGCTTGAGTGCGCGGTTCAGCCGGTGATGGTCATCCGTGATCAGCGCCGCTCCGCCAAACCAGGCGCGCGCGGTTGCCTCGAAGGCACGCTCCTGCGCGTCGTCAAGCGGCACGAACGGGTTGAGGCCGCTCGCGATGCACAGGTGAAAAATATTGAAGTCCTCGTAGCGCAGTATTCCGAAGCGCCCGCGGTTGGCGGGGTCCGCCGCCAGCGCGAAACCCTGATCCTCGGCGGCTGCTACCGAGACCGCGCGGGTGTTGATGACCAGGTTGAACGCGCCGAAGCGCTGACAGATGCCGATCAGCTCGCCGGTATCGGGGGCGCGGGTCCAGCGGTAGAGGCGTTCGAACTGGGCCAGGCGGTGCTGTGCACCGGCCGCGAACCGCGCCGTGTCGAGCGGCATCACGAGCCCGCGCGGATACAGATACCCGGCCACGTAGGCATTGTTGATATTGAGCACGTCGTAGCGGTCGCTGCCTGCGGCGATCGCCTCCGCCGTTCCCGCGTCGGACAGCAGGGTCTGTGCGTGCACGTCGACGCCGTGGCGTCGCTCGAACGGCACGACGATCGCCGGCGTGTCGTAGCCTTCCCAGCAGATCAGTCTCAGCGGAGCCACCCTGTCGCCTTCCCCCGGTGCGCCGGCCGGCAATACGGGTCATTCTAACGGGCAATCGCGGCACCGGCCACGCGGCGCCGGCGATCGCACCCGGGGCATCATAGCGGCTGCATTTGACGATATAATCACGCCTCGGCCGCGCGAGTGACCCGCCGCAAGCGCAATGCCGGGCAAACCCCACGACGGCGGTTGAGACGAGGTTCATGCGCAACTATCTGCACATTGATTTACAGAAACGAACCATCGACAAGCAGGTCCTGGAGGGGGAGGAGATCGCCCGCTCCGGACGCTATCTGATCGCGAAAACGCTGCTCGCCTGCGGCGCGGCCCACGTCGATCCGCTGTCGCCCGAGAACCCGCTGATTTTTTCCGCCGGGCCGTTTGCCGGAACCAATTTCTCCAACGCCAATCGCATCAGCATCGGCTGCAAGAGCCCGCTCACCGGGGGCATCAAGGAAGCCAACGCCGGCGGCACGCTGGGGTTCGCGCTGGGGCAGCTGCACATCGCGGGCTTCACTCTCTCCAAGGCTTCTGCCGACTGGGTTGTGATCCACATCGCCAAGGACGGGACGGTCAGCTTCGATCCGGCCGAGGCGTATCTCGGCAAGGGCAACTTCGAAGCGGCGCAGATGCTGCACGATAAGTACGGCAAGAAGGTCAGCGTCGTGCTGTGCGGTCCAGTTGGTGAGTACCAGGGGCTGCTGGCCGGGATCGCGGTGAGCGACACCGATCTGCGACCTTCACGGCTCGCCGCGCGCGGCGGCGTGGGTGCGGTGATGGGCAGTAAGAAGGTCAAGGCGATCGTGGTCGAGCTTGACCGCATGCCGCAGCTGCACGACCGCAAGAAGGTGATGGGCGCGGTGAAGGCCTACCGCGCCAAGCTGCTCGAGGGCGAAGCCATCCAGACGATGAAAAACCTGGGCACCGCGTTCATGGCCGACGTGCAGAACCGCATGGGCGGTCTGCCGGTGCGCAACTTCAGCGAGGGCCGTCTGGTCGACACGCAGAAGGAACCGATGCGCATGGGCGGTGACTACATCCGCGAACAGAATCTCGCGCGCGGCGGGGTGCAGTCCCACGCCTGCATGCCGGGATGCGTAATCGAGTGCAGTAACGTGTATGCCGACAAGGACGGCAACGAGGTCGTGTCGCCGGTGGAGTACGAGACGCTCGGCCTGATGGGCACCAACTGCGGCTTGACCGATCCGGACGATCTGGCGCGCATGAACGCGATCGCCAACGACCTCGGTGTCGATACCATCGAAACCGGCGCCATGATGGCGGTGTTGATGGAGTCGGGGATGGCGGAGTTCGGCGATGTCGCGTTCATGGAGCGGGTGTTCGAGGAGATCCGCAACGGCAGCGAGCAGGGACGGCTGTACGCCCAGGGCACGGCGCGTGTCGGCGAGCACCTCGGCGTGGCCCGCGTGCCGGTGATCAAGAAGCAGGCGATAAGCGCCTACGACCCGCGGGTCGTCGAAGTCACCGGTATCACCATGATGGTTACCGCGCAGGGCGCCGACCACACGGCCGGCAACGTGCCGACCATGGACTGCACGGGAAAATCGATCGACGAGCTGGTGGCCGCAAGCCTGCAAGCCCAGGAGACCACCGCGGCGAGCGATTCACTGGGGCTGTGCATATTTGGCCGCTCGGTGACGAACCCGAACGCGGATTTCATCGTCAACGCGATCAATGACGCGCACGGCACCGACCTCGAGGTGGATTTTTTCCTCGAGCTGGGGCGGCAGGCACTGCAGCTGGAGGCGGAGTTCAACGCCGCGGCGGGGTTCACGGAGGAGGACGACGAGCTGCCGGGTTTCTTCTACACCGAGCCTCTGGCGCCGAGCGAGAAAGTGGCCCGGCATCACAGCCGCGAAGTGCGAGCCAGCATCGCCGGTCAGCGTTGACGGCGAGGCTGCGCTGTCACCACAGCTGCCTGATCATTTCAAAGCGGGAACGTTGCGCGCGGAGTAAACGCGTGCGGCGCCCGATAAAGCGCGGAGGAGGGAATGGTAAAACAGAAAACGATCGCATTTTTCCCGGAAGGTGCCTTCGGCCCGGCGCTGAACTCGGTGGGTATCGCCCAGGCGTGTACCGAGCTGGGTTACCGCTGCGTATTTCTGCGCGACCCCGGGTTCGCCGGCGTGTTCGAGGGTTACGGCTTCGAAGAGCGCGAGGTCAACCTCTCGGAGCCCATGGAGCCCGAGGCCATGGCGAAGTACTGGGCGGATTTCATCAACGGACACATTCCGAACTTCAACAAAACGCCCTACCAGCAGATCGACAACTACGTCAAGGAATGCTGGGAGGCGATCGTCGATACGTCGAAGTGGGCGGAAAAGGATCTGCCACGGGTGCTGGACGAACTGCAACCGGACCTTATCTGTGTCGACAATGTAGTGCTGTTTCCGGCGATCAAGCGGTTCGGGGTGCCCTGGGTACGCATCATTTCCTGCAGTGAGAACGAAATTGCGGATCCCGCTGTTCCGCCGCACCTGTCCGGTTGCGGGGAGCACGATACTGAGTGTTTCGCGAAGTATACGGCACGCTTCAACGAGGTCATCAAGCCGATTCACGACGACTTCAACCGGTTTCTCGCGAGCTGCGGCGAGGCGCCCTATCCGCTCGGTGAGTTTTTCGAAGCATCGCCCGACCTGAATCTCCTGCTGTACCCGGAGCCGGTCAAGTACAAGCGGCGCAACCCGCTCGACGAGCAGCGCTTTCAGTACCTGGAGGGCTGTGTGCGCCGGGAAGAGCCGTATACGGTGCCGGATTTCCGCACGAACAACGACCGGCCGCTGGTGTACCTGAGCTTCGGCAGTCTGGGCTCGGGCGATACCAACCTGCTGAAGCGCATGATGACGACGTTCAGCAGGCTGGCGTACCGGGTGCTGGTCAACATCGGCGACTACGGCGATGCCTATGCCGATTTTTCTCTGCCGGGAAACGTGCGCACGGCCTCCTGGTACCCTCAGCCATCGGTCATCGAGCAGTCGGACGCTGTGATTCATCACGGCGGCAACAACAGTTTCACCGAGTGTCTGTATTTCGGTGTGCCGGCGCTCATCATGCCTTACGTGTGGGACGGGCACGACAACGCCACCCGGGTTCAGGAAACCGGTCATGGTTTGAAAATGCACCGGGCCGACTGGACCGACGAGCAGTTTGCGAAGGCACTGCAGACGCTGGTCGGCGACGCGGCGATGCGGCACAAGCTCGCCGCCACGCGCGAGCACATGCAGCGCGAAGACGGCACCCGGAAAGCGGCGCGGCTGCTCTCCGAGCTGCTGCAGCGGTAGGCGCGAAACGCAGACCGTCTCAGCGCGCTGCGGGCAACACCAGCAGCCCGAAGTAGTCGGCGGCCGCAACCAGCGGCGTGACCAGCAGGCCGCTCAGGAATATCGAGTAGCTGAGCCTCAGGTAACGGTACTTCTTCCGGTGCAGCATGACGCCCATCTGATAGATGTCGATGGCCATCGCGCGGTACACCTGGTCATCCGATTCGATAATGCCGCGCATCTCTTCCATGAAGCCTTCCGGGGTCATGCGGGCAAACGTGCCGAAAAACAGCGGGTTGAATCCCGTTACGCTGGAGTCGTGGCGCGGCATGACCGTCAACACGGCGAAGAACGCGGCCGGCAGCGCGAAACCGGCGAGCGTCAGGATCGCCGCCGGCGCCTGACCGAGGTGGAACTGGGTCAAGATCAACGTCAGCATCACGAACGACGCCGCGATCAGGAAACTGGCTTTCTGGTCCGCCATCATGCTGAGCTGCACGTGATGCTGTTGAGTGGTGCGCAGCATGTAAACGACGCTCGACTTGGGCGAGATGTTCTCGAACTGGTACTCGAGCGGCGGCACGGCTTTCTGCATCGGGTTCCTCACGCAGGTCTGTTTTGCGGGAGTATACCAATCACGAGCCTGTGCCGGTGATAGCATCGGGCCGCGTGAGGATCAGCCGATCGCGGGACGCGCGCCTCGTTCAGGGGTTTTCGCGTTTGCGCTCATCGCACGCACGCCGGCCTTCCAGATCCGCCACTCGATGAATTCCTGGTACTCGCGTTGCGCGGGTCGCGCTTCCAGCACCGCGCCGGTGGGGATCTCATTGTGAGAATGGTACTCGAACGCACGACCGGCACAGCCGGCCACCAGCCAAAAGCCGATCATCGCGATGGTGGCGCCGCGTGCGTTCCTGCGCGGAGTGGCCATGCTCAGAACAACTTCAGCCGGGTAACGCCGGTCAGGATACTGATGTCGTCGAAGTTCGAGCCGGTGCGCTCCAGGCTGTGGACCTTGTGGCCGGCGTAGAACTCCGCCCATTTGATCGGCGTGTAGACGTAGTTGAAATCAGGTGAGGCCGTAACGCTGCGGGTCAAGCGGCTGCGCGATGATGGCTATGTTGTCGCCGCGCTGCACCCGGCCTGGCGGACGTTTGCAGGCGAGGAAGCCGACGCGCGTTGCGCTCACCGTCCACGGTGCTCTGTTCAGATCGTCGACGTAGTGTACCTGGCCCAGCGCGTCTCCCTCCTGCACCGCCTCTCCCAGTTCGATGAAAGGTTCGTACAGCCCGGCGTCCGGCGCCATCACGTAGCAGGCGAGGTCGCTGACCTCGGCGAGACGGGTGGCGGCGCGCCCCTCCTGCTGCGGCGTTACCGCGTCGCCGTCGAGCATCTGAAAAAACTTCAGCAGATTCTCGATGCCGGTTTTCGCCACGCGCACGGTATCGCGGTCGACCCGACCGGCACCGCCGAGCTCTGTGTCCAGGTTGAGAATGCCGCGGCGTTCCGACACCGTATTCAGAATCCCGGTATCGTCAAGGTTGCGGTCGATCAAGCCGAGGGGCGCGCCGAAGGCACGCAACGCACCGAAGGTTTTCTGAGCGCGCTGCGCATCTTGCGGTACGCGCATATTGATACTGGGCAGATACTCGAGCGTCTTGCCGCCCGAGTGCATGTCCACCTGGATGTCGGCCATCGGCAGCAGCGCCTCGCAGACAAAGTGTGCGATCATCGGCGTGATGGTGCCGTCGCGCTCGCCCGGAAACACGCGGTTCATGTTCAGCCCGTCGACGGGCGAGCAGCGTTCGCCGGTCAGCGCGGCCGGCAGATTGAGACTCGGTATGATGATAAGCCGCCCCTGCAGGCGCCCGGGATCCAGCTCGCGGATCAGATTCATCAACGCGACCGGGCCCTCGTACTCGTCGCCGTGCACGCCGCCGGTGAACAAGGCGGTCGGCCCCGTGCCGTGCTTGAGCACGGCGATCGGAACGGTCACCGTGCCGTAAGCCGATTCGTTGGTCGAGCTCGGCACGGCCAGGTAAGAAACCTGTATGCCGTCCCTGCCGAAGTCGATGTCGCAGCGGATGCGCGAAATGTCAGCCATGGTCCCGTCCACTTGTTCCAACCCGGATCTTAGCCTATCGTCACCGGCGAGGCGGAAGCGCGTGCGGGGTTTTACATGTCGCAACCCGAGGACTGGCCGACACTGGAGGGGATAGAACGCGCCGGTGAAACCATCCGGCCGTACCTGGCGCAGACTCCGCTGGTCAGGTCGGAACTGCTTTCCGCAGCGCTGGCCTCGGATGTGTGGTTGAAAAACGAGACCGTGACGCCCATTGCATCGTTCAAGCTGCGCGGTGCGTTGAACGGTGTGACCCGGGCCAAAGCCGCGGGCGCCGGCGCCGTGGTCACCTCCTCGACCGGGAACCACGGCCAGGGCGTCGCCTATGCGGCGCGCGCCCTCGGTATCAAGGCGTTCGTGTTTCTGCCCAACCCGGCGAATGCGGTCAAAGCCCGAATGATCCGGGCGTTCGGCGCCATCCTGAAGGAGGAAGGCGACACTTTCGAGCAGTGCAGGGCGGCGGCAAAGCAGTTCGCCGCTGACCGCCACCACGTGTTCATCGACGACGGTGAGGATCGTGCCGTCATGGAGGGCGCCGGCACGGTGGCCTGGGAGGTAGCGCGCACGCTCCCGGACATCGACGCCCTGATCGTGCCGCTCGGGGGCGGTAATCTGAGTGCCGGCAGCGCCACGGCGGTAAAGGCGCTGCAGCCGGCG
>JAHELT010000246.1 GCA_024644045.1 Chromatiales bacterium | reverse complement strand
GTGCCACCGGTTGATACCCCAGACGCAGGAAGAGTACCTCGGCGGTGGTGGTCAGCAGGTACAGCTCGCCGATCCTCCGGGTTGCCGCGTACGCCTCGACATGCTCGACCAGCGCGCGCGCAATGCCGCGCTTGCGCCGGCTTGGGCGCACTGCCAGAGAGCGCAGCAGGCCGACACCCGGGTAGGCTTCGATGCCGATCACGGCGTCGATCCCGGGACCGCAGGCAAACAACTGCAACGCGTGATTGTCCTGCAGATCCTCGGCGGGTAGATCGTTTTCCAGCAGCAGTTGCGTCACGCGCGCAATGTCCGGATCGGAGTGAATGTGCATGGTCGGCTCGATCTGCCCTGGCCGCTTGTTATTGGGCCGGCATGATACGCGAGGTGTGCGCCGATAGGCAGCTACTGGCTTTTCAGCTTGTCACCCACGCGCCGCAGCATCGACAGAGATGGATAGTCCGTAATGGTGAGGCCGCCGTCCACGATCAGCGTCTGGCCGGTGATGAACGAGGCCGCGCCGGAGGCGAGGAAACACACCGCCGCGGCAATCTCATCGGCTGTGCCCATGCGGTTGAGCAGCGACGGTGGCAGCTCCCAGGTATCGCCGCCGCTGGCGGGCTGCGCGTGGTCCTGCTCGGTCGCGATCCACCCGGGGCTGACACAGTTGGCCCGCACGCCGTGCGCCGCACCCTCGGCGGCGAACGCGCGGGTCAGTGCCTCTATGCCCGCCTTGGCGATGCAGTAGGTGCCCCAGTTACCGTGCAGTGTGGCGGTCGAGGAGACGTTCACGATGGCGCCGGCGTCAGCCCTCGCCAGCAGGGGCAGCGCGTGGGCCGACACGAAATAGGCGGCATCCAGGTTCGGTCCGCGGATCTTGTCCCAGCGTACCCCCGGCGGGTCCGCGGCGGTCACGCCGCCGCGGCGGCTGCCCACGCCCGCGTTATTGACGACCACGTCGAGGTGGGGGAAGCGGTCCGCCAGGCGTCGCAGCAGCGCCGCGACCGCGTGCTCGCTGGAAAGCTCGACGCCGTGGAACTCGCAACGGCTGGCGCCGAGTTCGGCCACCGTCGCCGCGCCCTTGGCCGCGTCCCTGGCAACGATGATCGCGTAAGCACCGGCCCCCGTGAAGCGCCGCGCTATGCCGCGCCCGATGCCCGAATTGCCGCCCGTGACCAGCACGGTCCTGCCGCTGAAATCCTCACTCATGTCAGTCAAACTCCGCTTCGCACCCGGGCGCCAGGCGGCGCGCCAGGAAACGGTGAAATTCCCATACCGTGCGTTCGTAGGACGACAGCGGACCGGGCTGCGCGAATGCCGAGCCGGCGTTGTGCGCCAGCCCCTGCAGAATCACCTTGTCCTCCTCGTTGATACGTCGAAACGACGCCTGCAGCTCCGCGGCGAGCCTTTCGCCCTCGCCGCCGTCGGGCAGGGCTCGCGGGAACACGTCCAGGCCCCAGCGTACCGCGGTCCGCGCTGCCCCGCGGGGCTGCACCGACATCCAGAACAGCCGATCGGCCGAGATCGAGATCAGATGACTCGGAAGCACGCACACGATCGGAACGGTACGCTGCTCCTCGGCGCTGAGCCCGGGATTCGCCGGCGGCAGCTCGCTCGCGTACTCGAACGGCACGTCCGCCACACGCTGCTGCAGAAACCAGGTGAAGGCCGCTTCGCCGGGCAGGCACTTCGTCAGGCGGGTCGGCAGGGCGGGCTCCACAGTCTGCGCATGCACCCGGAACAGGTGGTAAGGATCGATGAAGTTCTCGACCGCCAGCTTCCAGTTGGTCGCCCAGATCTCGTCCTCGCGCAGCAGCGGGCGGTACTCCGCCAGTCGATAGCCGGCGAAACGTTCCGAGACCGTGCCGAGCTGCGTCGCCAGTGGCGTCGGCGCCGGGTTCAGCGAGACGTACACCCAGCCTTCCCAGATTTCAACGGGGAACTCGGGCAGCGCCGCGCGCGGTGTCTCGTGCATGAAGGGGGCGGCCACACACCGCCCCTGCAGATCGTAGGTCCAGGCGTGGTAGGGACACACGATTCGCCGTGTGTTGCCGCGGTCGCCCAGCAGCTGTGCGCCGCGGTGGCGGCAGATGTTGGTAAAAGCGCGCAGCGCGCCGTCAGTATCGCGTACCAGAAAAAGCGGCTCGCCCGCGATCTCAAAGGCGACGTAGTCGCCGGTCTCGCTCAGTTCCGCGGCGCGCGCCACGCAGAGCCAGTCGCGCTTGAAAATACCGTCCTGCTCGAGTCCCAGCAGTTCCGCGTCCGCGTAGATCTGTCCCGGTGCGGCGCGTGCGCTCTGAAAGGCGAGCCCTGCAGAGGCGACAAACCGGTCCAGCAGCGGCGGGCGGTGCATCTCAGACCCTGCCGCTGAGGTAGGCGGCGCGCCGCGTCTGCGGAAACTTCTCGATTGCGTAGCGCAGCATCGTGCGCGGCATGCCACGGTAGTGCCGCTGCAGGAATTCCTCCTCGGCCGGCCGATCGCGATTGCCGATCTCGCGCAGCATCCAGCCGACCGCCTTGTGAACCAGGTCTTCGCGATCGTGCAGCAGGACCCGCGCGATACGCAGCGTCGGCTCGAAATCACGCCGGTGCTTGATGAAATGGAAGGTGGCCATGATCGCTATACGTCGTTCCCACAGGCTCACCGCGCCGGCGAGACGCTCGAGCAGGCCGCCGTCGCCGGTTGCCGCCAGTTGCGCGCCGACGATCGGGTCGGCAGAGGTGTCGACGAGATCCCAGTTGTTGATGTATGCGGTGTTGCGCAGATACGTTTCGAAAACCGATGCTTTGCGCGATGCATCGCCGCTGCGGTAGCTTTCCACCAGCAGCAGCAGGGCCAGCAACCGGTCCTCGTGATACTTCGAACGAAGCAGTTGCTGCGTGTCGCGCAACGCAAGCCCCCGGTGGCGCTTCGCCAGCTTGCGCAGTGCCGGCACACGTATGCCCCTGAACAGATCCCCCTCGCCGTACTCGCCGGCGCCGGCCTTGAAGAAACGCGACGAGTGCTCGGCGATCTGCGCGTTGCCGAGTGGCGTGAGTTCCCCTCGAATCCGGGCCAGCGCATTCACGCGGGCCCGCTACCCGCCCGCCTGTTGCGCGAACGCGTCGCTCAATGCCGCGCTCATGCGGCTGGCGCCACCCAGCGACCAGCCGCCGTCGACGGGAATCACCGCGCCGGTGACGTAGTTGGCGAAGGGCGAGGCCAGGAACATGATCGTGCTCGCGACTTCGCGCGCACTGCCCAGGCGGCCCAGCGGCACCGATTCGCGAACCGCCGTGGTCAGCTTCTCGCTGGGCGCCAGGCGGCGCATGCCTTCGGTGTCGGCGATCGGCCCCGGCACCACCGAATTGACGCGCACGCCTTCTCTGCCCCACTCCATGGCGAGCACGCGAGTCAGCATGTCGACCCCGGCCTTTGCGGCGCAAACATGGGCCTGCAGCTCCATCGGAACGAACGCCTGCGGGGCCGAGATATTGATCACGGCGGCCCCGGGTCTGGCCAGGGTCGGGAACGCGGCGCGCAGCACGTTGAACGAGCCCTGCAGATCGATCTCGACTACCGCCTTGAAGCCGTTGGGGGACATGCCCAGTGCCGGAGCGGGGAAATTGCCGGCCGCGCCGGAGACCAGCACGTCCAGCGGGCCGAGCGCTTCGTGCGCCGAGCCGAGCGCCTCCCCGACCGCGGATTCATCGCGCACGTCCGCGACGTAACCCGACACTTCCCCGTCGTGCCGGCGCAGCCTGTCGACTGCCGCATCGACTTTCTCCCGGCTGCGGCTCGCCACCGCGACGCGTGCGCCGGACTCCGCGAACGCGTCGGCAACGCCCAGGTTGATACCGCTCGTACCGCCCATCACGAAAACGTTCTTGTCCCGGAAATCGATGTTCATGCTCAGCTCCCCGTGTTTCAGGACGACTGGTCGCCCGACGTCGCGACCTGGGTGCGCCACACGATTTCCCAGGCCTCGCCGGATCGGTTCAGGGCGTAGATCTCGACCCCCGATTCCTGGAAGCGCCGTGCGTCGATGGCGTAGTCGATGTTGAAGCGCATGTGGCACATGGCCGTGGCGGCGAACACGAAAGTGTCCACGGCGACGATCTCGAACTCGTGGATCGCGCCCATGTCCCCGAAGCGCCGGTAGCCGTCCACGATGGCTGCGCGGCCGACGATGGGTTTCCCGGCGCGCGGCGGCAGCAGTACCGCATCCTTGTTGAACAGCCTCGCCACGCCGTCGTAGTCACCGCGCAGCCAGCATTCGTTCAGCCGGCGAATGACGTTTTCCACAGCATCGGGCACGGGGTCGTCCTTCTATGATGGCTCGCGGCGGGCGGCCGGGCGCTCTACTTTGGCGCGCCGCGCGTGATTTGGCAAACGGGCGGGCGTCCGGGCGGCGGCGCTGCGCGCGTCAGTCGCAGGCATGCGGCGTCGAGGGGCAGGTTTCGCTCGCCGTGCCGTCTTCGATCTGGATGGTCGGGTGATGAATCGCAAAATCGTCGCGCAGAGTCTGCGCCGTGTTCTGCAGGAAGCTGTCGCTCACGGCGCGCTCCGGGACCACCAGGTGCACGGTGAGCGCGGTCTCCGTGGTGCTCATGCTCCAGATGTGAAGATCGTGCACCTCGCTCACGCCGGGCAGGGCGGCAAGATAGCCGCGTACTCCATCGATGCTGATATGTTGCGGCACGGCGTCCATCGCGAGGTCGAGCGATTCGCGCAGCAGGCCGATGCCGCTCGCCAGGATCACGATAGCCACAACCAGTGCCACTGCCGGGTCCAGCCAGTGCCAGCCGGTCAGCAGGATGACAACCCCCGCGCACACCACGCCCAGGGACACCGCGGCGTCGGCCGCCATGTGCAGGTAGGCACCTTTGATGTTGAGGTCGGTATGCCGTCCACGCAGAAACAGCGCCGCCGTAACGCCATTGACCAGCACGCCCGCGCCCGCTACCACCACGATCGTCAGCCCGTGAGTGACCGCCGGTGCCGACAGGCGTTGCAGCGCTTCCCAGATGACCGCGCCCAGGGCCACGCAAAGCAGCACTGCGCTCACCAGCGAAGCGAGAATGGTGGCACGTTTGAAGCCGTAGGTGCGCCGTTGCGTGGGCGCGGTTTGCGACAGCAGGTAGGCGCCCCAGGCGAA
>JAHELT010000080.1 GCA_024644045.1 Chromatiales bacterium | reverse complement strand
CGTTGGCACCTACAACAGGATACCCCTGGTGAACAAGGCTAACGCCGATCTCGACGCCTACGCCACCGACAAGACGATTGACGGACTGTTCTATCTGGTCGCCCAGGAAGAAGCTAAAATTCGCAAGGATCCCCTGCAGCGCACCACGGATTTACTGCGTAAGGTGTTTTCAGAGCAGGACGGG
Source organism: Chromatiales bacterium (assembly GCA_024644045.1). Taxonomy (GTDB): domain Bacteria; phylum Pseudomonadota; class Gammaproteobacteria; order JAHELT01; family JAHELT01; genus JAHELT01. Next base: position 20,509 of record JAHELT010000080.1, on the reverse strand, counting down.
TAGCGTGCGCTCACGGCTTACGATGCACCGCTTCCCGATCCCGGAGCCCGTTGACGCATGAAGAAACTCAAGCATGAAACCGAACTGGTCAAGGAGGCGATTCGCGCCGGCATGAAATACGGCGAGGATCGCGGCGTAGTCGAGTTCGAGCCGACGGATTCAGCCACTGAGAAGATCGAGTACATCTACCGGCTCCTCGTTCACGACAAGGTGATTCAGCCGCTGCCTGCGGATCAGCTTTCACAGAAATCCATGCGGCACCGGCTTGCCGTGTGGATTTCGAGGCGGCTGCCGAAGGATCATGCGCTGCTGAAATAGATCAGGAGCCACCAGGGCTCGGCGATTCATGCCATCACTTCGCCGCGATCTGCCATCAGCGCCTGCCCGGTCAGGTTCGCCGCTGCGTCCGAGGCGAGATAAAGGTAGGTCGGCGCCACGTCTTCGGGTTCGAGCAGGCCGTCGAGCGTTTGCGCGCTGACGATCTCCGCCAGTAAATCCTCCTCCGAGCGGCCGGTGCGCGCGGCCATCACCGCGAGCGAGCGCATGGCCGTTTCGGTGCGCACCCAACCCGGGCACACGCCGTTTACCCGAATGCCGCGCGGGGCGAGTTCCTGCGCGAACGACCGCACCAGGCCCAGAGTCGCGTGCTTGCTGGCGCAGTAGGCCGAGAATGCCGGCACCGCCGTGCGGCTCCAGATCGAGCAGGTGATCAGAATCGACCCGCGCGCCGGAATGCGGTCTACCAGCCGGCGCGTCACCTGGAACGTGCCGGTCACGTTGACATCCAGAATCCGTCGAAAGGTGTCTTCCACCGCACCGTCGTTTTCATCGACGAGCAGCGGCGTGATGCGTTCGACGCCTGCATTGTTGACCAGCACATCGACCCGTTCGAGTGGAGCGAGCGCGACGTCCAACGCTGCGCCGTCGGTGACATCGCACTGCAATGCATCGACCGGTCGGCCAGATCGGCGCGACAGTTCTGCGGCCGTATCCTCGACTGCCGCGTCTTCGGCCAGAATGACAACGTCCGCGCCGCTGGCGAGAAACGCCTCTGCCACCGCGCGCCCGATGCCGCGGCTTGCACCGGTCACCAGCACCCGCCGGTCGCGGAAATCGAAGCCCGCCGTACCCGCCGCTGTCGACACCACGGTCACTCGTCGTCCCGTGGCCGTTGCGAGCGCATCAGCGACATGATGTGACGTTCGGCCTCGACGTAATCAGGCATGCCCAGCGCCTCCTCTTTCGATGCTATACGCCGGCCCTGCTTGTAGGCGACGGGCGCGTTCTCCAGCACCGTGCCCGGATGGCGTGAGAAAAAGATCACCCGGTCGCCCAGGAACAAAGCTTCCTCGATGTCGTGGGTTACCATGACCACGGTGGTCTCGGTGGATGCGCCGATGTCGATCATCAGCTCCTGCATGTTCCAGCGGGTCTCGGCGTCCAGCGCGCCGAAGGGTTCGTCCATCAGCAGCACGTCCGGCGCGTTGGCGAGCGTTCGCGCAATGGCGACGCGCTGTTTCATGCCGCCGGATAACTGACTCGGCCAGGCATCCTTGAAGCGCGTCAGGCGCACGAGATCCAGAAAGTAGGCGGTGCGCTCGGCGCGTTCGCTTTTCGGCACGCCGTTGCGCTTCATGCCGTACTCGACGTTGCCCTCGACGGTCAGCCAGTCGAACGAGGTGTAACTCTGGAACACCATGCCGCGGTCCCGGTCGGTGCCGTGAATGGGCTGCCCGTCCAGCAGGATGCGCCCGCTGCTCGGTGTCTCCAGTCCCGCGATCATGCGCAGCGCGGTTGACTTTCCGCACCCTGACGGGCCCAGCAGAACGCAGAACTCGTTACTTGCGACACTGAACGAGACGTCCTGCACCGCCGCTATGGTTTCTCCATGCGCTACCGTGAAGGTCTTGCCGACGTTTTCAAGCACGAGCTTGGCAGAAGCTGTACTATCGCGCTGGGCGTTCATCGGCCGTGCGCGTAGAGGTAGCGGAACAGCAGACGGTGCGCCCAGCGAAACGCGAGATCGAACAGCAGGCCCAGCACGCCGATGACCAGGATGCCGGCCATGATCTTGTCAGTGTGCAGGAAGCGGCGCGCGTTCATCATCATTGCGCCGATACCGGTGCTCGACGCCACGATCTCGGCGATCACGAGATAGGTCCAGCTCACGGCGAGCATCTGGCGCATCGCCACGACTACGTTCGGCAGCACTGCGGGCACGATCACGGTGCGCAGCACCTGCCATTGCGAGGTACCGAGGGTGAGCGCGGTTTCTATCAACTCGATGCGCACCTGACGGGTGTAGTCCATCACCAGGGTGATCAGAAAAAACACCACCCCGATGAACAGCAGCGCAAGTTTCGGGCCCTCGCCCGTGCCGAGCCACATGAGCAGTATCGGAATGAACGACGGCGCGGGCAGGTAGCGCCAGGCCGACACAAATGGATTGAAGAAGGATTCGGCCGCGCGAAAGGTGCCCATCAGGATGCCGAGCGGAATAGCGAGCAGGCACACGCCGGTGAAGCTCACCACCACGCGCATCACGCTGATGCCGATGTCTTTCGCGAAGCGCCCCTCGACGATGAGATCGTAGAGCGTGTCGAGCACGGTGAACGGGGAGGGCACCAGCAGGGGGTTCACAGCCTCGGCGCGGACCGCGCCTTCCCAGGCGCCGAAGAACAGCAGCCACACCGTCACGCCCAACGCCAGCACCCAGCCGCCCGAGATCGGGGTACGGATCGCGATGCGCCGCCCGCGGCGGTTCGTGCTGTCGCTCATGCCGGTGCTGACCGGGCGGCAACCTCGCGCCGACGCGGCTTCACGGCAGGCGGGTCACCGCTCGGCGAATGCTCAATTCGCGGAGAACGCCTGCCGGTAGCCCGACTTCATCAGATCCGCGACCAGCGAGCAGTCCACTGCACGGGCGCTGTCGACTTTCTTTTTCTGCAGGCCGAGCTTGATCCACCACTCGTTGATGTAGTTCGCGACATCGACCATCGAGCCGTTGGCCAGCTCGAACGGTGGCGCGCCGTCGAGCACACCACATACACGCGCGGTTTCGTCGAAGTCGTACATGTAGATGCCGCCGTCGAAGAACTTGCCGTTGGTACCGATCACGTAGCCGATGTCCTCCACCGGCCACTGCAGGTACTCGGCGAGCATCGCGTTGGCCTCTTTGGTGTTGTCGTGCCAGTACTCCACCGCGTCGTAGCGCGCCTTCAGGGCTGCAATCGCGGCGGCGCGGCGCTTGGCGACGAAGTTGGTGTTCATGTACACCACGTCCATGAATATGCCGGTCTTCAGCATTGCCGGGTCAGCCGTGTGGATGCCGCTCTTTGCGCCGGGACGGTTTTCCAGCACTTTGGAAATCCAGGGCTCATACAGGTAGGCCGCCGCCAGATCGCCCGACATCATCGGCCCGACCGCCTCGTCGGAGTTCAGGTTGACCCAGTCGACCTCGCCGACCCCGACTCCGATCTGGTCCAGGAACAGGCCCATGAGCAGGTGGCCGATATAGGCCTGCGGCGCGGACACTTTCTTGCCCTTGATGCTCGACGGGTCGATCCCCGGCGACAGGATGATGTGGTCGACGCCGTAGGACGGATTGGTGAACGCTACGTTCGCCACCGGCGTGCCCCGCTCGGCTGCGATCGGCGTGTAATCGCCGGTGCATTCGTAAACGTCGATCTGCCCGGCCGCCAGCGCAAGGTGTCCGCCAATCGGATCGTTGAAGATCACCAGATCGAACTCATAGTCCGGCGCCAGTTTCTTGGTGTTGGCAATGTGGTGCATCGCGTACCCCGGCCAGGACACGCAGATGCCGACCTTCACCTTCTCGGCCGCCTGCAGCGTCCCCAGCGAGCCGGCCGCGAGCGCCAGCACCCCGACAGTTCTACAGAACAGTTGCGCCAGTTTCATCGGTATTCCTCCTGTTATTATCGGTCGCGACAGACCGCGGAGCCTAACATACCCGCGTGGGTGGGCGAAGGCTGTAAAGTCGTGAGTGCGGCTGCGTGACGACCTGCAGTTGCCACAGCTTCATCGCCGGCGACGGCGAGCCGGTCTGCGCCTTCGACACTCAGCGGTAGAGTTCGATCGCCGCTAGGCGTAGGTCCGCATGGAACGCACGGCCGATCGCTACTACGCCGAGGCGGCGCAGGCGCGACAAGTCGAGTGGCGCCTCGAGGCGATGCGGTACGAACCGGGTGAAAGGCAGGCGCACGACGTGCCACTCACCGGACGCTTCGAACGGGGCCCGGTAGGATTGCCAGGGACGCACGGCATCTGCCGTGCGCAGGTGCACGGCGTAGCGTTCGTTGTTGCCGGATACGGTGAGGCCCACACCGGTAAAGGTGCGCGCGTCCAGGTAACCGCCGCCGGGGTCGAGTTCCAGGGCCATCTGGACAAAGCCGCCGTTGTTTTCCAGCTGCACGTCGCCGGTGAGGTGCAGGCAGTGTTTCCCGGCGTGCACCTCGTGCCGCAGCGTCGCCTCCGAGACACCACCCATGACGCGATCGCTTATGCATTGCCAGTTGGTGCCGAGCGCCGAGATCAGGTCGTCCCGGCCGATGTCGTCAATCAGCATTGTCTAACTCGCGCCGGCGGAACGGCAAGCGTATGATCGCCCCGGGCTTCATCATGCGCGGCGGCGCAACCTAGTGCTCGGCAGCGTCCGCTTCAGCCTTGGTGCCGTGCCGCACGCCGGCGTCGTGCTCGGGTGGAGCGTACATGGTGTACAGCTTCAGCGGCCCGGCGCCGTCGTTGATGAAGTTGTGATAGGCACCGGAGGGCACGAAGCTGAGATCACCCTCGCGCACGGCCGTTTCCGTATCACCGATCATCGCCTTACCACTGCCCTCGACAAAGATCAGCACCTGATCGTGACCCTCGTGGGTCTCCGCGCCGATCTCGCTGCCTGCCGGGATAGCCATCAGCACGACCTGCATTTTTCCGCCGGTCTTGACGACCTTGCGGAAATCGTCGTTGTCTTTCGCCATCTGAACGATGGGCAGCGTGGTCTTATCGGTCTCTTTCATCGTGGCTCCTTTGCGGATCTGTTGAAACGTTGTAGTTGCGTGATCAAGGCGCATTCCAGCGGCGACAGCGAGGTGCACCGCCGCGCGAAAGCCGGCAATGATAATGAACTGTCGCGGGCAATTGCGAGCCGGTGTGGCAAGGGCAGGCAGAGCAAGGTCGCAAGCGCTAAGTGACTTATTTATCGTTCGTGGCCGGCAGGCTGTAGTGGAAATAGCCGGAATCACCCACGTCGAAGAGCGATACGGCCGTGTGGTGCACCTCGCCGAAGAAATGTGACTGCGATCCGGCATCGAACCCTTCAAACCGGTTGCCGTACATCGTCAACTCGACACCGCCCGCTGAACCGTGGTCGACGAGGTCGAAGGTCTTGCCATCGCCGGATCCGGCGAACTGACAGCCGCGCTGGTGGTCCAGCACATCGATACGATCCGCTTGCACCGTACCGCTAATACGCATGCTGGTGGCTGAGGACTGGTCGAAGATTTCAGACGCATCCTGGCCGCTGACCAGCCTTGCGGCAACGTACGCGACGCATGCTCGTGTATGTGCTTCCATAGCGCTGGCCTGTCCGTCTCAGATCGGCATTCTCCCTCCGGTGCCGGGACCATTACAATGTTTTTGTGGACGGAGCGTCCCCATCGATCTCCGGGCTCCGGCTCCCCCTCATTTCCTGATTGAAGGGAGCACCGCGTCGACCAGCACACCCGCGGGCACTTTCCAGGCGTCGGGTTTGTTGTAGTTGCCCGCGGTAACCGCCACCACCAGATTCAGTCTCGGCAGCACCGTTATCCGCTGACCGCCGTTGCCGAAGGCGGCGACCCACCCCCAGCGTGGCGCAATCCACCAGTGATAACCGTAGTCGAGCTCGTCATCGACGTTGGCGCGTGACTCGAGGGATTCGTCGATCCACGTCGCGGGGACGACCTGCACGCCGGCGTAGGCCCCGCGGTCGAGGACGAGTTGCCCGATTCTGGCCATATCCCGCGGGCGCAGGCGCAGGCCGGATGCTGCGATCTCGGCCCCGTCGAGGTCCGTGACCCACTCCACGTGCTTGATGCCCAGCGGCGTGAACAGCCGGGCCCTCGCATACTCGAGCAGCGACATGCCCGTTCCGTCGACGATGAGGCAGGCGAGCAGCGCCGTGGCACCGCCGTTATAGGTCCACCGAATTCCGGGCTCGTGCTTGACCGGTCGACTGAGCACGAAGCGGCAGCGATCCCGTGCCCGGTCCATGGCCGTCTCGCTGTTTCGCGGGTCCGTGTAGGGAAGGCTCTCGTCCCACTCCAGTCCGAGCTGCATCGACAGCGCATTGGCAACGGTAATGTTTCGGCGTGCCGGGTCGTCGGCCAGCTCGGGATACTTCGAGAACTGCGCGAGCAGCGGCGCATCGGGTGGCGGGACTTTGCGCTCGGCGAGGGCGATGCCATAGAGCAGACCTACGACGCTCTTCGATACCGAACGCTGGTCGTGCAGCGTCGCCGGCGTGAATTCGACGACCCCGAGGCGTCTTCCCCGCCGCTCATCGGGACCTTCGAAATACTGTTCGAACACCAGTTTAGCGCCGCGCACGATCACGATGCCATGCAGATTGCTGAGCGAGCCTTCGCGAACGCCCTGGTCGATACGGTCGCCCAGCGCGGTCTCGAACCCGGCTTCCTTCAGTGTCGCTCTGGCCCAGTCGTCCCCATACAACGTCTGGCTCCCTGTGTTGACGAACGCGAGAACGCCCGCGCTTATCGCCATTGCACGTCGCAGCTTGCCGGATCGCTTCATTGCCGGTCGCCTGCGTTCGTATCAGGCCCGTGCCCGGACAACGTTTTCACGTTCAGATCAGTCGCAGCCTTTTGGTACGAACCGCGAAGTGCCGCCGCACGTCCGCGGTGCGGGGAAGGTGTGAGAAGAGCGATACAGGCCTCTGCGAGGATGACCAGCCTCGCACGTGCCCAGCAATCCCGGTGATCAGCGATCATTCACCGCCCTGCGGCTGTGCCTGCTTTACTTTGAGGTGCTCGACGTGCTCGATGAGCCCGTCGACGGTTTCTTTCAGCAGGTCGAGCTCCTCGAGGGTCAGCTCGTTCAGCTGCTCGAGATTGTACTCGATCGTGTCGATAATCCGTTTGCCGGGACGCTGCATCGGACGCATGAAATAGGTGGTTATGGTGGCAACGATGGTGCCGAAGAACAGCATGGAGCCTACCACGATCCAGATGCCGCCGATGGCAAGCGCCAGAGCGGAGCGTGGCGTGTCGGCGATCCCCGCGGTCGAGAACGCAGCGACGCCCCAGTACAGCGCTTTGCCGAAACTGGTGATCGCTGCACCGCGAACGTCGGCCTCGGCCAGGTACATCGAAGCGGCGGAGATCAACCACAGGGTGATCAACAGCAACACCATGCGCACGAAGGGCGTGTGCGTCCAGATGTCTTTGACGAAGATCGCGAGCCGCCGGTAGCGTCTCTTCCTTTTCACGTCGATTTACCGGGTGACGGGATCAGGTCGACGCATGCATTGCAGGCTTGCGTTGCCGCGATGGACACCATGGGCAAAAAAACGGAATCGGGCCCGTCCGCACACAGCGCGACCCGGGTACTGCTCGTCCGACCGCGCGCGCCGGGCCGCGAGCGCTCACTGCTTGCCCAGATACGCGGCGACTGCCTCGATCTGCACATCGGTCATGCCCTTGATGCCCGGTGGGTGCTCGACGGTGCCATCGCGGATCGCCTTGATCTGCTCGGTCAACTGGCTCACCGCGGTCATGCTCAAGCTGTACTCTCCCTCGTGACACTTGAGGCAGGCTTTGGCGACCACCGCGGGATCCGCGCCGGCGGCCGCCGTCGCCGTCGCCACCAACCCGCCGTCACCGGGACCCGTCCAGCTATACGCAATCACGGCGAGCAACAGGGCACTGCATAAGCTCAGTATTCGCATCGTATCGAACTCCTCTAGTGTATGTACGCTATAGAAATCTTTGCCGCGACAACACAGGCTAGCTGCCGAACCAGGAACTGTTCTGCAACGCCCTCAGCACGTCGCGGCGACTGACCAACCCGATCAGACGCTCTTCCTCCACCACCGGAAAACGCCGGAAGCGTGATGCCAGAAATCGCTCGACCAGATCCATCAGCGTGGTTTGCGGCCCCACTGTCTGGACCGGACTGCTCATGTACTCGGCGACTCGCCCACCGGGTTCGTCGAAATAGCCGCTCTGGGCTGCCGTCGCGATACAGTCACGCTCGGTCAGAATACCGACCAGCCGGCCGCGCTCATCGACCACCGGCGCCCCGGAGATATCGTGCTCGACCATGACGCTGAGCGCATGCATGATTTCGGTGTCGGGCGCAAGTGTGATCAACTCCCTCGTCATCATGTCGCTTACCCGCAGCGATTTCTTCATGGTCGACCGCTCCGCCAACGGCGTTCGTAAAAATCGCCGTCATGCCCTGCACTCCGCCGTCTAGGAGCAATCGCCTGGCGCATGGCTCGAAACATTCAGCTTGCTCCGAAATCGTCCAACAGGATGCTCTCGTGCCGCACGCCCAGGTCCTCGAGCATGTCGATAACGGCATTACTCATCACCGGCGGTCCGCACAGATAATACTCTGCTTCTTCGGGCGCCGGATGATTCTTGAGGTACTGCTGATAGACGACCGTGTGAATGAATCCGATCGGGCCTTCCCAGGGGCTGTCGGCAGCCGGCTCCGAGAGCGCGACATGAAAGCTGAAGTTGTCGTGCTCGCGCGCGAGTGCCTCGAAGTCTTCCAGATAACAGAGGTCGCGCAGGCTGCGCGAGCCGTACCAGAAGCTCATCTTGCGTGTGGTGCCAACCCGCAGGAGCTGATCGAGAATGATCGAGCGCAGCGGCGCGATGCCGGCGCCGCCGCCGACGAAGACCATTTCCCTGTCACTGTCCAGGGCGCGGAAATGCCCGAAGGGGCCGGAGAGCTCGACCTCGTCGCCCGGTTCGAGCCCGAAGATGTAGGAGGACACCTGGCCCGGCGGCGTTCCCGCGGGCGCGCCGGGTGGGGGCGTGGCAATGCGCACAACGAGCATCACGCTGTCGTCCTGTTGTGGAGGATTTGCCATCGAGTAGGCACGCTGGACGGGCTCGCGAACGTGCGATTCGGCCGCAAGCAAGCCGTGGCGCTCCCACTCCTGGCGGTACGTCGGGTCGATGTCGAAATCGGCAAACCGCACGCTGTAGGGCGGCGCGTGGATCAGGACGTAACTCCCGGCGGCGAACGCCAGATGCCGTCCGGCCGGCAGCGCAAGCATCAGCTCCTTCATGAAGGTGGACACGTTGCGGTTGCTGCGCACCGTGCAGGTCCACTTCTCGACCCCGAGAAACTCCTCGGGAAGTCGCACCTCCAGGTCCTGTTTGACGACCACCTGACACGCCAGGCGCACGCCCGCCGCCGCTTCGTTGCGGTTGATGTGCGAGCGTTCGATCGGCAAGAGCTCGCCGCCGCCTTCGAGCAGGCTGACCCGGCACTGACCGCACGTGCCGCGCCCGCCGCACGCCGCCGGCAGATAGATCCGGTGCTCGGCCAGCGCCGGCAGTAGTTTCTCGCCGAGGGCGACCGGGAAGGGCGCCTGCCCGTTGATGACCAGGGCGGCGCTGCCGGACGGTATCACGAGGCGCCGCGCGAGCGTGACCGTGATCACCAGCACGAGGACGATAAGGGTGAGAACAATGACGCCCGGTACAATATTGGCCATGACCTGTCCGATCAATCGTTTCTCAGAACCTGACACCGGCCAGCCCGGAGAACCCCAGCGACAGCATGCCGGTCACGATGAACGCCAGGCCCAGTCCCTGCAGGCCCGCTGGCACATCGCTGTACTTCAAGCGCTCGCGAATGGCTGCGAAAGCCACAATGGCGACTGCCCAGCCAAGACCCGCCCCGAAGCCGTAGACCACGCTTTCGCCGAACGCGTAGTTGCGTTGCACCATGAACAGCGACGCGCCGAGGATCGCGCAGTTCACCGTCAGCAGCGGCAGGTAGATACCGAGCGTGTTGTACAGTGCGGGGAAGTACTGATCCAGCACCATCTCGAGTATCTGGATCAGCGCGGCGATCACGCCGATGAACGTGATCAGCTTCAGATAGGTGAGATCGAGGTGCCCCAGACCGAGCCAGGCCAGCGCACCGGGGCTCAGAAGATGCTGGTAGATCAGGTTGTTGATGGGGACGGTGAGCGTTTCCACGATGATCATTGCCAGACCGAGTCCGAGTGCAGTGGCCACCTGTTTGGACACTGCCAGGTAGGTACACATCCCCAGCAGGAACGCGAGGGCCAGGTTCTCCGTGAACACGGCTTTCAGCACCAGGTTGAGGTAGCTCTCCATCAGGCGGTCTCCTGAAACTCCGCGGGTGCAACGGGATGCTCGGGGACCTCGACTTGGGCCGGCCGCCACGAACGCACCAGCCAGATGAGCAGTGCGATGACGAAGAACGCGCTCGCCGGCAAGGTCATTAGCAGGTTGGGAACGTACCAGCCGCCGTCTGCAGCCAGCAGCAGCACCGGGTAGCCGAGCAGCGCGCCCGTACCCAGCAGTTCCCGGCAGCTCGCGACGAAGACAAGCACGAGGCTGTAACCGACACCGTTGCCGATGCCGTCCAGCAGGCTCGGCCCCACGGCGTTGCTCATCGCAAAGCTCTCGGTGCGCCCGAGCACGATGCAGTTGGTGATGATCAGGCCGACGAAAACCGACAGGATACGCGACACTTCCGGCGCGTACGCCTTGAGCACCTCATCGACCACGATCACGGCGGAGGCGATCAGCGTCACTTCGATGATGATACGGATGCTGCGCGGCATGATGTGCCGGATAAGGCTCACCGACACATTCGCGTAAGCGAGCACTGCGATCACGGCGATGCTCATGATCAGCGCGGGCAGCAGCGTGCGCGTTACGGCCAGCGCCGAGCACACGCCCAACACCTGAAGCGTTACCGGATTGTTGTTGACGAAGGGATCCAATACGACTCGCTGCAGGGACATCGTTCACTCCCGGGGCAGGTGCGCGGCCTGCGCGTGTGTGGGGCGCAGCTGCTTCAAGAAAGGACCGAACCCGTCTTCGCCCAGCCAGTAAAGGACGGCGTTGATGGCGCCATTGACCGTCAAGGTGGCGCCTGCGATGGCGTCTACGCGATGGCGCTCAGCCGGACCCGCTGCCGATGCCGGCGCTGCAGCGATGGCAGGCTTACCGTTATCGTCGTAGATCAGCTTACCCAGCCAGCTTGCACGCCACGCGGGCGATTCGATCTGATCGCCGATCCCGGGGGTTTCGCCGTGCTCGAAGAACATGATGTCGGCTACTGTCGTCATATCGCCGTCCAGCGTGACGTAGCCGTAGATCGTTGACCACATGCCGCGCCCGTGCACCGGGAGGGTGATACGCCGAACGGACTGGCCGTCACTCAGCACATAGACCAGCGCGTAACGCGCGCGACGGCCCAGGCCGGCGATGTCCTGCGTTGACTCGATGGCGACACTCAACTCCGGGTTCTCCACGGCGGCGCGCTGATCGTAAGTCAGTGGATCGACAGCATCCGTGAAACGCCCGTCGGCGAGGTCCACGGCGCGCACTTCCAGCTCGCGGAATCGATCCACGATCTCGCGGTCCGAGAGTTCTTCCCCCGCGCTGGCCAGACCGGTGACTTTCACCACAACCCGGTTACGGTCGATCTGCTTGTAGGCGAGCTGCACGGGACGCAGCAACTCGACGGTGGTCGAGACCATTACCGAACAGAACAGCACCACGCCCAGCGCCACGAGCAGCGTCTGCGGCGTACTTTCCGCGGCTCTCATGCGCGCAAGGCCCGGCGGCGGCGCTGCCGCCGATAAAGCTGCGCACGCACGGCGCCGTAATCGATCAGCGGGGCGAAGAGACTGGCCAGCAGAATCGAGAACAGGGTGCCGTCCGGATGCGCCGGATCGGCGGTGCGGATCAGTACCACCAGCAACCCGATCAACAGCCCGTAGATCCAGCGCCCGGCGCGAGTCACCGAGGCAGCGACCGGGTCCGTCGCAATGAACGCCACGCCGAAAGCGAAGCTCCCCAGGCTGGCGTGCCAGTACCAGGGAGCCGAGGTGCTCGCGCCGGACGCGGCCGCCAGCCAGTTGCCGATGATCAGGCCGAGCAGTGCGCCCGCCAGTATGCGCGCGGAGGCCGCTCTGACGAGGACCAGGAACAACGCGCCCGCCGCGCAAGCCAGCGCCGAAGTCGTGCCCAGGGCGCCGGGTTGACGCCCGACGAACACGTCGAGCCATGCAACGCCGTTTTGCGCGATTCGCTCGATGCCGCCGTCGGCAAGCAGCGCCAGGATCGTCCGCGACTCGACGCCCGGGACCGGGAGTCCGGCGCCGTCGCCCATCTGTGCCGGGTAGCTGAAATACAGGAACAGCACGCCGAGCAGTGCCGGGCTCGCAATGTACTTGCCACCACCGCCGAACACGTGCTTACCAAACACCAGCCCGAAGCTGATTCCGAGTGCTGCAAACAGCAGCGGCATGTTCGCCGGCAACAGCAGCACATAGAGCCAGCTGCTCATCAGGACACCGCTCTGCGGCGCGCGGCGAAGCAGCGTCGCGAACAGCACCTCCCACAACAGCCCGGCGGCGAGCGCCACGGCCAGCAACGGCAGGAAGTAAACGAGTCCGACCAGCAAGTTCCACACCGCGCCTGCAGTCAGGGGGTCCCATCCCATACCCGCTAGAACAACGCCACGCCAGCCGGGAAGTTTTGTCAATCCGGACTCTGCGAGCCCCTGACCGATCTGCAATCCCTGGTTCCACAGACCGATCAGCACCGCCGGAAAGGTGGCTGCCACGAAGTAGAAGAACAGGCGCTGGACGTTCGCCGCATCACGCACATGCGGCGCAGAAGCCGTGTTGTGCGGCGATGAATAGAGCGCGGTGGCAGCTAGCTGCGCCGCGGGACGCGCCCAGCGCCGCGTTCGCGTGGATGCCCCCTGCCAGCGCACCTCGTCCCCGGCGGCCATCAGGCACCTTGCTCGATGAGTTCGAGGTTCGCCCGCAGCGCCGCACCGTATTCGTATTTTGCGGGGCACACGAAGCTGCACAGCGCGAGGTCTTCCTCCGCGAGCTCGAGACACCCGAGTTCGCGTGCGGTTTCGGTGTCCTTCGCGAGCAGGGCGCGCAGCAGGGGTACCGCGGGGATGTCCAGCGGCAGCACGCGCTCGAAGGCCTCGGTGGGTAACATGCCATCCGGGCGGCCCCGTAACCGGGTGCTCGCAACCTCGGTTCGGCGGCGCCGCGCCAGCCACGCTACCGGTGCGGGCGCCCGACTGCGCCCGCGCAGCCAGCCGAACAGACGATGCTCGCGCTGCGCATGAAGCAGCGAGACCTGTTGATGATAGCGGCCCAGGAACCGCAACGGGCCCGTCGCGTGGCGCCCGTCGAAGACAGATCCGGACAGCGGACGTAGTTCCGGGAGCGGCTGCTCCACACCCAGCAGTGTTTCGATATTGGCGCCGAGGCAGGTGCTCAGCAGCCGCGGCTTGTCGACAGCTGGACCCGCCAGCGCGACCACGCGCTCCGTGAACACACGGCCGGTCGTGAACAGTTCACCGATTGCGATCACATCCTGATAGCCGATGTGCCACACGGTGTGTTCCGCTCCCGCCGGATCGAGAAAGTGGATGTGCGTGCCGGGCAGGCCTGCCGGATGCGGTCCCCGGAATTCCGCCACCTTCAGCGCCGGGTCGTCGTTCACCGGCAACGCCGAGCCCGGCGCCTTGCAGAGATACGTCGTACCTGCGCTCAGCTTGCCGAGCACCTCCAGGCCGTGACGGAAGGCGTCGGCGCGTCGGGCCACAACCACGGCCGGGTCGGCGGCCCACGGGTTGGTATCGATCGCTGTCACGAAAAGCGCGCCGGCGATGCCCTCGGGTTCTGGAATCCGGTCGAAGGGGCGGGTGCGCAGCGCGGGCCACAGTCCCGCGGCCTGTAACGTATCGCGCACAGCCTGCCCGGAAAGCTGCGCCAGCGATTCCGGTTCATGAACTGGAAACGTCTCCTCGCCCGCACCCTCGTCACGACCAATCTCGACCGAAAGCAGCGCCCGGCGCGGGCCACGATGGATGGCGCTTACGATGCCGCTGGCCGGCGCAGTGAAGCGCACTTGCGGATGCTTGCGATCGGCGAACACCGTCTGGCCTTTGCGCACCCGTTCGCCTTCTTCGACGGCGAGCGCCGGCCACAGGCCCCGATGGTCGACCCCGAGCAACCCGACCGTGTCGACCTCGGGGCCCGGATACACGGCCTGCTCCGGTGCGCCCGCCAGCGGCAGATCGAGTCCGCGTTTAATGTCAATCAGCATTTCGGTGCAGCGTTTTGTTGGGCTTCACGGAATCCTTGAATCCGTGCGGGCGTCAAGTAGACGACATCGCGCAATGGTAGTAGTTGATAAAGATCAACTTTACAAGGTCAGTGGAGTGGACGCGCCGCTAGTCGAATTCCCAGCGTGTGGACAGCGTCAGGACGTGCACTTCGTAGGCGGGGGCTTGTTCTCCCAGCAAAACGACATTGGAGACGGTGTCGGGGGCCACGTTGTCCAGCATCCAATCATCGGCCCTGAAGGTTTCGTAGCGGTATCCGGCTCTGATATTGCCACCTTTTTCCAGGAAATAGGTGGTGTGCAACTGCAAGCTGTGCAGGTTTGCTTTAAGGGTTGGAAACGGCCCGACGTTGACGCTGATCTCGCTTTGCGAATCGGATACCGTGTAGTCGGCGCCTACTTCGAGCGGCTTGTCCTGCAATCTATGGGTCACCCCGACACCAACGGTGTTGATGGTGTCTTTGGTTCGCGCGAACCAGTCCGCGACGGAAAAAGCATTGCTGCCTGCCTGGGCGGAGTCCATCACTTGATGGTCCACGAACATGTGCAGGCTGCTGACCGGGGTAATCAGCACGGAGACGTTGGCGTTGACGTTGCCCGAACGGCTTTCCGTCAATCCGACTTCCGATCCCGTGTAGTCATCGTTTGCGACGCCTACGCCGAATCCGTACTGCCACGTCTGCGAAGGCGACACAGAGACGTTCAAGTCTGCCGACGTGCGTGCGCGATCCGCCACGTTGTACTTCCGCAGCAACGGATTCTGTGGCGGCTGAGTTGCTGCGACCACTTCGTAAGTCGAAACATCGCGCCTGGCGCGGGCCAGCTGCGCGTCAACGTTCACATCGTTGGACGGGCGTGCGATCACCTTGATCCGCACCGTATTCTCCCGGCTCTCGGCGACTTCCTGAAGATCGCGTTCGGTATTCTCGTGCTCGAAACCGAATACCATCTTGGCAGTTGGCGAGGCGCGGTAGTCCGTACTCAGATCGACCGTGCGTTTGGTGAAGCTGTAAGGCTGGTTCTCCCGCGGTGACGCCACAAACGTGTCGGTGCTCACCCAGTCGTAACTGGCTCTCGGTGTTTTGTTGTCGCGATCGTCGTGGCGGTAAGCTGCGTTGAACCCCCACGCGTCAGACCATCGGGACGTGAGTTTCAGCGCAGCATTCAGCGTATCGACACGGCCGTCCAGGGAGCTGCGCGGCAACGCGGAGACGGTCAGATTGGGGTTCGTGGTAGCGCTCAGAAAATCCTGGTTCTGCTCCATTCGCCCGACGCTCAGCTGGGCGCTTGTCCGGGTTGCATCACTGATCCTGTAGCCGGCGGCGACGGTGATCTGGTGGAACTCGTTGTCGGGCGGCAGGGCGAGCTCGCCACGGTCCGCCCCCGCCGCAAGCGGTGAAAACGGATTGTCCCAGCGCAAGGCCGTATTCTCGTTGTCGAACGCGGAGCCATAGTAAGCAAGCTTCACTTGCCAGTTCCGCTTAGCGTAGGAGATGAATGCCTCGACTTCGTCAGTGACGTAGTCGACCGGCGCGACCAGTTGTGCGGCGCTTGCGCTCGGTCGCCAACTCGACCGTGCGCAGGCTGGCGCTCAGTTCGGTCATCCCCGCGGTGGTGCCGGCATCGACCCATCCGGCTGGCAGGGTCAGGTCATTGCCGCCCGCGCCGGCGAACGGGGTCCGCCCAGAGTCGGATACGTTGTGCGGCAACTCGTCGTAACGCAAATGCAGACGGTAGGTGCCTTGACTACCGCCGGCGGTGGCCAGAGCGCGCGAGTCGAGTCCAAGGTCATAGGCCGACAGATCGAAGAAGTTGGCATCCTCGTCGCGGTAGCGAGCTTCGCCGCTGGCGATCGCAAAACCACCCTCATCGACCAATCCCGTGTACTCGCCGAACTTGAAGGCATCGTCCGAGAGATAACCTGCACCGATCTCGACATGGCCGCTGAACCCTTTCTCGAACTCGCAGAACTTGCAGCGCCAGTTCGAGGTGTCGACGTCGGTGTGTTCGTCCGCGCCTGCCACCGCGAGCAGCATTACCGACAGAACCGTAACCTGTAACCCAAGGTGTGCGAGTTTCATGATGGCGTGCCGGTCTCTACCTCATCAAGTTCACACCCGAAGGGTGGTTCGAGCCGTGCACCTGCGAGTGGCAGTTCAGGCAACTGCCGCCCAGGAGGAACCCGGATGCCGTTCCGCCAGCCAGGCCCGAGGGCCCGCGCGCGACGCTCGGATGACCGAGCTGCGAGTGACATTGCTGGCACAGCAGCGGTGGCCGCTTGTTCAGCAGGCCCGGATGCACCGAGCCGTGAGGCACGTGGCACAAGGCGCAGTCCTCCGGCACCGGCGCGTGTTCCCACAAAAACGGCCCGCGTTTTTCCGCGTGGCAGGTGTAGCAGGTCTGGTTGAGGGTCGGTTTGGCGAGCAAACCCGTCGCTATCGAGCCGTGCGGCGCGTGGCAGTCGCTGCAGGCGAGCTGACCGAAGCGTACGGGATGCGCGTATGGCCTGTAAAAGGCGGCGCGTGTTTCCGTATGGCACCGGTAGCATACGTTGGGCTGCTCTCTGCGCGTCAGCACGTGATCGCGCATGGCGTGGATCTTATGGCAGCTCGAGCAGGCGACGTCGGCCGTTTCGTGCGCGCTGCCGTGCCAGGCCAGTCGATGCCGATCCCGGTGACAGTCCAGGCAGATGGTGTTCTCTTCCCGGGGGTCGGCGGGTGGCCGCGCCCCGAAGTACAGCATCGGCTGCCGCTCCTCGCCTTTCTTGACCTTTCTGACGCCATGTTCGCCCACCGGGCCGTGGCAGGTCTCGCACTGCAGCTGCGCGAATGGCGTACGTTTGTCCGCTAGTTGCGCGTGTTTCGTCTTGAAAATCGACAGGACCGGGAACTCCGAGTCCTCGTCGTGGCATTTGAGGCACGTGTCCGCACCGCGGTCGGAATATTGGCGTGTTACCTCGGCTTCGTCTGAATCCGTCTGGGCGCGGCTGTCAGCGACCGTGCCGGGCATGCACAAGGCCATGACCAGCGAGCCGGTGAACGCTGCGCAGCGTCTCAACATTGCCTTGTCGTGCATTCTTGTACCAGCCCCTTCACACTGGATCCAGCGGCGGTTGGCCCGCTGCCGGTGAAACAGCGGCGCCGAGGGAATCAGTAGTCCCCTCGGCGCCTGGGGGCACTAGTCGATCTCGTGCACCTGGGCCACGTCGGCGCCCCGTCCGGGGCCATGACACACTGCACAAGCCTCGACGTTCGAATTGATGTCCGCCTGGGTCGCCGGCGGGTTGGCGGCGTCGCCCGGCGTGCCGAAAACCGCACCGTTGAGCGTCATATGCGCTTGCGCCACGGTGCTGTCGTGGCAGGCAGCGCAAACGGCAGCCGTCGGTGAGATGTTGAGGTCGTTGGTCTGATCGGCAATTTGAGCGTCGAGGGTGGCCTGATCGGTCGCCGTGGGATGCGTGTCGATCGAATTGGCCAGAATGCCATTCTGGGTGGGCAGCTCCCAGGTGCCGTCGAGCTCGTAAGTCCCCGCCAGATGACAGGCCTGGCAGTCGCTCAGAATGCCCGGATAGCGCACCTCGCCATAATCGTGCTGGCAGGGGAAATTGTTCATGGCATTGCAACCGCCGCCGAACGGCTGACCGAAACCTGGAAACCCCCAAACGACCAGCGCGTCCTCGCGCACGCCGTGTCCTGACTGTGCGCCCGCGTGAATCGCGTGGATCATGGTTTTCATGTCAATAGACTCTTCGCGCTTCCCGTCCAGCGTCAATACTGCCGGATCACCCTGACGCGGTCCTGCATTGCGCAATGCGCTGGGCCGCGCATTCGCATCGGTCCCGGTCGGGTTGTGGCAGACCACGCACATCTGGTCGTCGGTCAGATTGCGGTTGGCGCCGTGCATGCTCAACGCGAAGTGGCACGCGTTACATTTCTCGGTAGACACGACTTGACGACGTTGCTGTGCCGTACCGGCGATGGCGAAGGTCTGGAATGTGCTCGCCACCGGCACGCGCAGCGTGTAGTTGCCGTCTGCGTCCTGCCCGGCCGGGTGGCCCTCGATGGCGACTACCCCGGTCAACTCGGTGCCCGCGAGCGCCGGGATCGCTGTGGGTGAGGTGACCTGATAGGTGCCGGGATCCGGCCCGGCAACGGCGATGCCGCCGGCGGCCGGGAGCAACGCGTTGATGGAGATCGGCTGGCCGGGTGCCGCCGCGCCGCTGCCGGCATTGTCAAATTCCAGCTGCAGGGTGTTGTTGGCCTTGTCGCGCGAATCCCAGCCGACCAGGATGGCAAGGCGCGAAATGCCGCTGCCGGTCGTGAAGGCAGGGTCGTTCAGGTCCCAGGGTGCGTTGTTGTTGGTCGGGTCGGTCACCGAGAACACAATGACCGGACTATTGGTCGGCGCTGTGTTGCTGATGCTGACGACGTTCCACTTGAAGCGCGTCGCTGCAACCCTTTCCAGGATTGTGTGCGAGTCGGCAACGGGCACCAGCCCGCCGGGCCGGTGGCAGTCGATGCATAGGCTGTTGTCGGTGACAGCGCCGCCGGGATGACCGTCGGGGTCGTCGCCCGGCGTCACCCCCGGCAGCGGGCCCGCCACGTTGAACTTGATATTGTCATGGCAGGCTCCGCAGGCCTCGATGTTCGGGTTCGATTCCCAGTTGCCGGCTTGCGGTGCGTTGTCGGGATCTGGCACATGACAGGTCTGGCAGGCGCGGATGTCCTGGGGAAAGACCACGTCGGAGTAATCGTGCTTGGTGTTTCCGAACCCCCAGATAGCGTATTCACCGCTATTCACCACACTTGGCAGGTCCTCGCCGCGGTGCAGCTTGTGGACCATCACCTTGAAATCGACCGTGTTGCCGCTGTTCGCGTCGGTGCTACCGGGGTTGTGGCAGGTTACGCAGTACGCAGCCTCTTCACGCCCATCGTGGGCCTCGAGCTTGTTGTGACAGCTGTTGCAGGTTTCGGTCTTGACGATGTCGCGCCGCGGAATCCCGGTGGTGGCACCGGTCGCGGGTACGAAGTTGTACGTGGCGTTTACCGTGGGCAGGCCGCCGCGGGTCTGAATGCCAAGCCGGTGGGCTGCATTCGCGTCATAGGTTACGGCTACCGGTGTCGTCACGTTTGTAACGTCGGTTGCGAAGGTGTACGAGTAGGTGCCGTTCTGCCTGTCGACCAGGGTTCCGTTCTGGTCCCTGGTTGCCTGGATAGCCGTGGTGGGAGGCATCTGCGCTGCGCCGGGTCCGCAATCCGCGCCCGGCGGCGGATCGTCGATACAGTCCTGCACATCCTCCTCACGGTTCACGTAGCTTACCCAGGCGCTGGGATTCACAGAGGTGTCCAGCTTGGCCAGCGTGAAGCGCAGGTTGCTGACGTCTACCCCGATCACCGGAATTCCGTCCTGATCGGTAACCCGGAACTCGACGATCGGGGCGCTGTTGATGGTCACCCTCGTGACCGCGATGTCGAGCGCGGTCGCCTCCCCCAGGCCGCGCGGCCCGGGCGGTCCGCGCACGCCGTCGTCGCCGTCGCAGGCAGCCAATATCAATGAAAGCGCAGTGACGAAAAGCAGCGATTGAGCATTGCGGGGATAGGCTGATCTGGCCACGATAGTCCTCCATTGGAGCCCTGAGTTGCGGGCAGACGTTGTATTATTTTGGCACCGGAGTATGCGGCAGCGACCGATCCTCCACCGATCACAAATTGGGCATTCTTTGATCTGTGTCAACGCCTATATAATCCTGCCGCCAGGCGCGTGTCCTTGATCCAGCTCAAGTTATGGTGCGCCTCAGATTGAGGTACAGCGGAAAGACATTGAGAATCGTCAACGTCGCGCTAAGCGGGCTGATGCCAGGAGAACACTAATGATCAGGAACGTCGCGGGTTTCGTGATTGCGTTGTGCGCCGTGGCGGCAGGCGCCGCGGCCTGGGGTAATGACCAGGCACTGCAGGAATGCATGGATTGTCACGGCAAGGACGGTCTGAGCACCGAGCCGGACGTACCGGTCATCGCCGGCTATTCGGCTCAGTACACTATCGATTCAATGATCGCCTACGTCGACGGTGACCGTCCCGCCACCGAATCGAAATACCGCAGCGGCGATA
>JAHELT010000245.1 GCA_024644045.1 Chromatiales bacterium | reverse complement strand
TGGTGCTGCTGCCGTTCTGGACATCGCTGCTGGTGCGCACGACCGCGTGGATCGCATTGCTGCAGAAACAAGGTGTCATCAACGATTTTCTGGTGGGTGTCGGCCTGATCGGCGACGACGACCGTCTGGCCATGATTCACAACGCCACCGGCACCGTGATCGCCATGGTGCATATCCTGCTGCCGTTCATGGTGCTGCCGCTGTACAGTGTGATGAAAACTATCCCGCCCAGCTATGTGCGTGCCGCACGGTCCCTGGGGGCGACGCCCTGGACCGCGTTCTGGCGGGTGTATGTGCCCAACACTGTTGCCGGCATCGGCGCCGGCGGTATTCTGGTTTTCATAATCGCCATCGGCTACTACATCACGCCGGCACTCGTGGGCGGTGTATCCGGTACCTTGATCAGTAATTTCATCGCCCACCACATCTCGGTGTCCCTGAACTGGGGGCTCGCCGCCGCGCTCGGCTCGGTGCTGCTGGCGGTGGTGCTGGCGCTGTATATCCTGTACGACAAGATTGTCGGCATCGACAACATGAAGATGGGTTGATCAGCATGGCTTTGCCCACTTATGCCGGTCCTCTGGAGCGCACCTGGTACTACTCGTTCCGCGTCATCTGTGGCCTGATTTTCTTTTTCCTCATCGCCCCGCTGGTGGTGATCGTGCCGCTGTCATTCAACGCGGTGCCGTTTTTCACGTTCACCCCGGAAATGCTCACCCTCGATCCGGCGGGCTATTCGCTGAAATGGTATGAGGATTTCTTTACCAATCTGAACTGGCACGGTGCGGTCAAGAACAGCTTCATCATCGCGGTCTTTGCAACGCTGATCTCGACTACCCTGGGCACTATCGGCGCGCTAGGTCTGAGTCGCTCCGAGATGCCCATGAAAACCGCTATCATGGCCATCCTGATCTCACCCATGATCGTGCCGCTGATCATTTCTGCGGCCGGGATGTACTTTTTCTACTCCAAGATCGGGCTGGCGGCTACCCATGTCGGCGTCATTCTTGCCCATGCCGCTCTAGGCATCCCGTTCGTTGTGATCACAGTGACCGCCACCCTGGTGGGCTTTGATCAAAGCCTGATCCGGGCCGCCTATAACCTGGGTGCTTCGCCGACTTACACTTTTTTCAAGGTGATAGTGCCGCTGATCCTGCCGGGCGTGATTTCCGGCGCCTTGTTCGCCTTCATCACGTCGTTCGACGAGGTGGTGGTGATTCTGTTCGTCGGCAGCTATGAGCAGCGCACGATACCGTGGCAGATGTTCTCCGGTATCCGGGAGCAGATCAGCCCCACCATTCTCGCGGTCGCGACCCTGTTGATCATAGTCTCCATCATGCTGCTGGCCACGCTGGAACTCATACGGCGGCGCGGAGAGCGGTTGCGGGGTATGACGCCGACCTGACTGACCCGCGGCGGCGTCGGTTGGTTCCCGCAGCAGGGTTCTGCGTTCGAGCGCAGCGCGCCGATACGTATTCTCACCGGTCGACGATCCTCTGGACAGGCATGCAACGTGCATACGTACGAGGCTGTGCGCGTTGTTGCAATACCCGGAGGGCTCATTTATGGTGCGGGCGCCGTTTCCGGCTGTGTCAAGGACATGCTCAGTGTCATTGGTTAGATCTCTGCTGACCGTTTCGCTGCTACTGGTATCTACCACCGCGTTCGCCGACAAGTTCACCCGCTACAATTACGACCGGTCCTGGGGCGCCGGGCTCTGGAGCGTGAGCTACTCGCCCGATCAGGGCAACAGCTTCAACATGAAAGGCGTCATGGCCAGAGCGGCCTACGAGATCTCCCGCGAGCTGGCGGTGGAGGCGCACATCGGCACCACTGACGACGACCAGAGCACGACCTTCGGCGGTGCGGTGCCGGTCTCTTTGCGCATCAATGTGCTGGCGGGTGTGTTTGCAAAGTACAGCTGGGTCCACGAGGAGACACGGGGCTGGGCCCGGCTCTACGGGCTGCTCGGGGCGTCGTTCGTGGACGTCGAGGCCGAGGCGCAGAGCACCACCGCGAACGACAACGATACCGGGCTTTCGTACGGGGTGGGCGTGGACCTGTTCGGCAGCGACCGCACGGCGATCGTGCTGGAGTGGGTGCGCTACCTCGACAAGAGCAACTTCACCATCGACACGCCGATGGTAGGAGTTGTGCGCCGATTCTAGGAATCAGGTGCTTTCGCGTATGGAAATTGCATGCTGATGGGGGCAACTCACTGGGGATATCGATGGCTGGACGACTGACACGCCTGTGTCTCGCCCTGGCGGTCCTGACCGTTTCGGGCTGCGGTAATGATGATTTTCTTGGCCGGGACCTCGGCGACGGCCTGCGTCTGACCGACCCGACGCTGGGCATCATCGATGCCTACGGCAACGTCATTACCAGCGTGGACATCGGCGATCCGGTAACCGTGCAGGTGCCGCGCCTTTCGCCCAACACCCAGTACACCATCCGCATCACCGACCCCAACGGCGTCGAGTACAACCCCGCCGGCGGGGTTCGCGCCACCGCCGACGAGCGCGGAATCATCTTTCACAGCACCGTCGTCCAGAACCTGGACGCCGGTGCCAACGGCGCCGCCGTGCTGGCGCCGCCCGGCAACTACACGATCCGGATCGAGCGCGCCGGCGGCGGGCTGGAAGAGACCATCGATTTCAGCGTTCGCGACATGAGCCGCGTGTTCTGCTCCGACGGCACCGGCAGCAAACGCGCGTCGTTCCTCAACGGCCAGGGGATATTTGCGACGCTCCAGCGCGGCGGCGGCACGCTTGCCGATGGCAGCTACGATCTGCACGTTGTGTCGGATCTGGGCGTGGTGCTGGCGGATGGCGGCGGGCTGCCCGACGCAGCGACCAACGTGACGGTCACCGGCGGTCTGGGAATCGCGAATCTCGGCATGGCGGGCACCATGCCATTCACCAGCGGCGCGTTCGATGTCGTGGTCGACCTGAACGACGACGGTCTGTACACCCACGGTACCGACCTCATTTCCCGGCACCGGCGGCTGCATGCGTGTATCAACGTGCAGGCTGCGAACACCGGCAATCCCCTGGTTACGCAGATCGGCGCCGATCGCAACGGCAATCACCGTCAGGTCTTCGACCCGGTGGAAGCGCAGGCCGAGCCGGTCACCGATGTCTATGCGCGTGCAACGGCCGGCGAGGCGTCCGCCGTGCAGTCAACGCTCGGGGTCACCAAGTACGTCGTGCCCCACCAGGCGGTATGGACGACGGGCGATCCGCTCACCGACGTCACCCAGGCGATCGAGATCGACCCGGTGCAGGACTTTTCGATCAGTGAGGCGCCCTGGCTGATCTGGCCCCGGGTGAGTCAGACCGCGGGCTGCTACGACATTGTCATCGACGTCAACCAGAACGGCCAGTTCGATGCCGGCATCGATCTGCTGGACAACATCGACGAGACGGGTGCGACGACCTGTGGCGTGCGCATTGCCGATGCCGCGTGCACGGGCAACGTTCAGATCACCAACCAGGAAACGGTGTTTTCCACGCTGGACACTGCGGTTCCCCTCACCGGGACGGTGAGCGGCAGTCCGACCGGCGGCTCCATTACGATTGTCTCCGGCGTGCAGAGCAACACGTTGACCCAACCGGCCGGCGATACGATCAACGCCACCGTGCCGCTTTTCAACGGGGTGAACTACGTGACGCTGGCGTACTACTACGCCAGCGGGCAGACGTGTGCGCGCACCTTGATAGTGTCCCAGGGTATCGACTTCAATGCGCTGTTTCGTGTGCAGCTCGTGTGGGACGGCGACACGGACATGGACCTGCACCTGGTACGCCCGAACGGCGCCTACGAGAACGGTGGCGGCGGCGCGGACGACTGCAACTGGCAGAACTGCAAAGTCGGGCTGGCGGGGACGGGAACCAACGATATCGACTGGGGCAGCGCGGGTGAAGCCGACGACCCCAAACTGGATGTCGATTGCATCGCCTGTGGCACCGGCATCGAGAACATCTGGATGAACCAGATCAGTGAGAACGGTGACTACACCGTCTATGTCGATGCGTTCAGCGGCGCCGAAACCGACGTGACCACGAAGATCTTCATCGGTGGGGCGTTGGTCGGCGAGGTGAACTGCGGCGCTATGAGTGCATCGACCGCGACGGATTCGTGCCGCGCGGGTGTGATCCGCTGGAACGGCACCAGCGGCGCGTTCCTGCCCGACGGTGCCACGGCCATGGATTTTCCGTAACGGAGCCCTCACCCCCGGCCCTTCTCCCGAGGGAGAAGGGAGAAAGAACGGCCCTTCTCCCGAGGGAGAAGGGTTGGGATGAGGGTCAGCCGAGGTCGTCGCCGGCGTCGGCCCGGGACTGCTGCTGCTCCTCGCGCAGCAGATTTTCTTTTTCCGCCTTGTGCCGCGCAACCTCGGCGTCGTGCCGCTGCCGCCAGGCTTCGCGGCGTTCCTCGATGCGGCGTTCGCGAGCCCCTTCGCGCAGCGCGATGCTCCTCTCGCCGAACAGGGTCTGCTTGAGGAAGCGCATGGCGAACCGCAGCAGTGCCTGGTCGTCCTCGAGCAGTCCGTGCATCTCCGCATCGCCGATTTCGAACAGATCGCGAAACCCGGGCGCCTGGACGAACGCGCGGAAGCTGTCCATGTCGTAGCTGCACATGTCGAACAGCTGCATGCTGCGTTCGGACGGTGCGCCTACCGTCGGGCCGCCGCTGCGTTTCCTGATGATGACGTCGCGCCATTCGCGATTCATCTCGTCGTACTCGTCCACGCCCTGAGCGCGTCGATACTCGCGCACGGTCTGTTTCTTCGGCTGTTCATGACCGCGACAGTGCGGCTCCGTGACCACGAAGAACACGTCCTCGACCACCGCGCTGTCCTTGGGCCGGACCGCCATGTTGCCGAGCGCGTAGTAACGGCAGGCCGCCGGACGATCCTCGTAAACGCTGCAACCCGACTCGTTGAGAAACACGCATTCCCGGGTGCCGGGCTTGGTCCGCAGGTGCAGCCCCGGAAGCCCGTGATGGTCCATCTCGAAGGGCACCGTGTGCCGCGCCACGAACTCGCCGGCACTGAGCCCCAGGCGCTGCTTGAGACGCACGATGTCGTACGGCGTGAGCTGGATGCTGATGTCGCGGCAACAGGCGTTGAAGCAGGAAACGCCAGGATGACAGTCGAACTGGAACTCGCTGTCCGGGGTCAGCCTTACCGGGTCGACCGGCG
>JAHELT010000079.1 GCA_024644045.1 Chromatiales bacterium | reverse complement strand
TTGTGCCCTGCACCCAATGTTTCGCGCTGATAAATCAAAGTGTCGTGCTCGCCATCGTCAAACATCACCCTGCGCTGATCGTGCTGCTGGACTGGATCGTGGGTCTCGAGCGCCTGATCGGACGCGGAGTATTCAGATCGTAGTCGTCAACGCATGAAGATCATCGAGCTCATCGACGTCACCAAACGTTTCGCCGGATTTACCGCTGTGGCCGAGTTGTCCTTTCACGTGGAGAAGGGCGCCATTCTGTCGCTGCTCGGTCCCAGCGGCTGCGGCAAGACGACCACGCTGCGGTTGATTTCCGGCTTCGAGGCGCTGGACGAGGGTCGTATCGTGATATCCGGTCAAGACATGCATGGCCGGCGGCCCTATGAGCGCAACGTGGGGCTGCTGTTTCAGGACTATGCCCTGTTTCCCCACATGACCGTGAAGCAGAACATCGCCTACGGCCTCAAGCACCGTGGTCACGACAAGCGCCAGATCCCGAAGCGTACCGCCGAGATGCTCGAGCTGGTCAAGCTTTCGGGCCTCGAGGATCGCCGCCCGCGCCAGCTGAGCGGCGGCCAGCAGCAGCGGGTGGCGCTTGCCCGCGCGCTCGCCACCAACCCGGAGGTGGTGCTGCTCGACGAGCCGCTGTCGGCGCTGGACGCGAAGCTGCGCCAGGAGCTGCGCATCGAGCTGAAGGAGATCTTGAGAGCCGTCGGCGCGACGACAATCGTGGTAACCCACGATCAGGAAGAGGCGATGAGTCTGGGCGACACCGTCATCGTCATGAGTCAGGGACGCATCATGCAGCAGGGCCCGCCGACCGAGATCTACGCCAATCCCAGGACGCGATTCGTGGCCGAGTTCATCGGTCGATCCAACTGGTTCTCGGGGCGCTTCAGCGCTGGTCCCAGCGACCGTCTGCGGCATTTCGTCGCCTCGGGGGACGAAGCATTTATGGTTCCGGCAGCCAACGGGACCTCTCGCGCTGACGCCGCTCTCGAGGTGTGTATTCGACCGGAGCGCATCCACACGGGCCACGTCCCGGGCGACTGGGGCGAGGGCCCCGTCAACACCTTGAGCGGAGTGATCCGGCACATGGCCCACCTGGGCTCCGACATCCACCTGCTCGTGGAGCTGCCGAGCGGCAAGCGGCTCACAGTGATCGAGCAGTATCTCGGCCAGACGCTGGAGCAGGAAGGTGAGCCCGTGACACTCACCTTTCGCCCCCAGGACTGCATCGTGGTGCCGGCGGACTCGTGACCGGGGATCGCAGCAACCTCACCAGGGAGTGAATCCCCCGGAAGTGAATATCATTGATCCAGTCCGCTGACGCGCCCGCTATCGAGACCTTCCGCAGTGGCTGGTGAACGGACCAGGTTCCAGGGGCTACCTGTCCCACCCCCTCCGGTTTTACAGACCGCTGATCCAACCACCCATGGGCGGGGCCGCGCGCGCGCCATGGGAGAGTCAGATACCGGCAAGGGATGGATTGCACAGGCGTGGATGTTCTCGCTGCGCGTGCTCGTACCGGCGTTCATCGTTACCGCGGCGATCGCGGGTCTCTTCTGTGATTGAAGAAACGCACCGGCGAAGACCTTTCCGACGATCGGTAACGGACGAGGTAGATAGAAAGCGCCGCGGGAGTGAAAATGCTTTGCGCGGCGCGCGCACGGCGACCTGCAGTGCGGTGCCGATACTCCGGGAGGGCGAATGAGATGAGCGGGTTCAAACAGATTCTTGCGGTAGTCGACGCCGGTACCACCGGCGAGCCCGCGCTGCAACGAGCCGTAGCGCTGGCGCAGACCAACGACGCCGAACTCACGGTCGCCGAGGTGCTCGAGTGGGAGTCCTCCCACGTGCAGGCGGCGGGCGACTCGCTGGCCGTCGATCTGTCGGGCGCGCTGATGCGCGAGCGCACCGCACAGCTCGAATCATTGGTCGAGCCGTATCGCAAACATGCTGCGATCCGCACCCGGCTGCTCACGGGCGTCCCGTTTCTGGAGATCATTCGCGAAGTGCTGCGCAGCGGCAACGATCTGCTGATAAAGGTCGCGGAAACGCCGGATTGGCTGGAGCGGCTGTTCGGCAGCGATGAGATGCATCTGCTGCGCAAATGCCCGTGCCCGGTCTGGCTGATAAAGCCGGGCGCGCCCGACTCCTACCGACGCATTCTGGCCGCGGTGGACGTCGACGATGCATACCCGGCCGAGGAACTGCAGACCCGACGCCTGCTGAACGAACGGATCCTGCAAGTGGCGGCCG
Organism: Chromatiales bacterium; assembly: GCA_024644045.1. Lineage (GTDB taxonomy): Bacteria > Pseudomonadota > Gammaproteobacteria > JAHELT01 > JAHELT01 > JAHELT01. Next base: position 18,588 of record JAHELT010000079.1, on the reverse strand, counting down.
CACTTGCGTCGGCGGAATCTGCCGAACTGCACGTGGTGCACGCCTGGTATGCGATCGGCGAGAGCGTGATGCGGGGTGTGCGCGTGAATGCCGACGAGGTGGAGATCGCCGCATACGTCGAACAGCAGCGGCGGCGTAGCCGGCACAGTCTGGAAGCGCTGTTGAGCGCCACCGGTGTAGACCCGCAAGGGGGCACCGCCGGCGCACGCAAACCCCACCGGCATCTACTGCAGGGGTGGGCGCGCAAGGAGATTCCGCTGCTGGCGAAACGCATTGCCGCGGATCTCCTGGTGATGGGCACCGTAGGGCGCACTGGCGTCCCCGGGTTCATCATGGGCAACACGGCAGAGACGATACTGAACCAGATCGACTGCTCGGTGCTGGCAGTCAAGCCGCCAGGCTTCGTGACGCCGGTCACCCTGGAGGATTGATCCGATCGACGTCTGTCGCCACGCTGCGCCAAATTCAGTGGCGATGCGTCGAGTCCTCCTTTGCGTTCTCGGATCGTGCCAGCAGATCGGCGACGGTTCGGGTCGCCGCCCGTCCGGCGTCTCGAAACGGCTCGAGGATCACGTCGACACCCGGCGTCAGCATCGGCGGCAGTCGGGCGGCGTCGTAGGTCGTCAACGCAACCCGACCACTGTAGCCGCTGTCTTTCAGGCCCTGCAGAAGTAATACGTTGACCGCAGTCAGCGGTATCGTACTGACGAGGACCTCGGTCTGCGACAGCGGCAGCAGCGTTGCCAGCTCAGGGTCTTCCGCATCGCCATACACCGCCGGGACGCCCCGCTCGCGCAGCGCGCGCACGGCGGAGGGGTCGAAGTCCACGCCGATGACGGGTACCCCTTGCGCATGCAGGTCGGCAGTGAGATTTGCGCCGAACCGGCCCAGACCGAGAATCAGCACCCGCGCCGAGACGTGCGCCGTGCGCAGCGTTCCGGCGAGATTCTCCTCACCCGCGGCGCGCTTGCGCTCGAAGACGCCGAGCCACGGTGCCAACAATGCGTAGAGCTGGTGGGAATAGAGGATCATGTAGGTCGACAAGCCGATGGTCACCATCCCGACCAGTGTGATCAATCCGAGCGTGTCCGGGTCGAGGTGGCCCAGGCTCACGCCGAGCGCGCCGAACAGCAGTGAGAATTCGCTGATCTGCGCAACGGTCAGGCCGGCCAGGAATCCCGTGCGCTTGCGGTAACCCATCGTGCCCATGATGATCATCACGATCAGCGGGTTGCCAATGAGTACGAACAGCGCCAACACCATGGCCGGCCACAATTGCTGCCCGAGAATATCGAGCTGCAGCTGTGCGCCGAGATCGATGAAGAAGAACAACAGGAGAAAATCTCTGAGTGTTGTCAGTCGTGCACCGATCACGTCACGATAACCGGTCGAGGCGAGTGCCACACCCGCGGCGAACGCGCCTATCTCCTTACTGAAGCCGAGCGCGCCTCCCGCCGCCGCGAGGGCAACTGCCCAGGCGATGGTGAACAGCAACAGCAGCTCGCGCGAGCGCGCCAGCCGCTGCACCAGTCCGGGCAGTACGAAGCGCATCGCCAATGCGATGGCGCCAACGAACGCCGCGCCCTTCGCCAGCACCGCCAGACTGGTCAAAACGAGCGATTCCTCGCCGGCTCCGCTCGCATAGGCTGTCAAGCCGACCATGACGAGTACCACGACGAGGTCCTGGACGATAAGGAACCCGAGGGCGATACGCCCGTGGAGGGCGTCGATCTCGCGTTTGTCCGACAGCAGCTTGACGATGATGATCGTACTGGAGAAGGTGAGGGCGACCGCGACATAGAGCGCGGCAAGCGGCGCCAGCCCGAGAGCAACGGCAAGCACGTAGCCGATGACGGAGGTGAACAACACCTGGCCGAGTCCAGTCGCCAGGGCGACGGGGCCCAGCGTGCGAATCAGGTGCAGGTCCAGCCTGAGCCCGACCACGAACAGGAGCAACGCGATGCCGAGCTTCGCCAGCAGATCGAGCTGGTCGGCGGCGGTGACCCAACCGAAAACTGCAGGCCCGACCAACACCCCGGTGGCGATGAAGGAGACGATGAGGGGTTGGCGCAGAAACACGCCGATGCCGCCCAGCACGGCCGCAAGCGCGAGCACCGCCGCGATCTCATAGAAAACGTTGGCGAATGGAGGCACGGTAGCCTGTACTGCTGCTCTGCGGCGCCGGGGCGGCCGGTCAGGACGCTGGCGTCACCGTCGACGCGCCACCGGTTCGCGCGCAGGACTCGCGTAACGCGCCCGGGTGCGAACTGGAGGCGCAGCCGCCCTCCTGGCAGGCGCCGCCGCTTGATCGCAACGACGGCAGCTCCAGCACATTGCCGACGTCGTTCGCGTACCAGTTCGTGGTTGCGGCCGATTCCCGCGGTGGCGTACCTGGTTACTCAGGCAGTGGCGTCTGTTCCGGTGATTACGCTGGCCTGCGGCTGTCAAAAACCGTCCTGGCGTTGCCTTGACTCGGATCAACTCAGCGTGTCCTCGGATGACCGGCGTCCGTCTTTCGCACAATCCTGCCCCTTGGTGACTCGTTCGTCCTGCAGTTAGACTCGTTTCGCTGCCCAATCGTCACATCGGGTGCGCGGTTGTGCACCTTCCGGGCGAGCAACCGGTGCATTGCGCACTGCAGTGTGAGGTCCCGGACGCGCTCGCTTTGCGGCGATCGCACGCCGGAAGATCGGGACGACTGCCCATCTGGTCTCGGCGTTCACGACGAGAAGTGTTGGCCGTGGCGCTGGCTCTGCGTGCGCTAGAACGAACCGAGCAGCGTGCCGAACGCGACGATCACCACCAGCGCAAGGATCGGACCAGCCACGGCCACAACGAAGATGTCGAGGTAGGCGTCGCGATGCGAAAGCTTGCAGATCGACAGCAGGGTGATTACTGCACCATTGTGTGGCAAGGCATCGAGGCCGCCGGTCGCCACCGAGGTCACGCGGTGCAGAAGCTCGTGGCTGATGCCTGCCTGCTGACCCAGCTCGAGATAGGTCGCGCCCAGGGTCTGCAGCGCGATACTCATCCCTCCCGACGCCGAGCCGGTGATCCCCGCCAGCACGTTGACCGCGATCGATAACGACACCAGTGGGTTGCCGGGAAAGACACCGAGAATAGCATCGCGGATCAGCGCGAACGCAGGCAGGGACGCGATGACCGCACCGAACCCGACCAGGGACGCCGTGTTGAAGATCGGCACCACGGAGGCGTTTGCGCCATCGTCCAGGGTTCGGCGCAGATTGGGCAAGAACCGAGAGTTCAGGGCAATCAGCAGGAGAATGGCCAACGTCAGCGCGCAGATGATCGACCAGATCCCCTTGACGCCGGCAAGCGTGGTCGCACCGTAGCGCGGGTCGCTGAGATAGCTGGTATCGAGTGAAGGCAGCACGAAGGTCGTGAAGAAATAGTTGAGCGCGATGACCGCCACGATCGGCGTGAGTGCGCCTGACAGGCCGGGAGCCGCGGCCCGAGCAGCGTCCACGCCACTGCTGATTTCCATCACGTCGTAGCCCTCCCCCTGGGCGTGCTCGCGCAATTCCTTGCGCGACAGGGCCGAGGCGGAGATTTCCGCTTCACCAAATCCTTCGCCCGCGGCGCGGGCCACACGAGCACGGCGGTAGAGCCACAGCACGCCAAGTATCAGCATTGACGCGCCGGCGATGATCCCGAGCCCCGGCGCGGCAAAAGGGGTCGTGTTGAAGTGCGGCATGGGAATGGCGTTCTGGATGGCGGGCGTGCCCGGCAGTGCCGTCATCGTAAACGTAAACGCCCCGAGTGCAATGGTTGCTGGAATGAGGCGCTTGGGGATATCGGCTTCGCGAAACAGCGCGCTCGCGATCGGGAACACGGCAAACGCTACGACAAACAGAGAGACGCCACCATAGGTAAGAAGCGCGCAGGCGAGAACGATCGCGAGCACCGCATGACGGCTGCCAAGTCGCGCCACGATCCAGTGTGCGATCACCCGCGCCGCACCCGAATCGTCCATCAGCTTGCCGAAGATGGCGCCGAGCAGGAACAGCGGAAAATACAACACCATGAAGCCGCCCAGCGCGGCCATGAAGACCTGCGTGTAGGAGGCAAGCAGCGGCACGCCCGCACTCGCCAAGACCGCGGCTAGCGCCAGCACCGGGGCGAGCAACAGCACAGTGATACCACGGTAGGCGAGATAGATGAGTAGAACCAACGCGATCACGACGCCGCCCACGCCAGCTATCACCCACAGCTCCGCCAGCCCAATCGTCACAGGAACGCCTCCACCAGGTCGACGGTGGAACGTGCGGTCAGCGCGTCGAAATTCTGTTCGAGCCACGCATCAGCAGTACGGCGGCCGATCTGGTGCAGGTGAATCAGAAAACGCCACTCCGGATTGAGCTTGCTCGACACATCGAGCTCGCTCATCTCCTGCAGCGCCTCGATGCGGTGCACGTGCAGGCGGTCGACTTGCTGAAACAGCGGCTGCGAGAACGCGGTGCCACTGGCATGCTCCTCCCGGATCAACTGCTTTAGCAGGGTTACGGCACGCATCTCCTTCACCATGCTGTTGTTGAAAGTAACTTCATTGATTCGGTCCAGGATCTCCCGCGATGTGGTCGGAATGCGATCGGTGCGGCTGGTGTTTATCTGCACGATAATGAGATCGGACGGCTCGCTTTCGGCAATTAGCGGCAGGATTGCCGGGTTGGCGACGTAACCACCATCCCAGTACGGCTGCCCCTCGAGCTTGACCGACTGGTACAGAATCGGCAGACACGCCGAAGCGGTCAGGGCATCAGGGGTCAATTCGGCGTTACGAAACACCCTCACTTTGCCTGAGTACACATTGGTGGCTGCGACGAAAAGTCTGATCCTGCGGGACTTTCGTACACGGGCGAAATCGACGGACTCCTGCATGACCTGACGTATCGGATTGAAGTCGAGTGGATTGAACTGATACGGCGAGACGAGCCGACTGAACCAGTCGAAAAACAGGTACGCCGGTGAATGCGAAACGTCCCAGCCGCCGAAGAACAGATCGAAAGGGCTGCGCTTCAGCGGGCTGATGTCCGCCGCACGCGAGATGCGTTTCCAGAACGCCCAGAGCGCTTTCTGCGCACCAAGACGCCCCCCTTCGAGGTACCCGTCGGCCAGCACAACCGCGTTCATGGCGCCGGCGCTTGTACCACTGATACCCTTGATCAGGAGGCGCTCATCATCTAACAAGCGGTCTAGCACGCCCCATGTGAAAGCACCATGTGCGCCGCCGCCCTGTAACGCGAGATCGATGGTCTTTGGCGTCATGTCAGTTTGTCGTGTTTCGCCGATCGTTTCGGCCGGCGCAAATCATGGCGCCATAGTGAAAGGCTGAGTCTGCGCCCGCGTTCACTCAGTAACGACTTCCGTCCACGAGCGTGGGCGGCATGATACTGACTTTCGTATTGCTGGACAGCAGTGTACGGCGCAAACTTGAACTGCCTACCCCAATTCTATCGCCCGTTCATTAGTGTTCAAGAGCGTGTATCGCCGCAACTCGCCAGGTCTTTGTGCCCGGCGATACTCAAAATCAATGAATAAATGTGAATAAATGGGGTCAGACTCGGGCTGAACCCATTGACTCCGAATTCAGTTGATCCGTAGATGGAATTAGACTAAGGGAACGGTATAACCAACGAGAGACAGGTATGGACCGAGCGCTCAGATGAAGGCGTGGCTGATTATCGATTTCTGGCCCGAACTCGCAGCATTGTTGATTTTGGTCGCCGCGATTCTAACGGCGCTCCATATTGTTTTACGTAAACACGATGTTCGGGCGGCGATCGGCTGGCTCGGCCTCGTGTGGTTGACACCTCTGCTCGGCGTTCTCCTGTACTGGTTACTCGGCGTAAACCGGATCCGGCGACGGGCGCACGAATTATATACCCATCACCAACCGATCGAGCAGCCGGATCGACATTTCGCCATCGGCTGCGAAGAGCTTCGATCGCATGTTCCGATGGATTCGTTGCACCTGTTGCGACTGGCGCAACTAACCGACCGGGTGATAAGCCGACCGTTGATGCAGGGCAATGCCGTGGAACTGCTGGAGAACGGCGACAGCGCTTACCCGGAGATGCTGGAATCGATTGAGTCGGCCCAGGCGTCGGTCGCTTTGTGCACGTACATTTTCGACAATGACCGCTGGGGTAAGGCGTTCCGTCAGGCGTTGAGCGACGCCGCCGCGAGAGGCGTCGAGGTGCGGGTACTCATCGACGCGGTGGGCGCACGTTACTCGTTCCCCCCGATACTGCGGGCCTTAAAGAAAGCCGGCATACCGGCCGCGCGCTTCATGCCGTCGCTGTGGCCTTGGCGGTTCCGTTACGCGAACCTTCGAAACCATCGCAAAATCCTGGTATGTGACGGTCGTATCGGCTACACGGGCGGAATGAACATTCGCTCCGGCAACGTGCTCGCGGACAACCCACGCCACCCCATCGTTGACCTGCACTGCAAGATACGCGGACCAGCGGTTGCCGAACTGCAAAGCGCATTTGCCGACGATTGGCTGTTTGCGACTGGGGAGAGTCTGCGCGGACAGCAATGGTATCCCACACTGACCAGCGTCGGTAACGCGATTTGCCGCGGTATCTCCGACGGTCCTGACGAAGATTTCGACAAACTTCATCTGACGATCATGGGTGCCTTGTCCTGCGCGCGGGACCAGGTAATTATAGCGACCCCCTATTTTCTGCCGGATGAACGATTGAATGCTGCCATCAAGGTCGCCGCGCTCCGAGGTGTCGACGTGCGAATCGTGGTTCCGGCGCGATCGAACCTCAAGCTCGTCGGTTGGGCGTCAACCCCGGGGCTGGTCGAACTGATTGACGCCGGGTGCCGCATATATCGGACGCCACCACCATTCGATCACACTAAACTGATGCTGGTCGATAACGCATGGGTGCTGCTCGGATCAGCCAACATCGACTCACGCAGCCTGGTGTTGAACTTCGAGTTCAATATCGAATGCTACGCAGTCCCACTCGCTACTTTGGCAACACGTTACATCGACGACAAGCTGGCACGTGTAAAGCCGCTGCACCGTCATCAGATTCTCGATCTACCGCTGGCCATTCAACTGAGAAACCGGCTGTTTCGACTGTTGTCGCCTTACCTCTGAATGGCACGGATTCTGTCGCGGAAATACAAAATACATTGAGAATAGGCATTCCCGTCAACCTGCAGCACATGGAAATTGTAGAATAGCAGCACCGTGAGAAGTCAAACACGCATACAAGCGCATGCAGCCGGAGCAACATCCGCTACGCGCTTAGTTGGCCGCTGATGCACAGCATCAGGCAGGCGCAAAGAGAGAACACGCAATGATCAAGAGACTTCATAGCTTTGCACCGATCCTTGTGGTGTTTGTAAGCGGTATTTCAATCGCTGATGAGGATTCAAGGCAGTTGGTTGAGCTGCCGGAAATCTTGCAACAGCACATGATGTCGAATATGCGTGATCATCTGGTGTCTCTACACGAAATACTTGTCAATATGGCAAATGGTCAACTGGACCAGGCAGCAGAAGTTGCAGAGTCACGCTTGGGAATGAGTTCCTTGAAATTGCATGGAGCAAGTCATATGGCGAAGTTCATGCCGGAAGGCATGCGGCAGGCTGGTACAAACATGCATAGGGCAGCAAGCCGCTTCGCACTGAAAGCTCAGGAAGGGGAGGTATCACCAGCTTATGATGCCCTTTCTAAAGTCACCTCTGCTTGTGTGACCTGTCATTCGAGTTATCGCATTCGGTGATTCAAGTATCGCCTGACGATGCGCTCGTTCGGACGCAAACCACGCTGCGCCTCGTTTGCGGCGCACAGCTCGTTAGAGCGCATGAAGAAAAACCCCTTCGGAGGTGTGGTCGTTGTTGCGTTCGTTAAGAGCGATTGTTTCTGCTTCGACCCGCGAGACGAACAGTCCCTGTGGTCCATTTCGGGCTCAATAGACGTGCCCGGGTTTCCGAGGCCGCGCGAGTCGAAAGCTTTGGTCTGGATGGGATGACCCGTTTCCGGACCCGGTCCTGCCACTGGTGACGACCGCGTTTTCGGAAGTTCGCCACGCCCGCTTCTCGCTGTATCGCGAACGAGTTTGGCAAATAATCAGTCGAGAACCACACCGACTACCGTCGTGGTTCAACTGATTGAAAACGCGGGACGAGATTGGTCGGGGTGAGAGGATTTGAACATTGATGCCCATCCGGATCGATACAGACTGAACATAAGTCGAGGCACCCCGCACACTAATTTGAGGCTTTTCGCGGACTTGCTCGCATTCGATCCCCTAGGAGGAATTCCATGGACGCAATCGAACAACAGATCGTGCAGGCGTTGCGGGATGAACTCGGCAGATGCGTAACGCCGGCCGACTCGCTCGGTCGACTCGGCATCGACTCGTTGCGCATGGCGGAGCTGGCATCCGGGCTCGAACACCGATTCGGCATTCGGATGGACGAGGAGTTACTCGATGTCGACACCGTTGCGGAACTCGCGGATTACGTGCGCCGGCGTATGTCAGATGCCTAAATCGCTTCCGCCGCGCCGCGATCAGCTGCAGGCGCCGTCGACGAGATAATCTTCCAGTCACGTACATCCTGCGGGCCGTCCAATCGCGCTACGACGGTCTCCGTACCGTTAGCGGCGGAACTGCCGCGTTGAAGGTTTCTGATTCGGGTAGAAAGTCTGCGTTGCACGCCGGGGTTCTTTCGGAAACGCACCCATTGCAGTCATAACCTATCTGGGATCAATCAGGCCGCGACGTGGATAATTCGTTGGTGCGTGTAGCCCATTCGGTAGCGATCCGTTACTGTAATAGCCTACTGTTACCTTCCGGCTGGCACGGGCATCAGACAATTGTTCCCAATTCACTCGAAGGAGGCCTGAAATGGCGTTACAAGACAATGTTTGTACTCTCGTCCCTTATTTCACGGTACAAGAAGGAAAAATGGACGAATTCAAGGCTTTGGGCGAACAAATGGTTGAACGCACTCAGAGTGAAACCGGCGTAAGGTTTTACGGTTTCAGCTTCAGCGGTCAACGCGCGCACTGCCGGGAAGGCTATGAGAGCGCTGAAGGTATACTGGCCCATCTGGAGAATGTAGATGCGTTGCTCAAGCAGGCGCTCGAGATTGCCAGTTTGGATATTCTTGAGGTGCACGGGCCGGCATCAGAAGTGGATAAGCTCAAGAAACCGCTGGAAGGCTTGAATCCAACTTTCTTCACCATGGAAACCGGGTTCAGGCGCTAGCTTCTGATCAGCTTTTGTCACGCAGATCCAATCATCTATGAATCCGGCGCGCGTTCTGTCCGAATTCGTGAGGTGACCACAAACATCCGGGCCAGGGGCGCTCCCCGAGAGACCCACAACCACCGTGTTTCCGATGGTGTGAAAAGGGCGGCACGGAAGTAGATTTCTGTCTGTTAGCGGGTGCGCTACAGACCACTCGCTGAGTGATGAGTCCTTCTGTGATGCCGACTGATATGTATTGACCTGTCAATTGTTGGTACGCAACATCCCATATTCACCAATTCAAGTTTTGCGCATCAACGTGCTCGGCTCAGGGCACGAGCGGCTTGCATAGCGACGGTGGATCACACTGATATCCGTGGGTTGGTTACCACCTGACTTCACTTCGTCGCGGAGCTGCCTCTCACTAAAGGCGTGGATCGTCCAGCTGGAAAGTCGGACCCTCGTAGTCGGCTCGAGGTACCCCACCCCCTTCGGTTCTTCGGGCCGTTGCCCTCCGCCACAAATCATCCAGCCATTTTGAAACGCCTCCAAAGCCATATCAGTCCGCTCAGGCCCACGAAGCAGACCAATTCCAGGCATTACTGGGCGGCGGCTACGCCGAGATGCTGTTGAAAAACTCGGTTCCCTGGAATCTAGGCTCGATTTGCGAGAAATTTACATTCGACACCGACATGAAACCCAGGTTGATGCATAAAAAGGATAAGTAGCGCACTCTCGTGCAGGTTTTGTTTTTCGCTTGCGGGGAACTGTGCTCGGGACCTCAGTGCCCTGGGTAAAGCGTGGGTGCAGGAGAACTCGTTGCAAACCCTATTGTTGCGTCACTACCCGATTCTTCAGGATGCACTTCATCGGATCGACAACCCGTTTAGCAAACCCAGCCGTTCGCCGCGGTGCCGCTAGAAAAGCTCAAAATCAATGACCCCGCCGCCGGCCACCATAGAGCCTGAGATTTTCTTGTTGTTACTGCCATCGGGCAATGAGCTGTAGATTTCGAATGTCTCGTCGATATCCTGATCCGCCCGGTAAATGATACGAGAACTGTCGCGCACCCAGCGGAAACGTGTGATACCGCCTCCGCTGACCGTAGGACCGGACACTTCTCGATGGCCGGTACCGTCGGGCAGGACCGAACGAAGAACACCTTGTGCGGTGTCATTATAAGCCAGTCGTGAATTGTTCGGCGCCCAAAACCAACGCCCGCAACACACCTCCTCGGAAGGCTGGGACGCCGGCACGTCGCGGGTGCCGTCTTGCGCGGCGATATGCAACACGTCATCAAAAGTATCGTAGGCGATCATCGTGCTGTCTGGCGACCATGAGTGAAAGTTGATCGATTCCCCAGATTGAAAATTGGTGATCTGCGTGTGATCGCTACCGTCTGTCGAAACGGTAAAAACGTTGTCAGTAAACACGCCATTGTCGTTAATGGTTCCGGAGTAGGCGATTCTTGAGCCAACCGGTGACCATTCGTCGCCGAAGAGGGAAACAAAGTCGAGTTGCGGTGTAGAGACGCGAATCTGATTCGAACCATCCGGCAGCGCAGTAACGATCTCCGAGAGTATTGGAAAATTGAATTGATCGCCATTTTCTACTTGGTACACAAATTGAGAACTGTCGGGCGCCCATGCGAAACCTCTAGCCAATAGTCCGCCACCCGGAAACGCTGGTGTTGAAACCAATGTGTTACCGCTTCCATCCGGGAACACGACATGCAGTGGTTGATAGGTATTACCGAGGTCGTCCCGCGTGAAATACGCGACCCGAGAGCTGTCCGGGGCCCACTCAAATTGGATCACGTTCTCACCAGCAGTAAGAGGGTGGGAGATTTTGGTGAGGTTGGTCCCGTCTGGCCTGACGGTATAGAGCTCGTCAACCTCATCCGTCTCCTTGTCCGCCTCGAACGCAATATACGAACTGTCTGGAGCCCAGACCCGAAAAGACAATCGAGTTTGACCGCCGGCCACCAACGATCCCGACACTTTGGTGCTGCCGTTGCCGCTCGGGAGTGTTGTGTAGATTTCGATCACCCCGTCGGTGTCCTGATCGGCAAAGTACGCCAATCGCGAACTGTCTGGCGCCCAGTAGAATCCAAAGACGTCGCCACCGGCGACCAGGGCGCCCGAGACTTCTACCGGCATCGACACGTTGCTGGGTGTGACGTAGAGTTCCACGACACCGTCCACATCCTGGTCCGCTGTGTAAGCCAACATGGACCGGTCCGGCGACAACGCGAAATACACGACGTCGCCGCCCGCAACAAGGTCGCCCGACAATCGAACCAGATTGTTTCCTTCCAGATCTACCCGAAAAAGTTCGAAGGTCTCGTCGACCAGCTTGTCGGCCATGAACAGCATGGCGGGAATGGCGCTGGCGCTTCTTGGATCGGACCTGGCTCCCAGCTCTGCCGCATTGCTAAAGCCGTCGCCGTCGTCGTCCGGGAACGTGTACTCGTTTGCCGCGAAACTCACTGACGTACCTGTGCCAACCGTCACGGCCTGGGTAGCTTCGGCGATAGTCACGACGCCGAAATCGTCATCCTGAAAGTCAAAAAGAATTCGGAAGTTGTGGCTGCCCGTCCCGACCGTGACGCTTCCTGTGACCCGGTTATTCGCGAGATCGACCGTGAGAGGCGTTCGGGGACCCCCATCGACGCTGATGAACGCCTGAAGAGTGCCGGTGGTCAGTTGCGCCGGTCGCACCCCCGCAGGCATGGCAATGCTGAGGCTGGGGCCATCCGGCGTCGTTGGGGTGTCTGAATCGCAGGCAATCAGCAGCGCGCTGGCAAACAGCAGCACAGCGGCCGCGACTTGTTTAGATCCTGTCGACGCGACGGCGTCAAACGACTCTGTTAGACGACTTGAACTCAGCATGCGGTGATCTCACTGCGGAATCGGCGCATCAATCGGTACCGTTACTTCCCCGCCACCGCCGCCGCCAGCGCCACCGCCGCCAGCGCCACCGCCGCCACCACCGGCCAGCGCAGCAGCGGCGCCCACGCCCAGAAGCACCCATATCCACGTGGGCGCACCTGAATCAGCCTTCGCGACGGTTGGCTCAGGTTCGGGGGCAGCCGGTTGTGGAATAGGCTCCGGCTCCACTTCTACCGTCGGCCCTGGCACCACCTCCACGGCCAGCGGCTGAAACGAATACCCCCGCAGCACCGTGTTACCGGCCTGATCGGCGGCTTGAACGTAGTACTCGATACCGGGTTCGCGCATGTCCTCGGCCGGCACCATCACCATATACATGTCCCCGCCGATGGCATCCATTTCCAGGCGAGTGAACGCCCCTTCCCCCGTGCGGCGGTAGAACAGCGAGACCGATTCCACGCCCGTTTCGTCGGTGGCTGTTACAGAGATCACGAATGGCTGTCCAGCCGTGGCCGGCTCGGCGGCCGGGTCATAGACGAGCTTGGGCGCGGTAATGTCCGGCGCAGGCAGTTGCAGGTCCTGCTGTTGTGCCAGCGCCGCAGTAAGCGGCAGCAGAATGCCAATCAGTAACGCCAGCAGACGTGATGCGAAACCCCGCATGGGGAATCCTCCGCGAGCGCCGTATGGTTCGGCTTACAGGTTACATAGTCGCATCGGTCCGACAAGTCAAGGAATCGGTGGAAGCGTCGGATTTGCTTACATCGCGCTGACCTATGTCAATGTTAAATGGGCCGTCTCGCTTACCAGTCGATCCTGCTCCATTCGTCGGCGGTCTTTGTGAGTTCGATCCGGGCCTCCTTCCACGATGCGCCGGGGATCACGTAGTCGCCGTTGGTATTTACCAGCTGGTCGATGACCACCAACGCTGAGGCAGATCCCTCAGCCGCCAGCAACGAGAAGTCGGAGACCGAAATCCTGATCGTCGGATATTCTCGAAACAACGTTTGAACGAAAGCCCGACGCTGATCGGATAGCTCGGCAACCTTCTCCAGGCGCGCGTAATCGCGGCCCTCGAAGGCCTGCTTGAATTCGCTGATGCGTTCCATCACAACATCGATATCCGGGCGTTTCGGTCGCACCTGTTCGGTAGCGATTTTTTGATTCGCGGTGTCGATTGCGCTCGCGAAGCCGGTTTCCGATCTCATAAACAGAGCGAGCGCTGTGTCGATTGCCGATTGCGCATCGGCGACGCGCTGTTCTTCGAGTAACGTTTTTGCTGAGCCGATGCGTTTCAGGGCGTCGTCCTGCAGGCGGCGCGCTTGTGTATACGCTTCGGATGCGCGGCGTTGGGCATCGACTTTTTCTGCATTCTGCCGGGCAGTCGTTACTCTGGCTCGTGTGCTGTCAAGCGACGCTAAGGCGGCCTGCGCCTCGGCTAAGGCGATCGCTTTTTCCTGCGCGATTTGATCGCGGCTTTGCTTACGTGATCGTTCGAAACCGCCGCGTGCATCATCCAATGCATTCAGTGATTTTGTCAACGCCTTGTCAGCTACAGACAGTTCCCCGGCAGCGATCATTCCGTCAGCCTCGTTGACCTGACTGAGAGCAGCGGATTCCTGCTTGCGGGCGGCTTGAAACACGTCAGGCGCGCGGCGATCGGCCTGCACCGCGACCGCATCCGCGCGCGCTTTCGCAACACGCTGCTGGGCGCTGTCAACCGAGACGCGTTTATCCTCGACTGCAGCCAGCACCAGCGCTTGCGCTTTCTCGCGCGCGATTTCATCACGCGCATCCCGCTGCGCCGCTTCGAACCCACGCTGCGCGTCACCCAATAGTGCACCGGCAGTCGTTATCGGACTTTCAGACGCTTTGTAGCGTCCCTCATTGATCAGTTGCTCGGCCGCCGATAGCTGCTTCCCGGCTTCGGCCTGGAATGTGCTGGCCTCGGCATAAGCGGTGCCAGCCCATTTCGATGCGTTGACTGCATCAGCCGCGGACCTGGCATCTGCAACAACGTTTTGCAGTGCACGGACGTTGGAAAGTTCGGTTTCAGCACGGCTTCTTTCTGCCTGTGTTTTCTCGGCCTTGACCTTCTGCGCCGATTGTTGCCTTGCTGCGACGAACGTGCTTTCAGCGCGCGCCAGCAATTCCGCTGCCCCCCGCAGAATATCTGTAGCCTCCGTGATCCGTTGATCGCTAATGAGGTTCCCGGCATCCGCGATGTGCTGTTGCGCATCCGTTTGTAACCCGCGCGATTCCTCATAAAGGGAAGTTGCACGGTCCTGCGCTTGCACACCCTCGGCTGCAGCACGGGCGCCGGCGACGCGGGCTTCGGCGTTTTCCACAGCCTCTCGGGCCGCTCGCAGTTCAGCCTGCTGTAGCGCGCGCGCTTGTTGCCGTTCGATTTCCGCACTGGCTTGCTGCTTGGCACCGAGGTAGCCCTGCCGGGCTTTGTTGAATAAGCCTAGCGCTTCTTGCAGCGCGGTCTCGGCCTGCGCGAATTGCTCCGCGGTGATCGATCGCTCAGCAGTTACGATTCGCGATGCCGCATCGGCCTCCCATTGGCGGGATTCGGCGTAAACCGACGCTGCCAGTGTAATTGCGTCTACCGCATCGGCGTCGGCGCGTATGCCGGCTACACTGTCGGCAACACCTTGGGCTTCGTTGAGTGCCGTCGAAAGCTCGGCCGTGCGTTGTTCTTTTGCCGCTTGCGCTGCGGCTAACTTTTTCTGCGCCAACGTGTCGCGTCGTTGTGACAACCTGTCGCGGGCTTCACGCACGCTGGGCGCATCCGGCTGGATGCCCTCCGCAGTGCGTAGAATCGCTTCGGCCTCATCGAGCTGATCGCGCGAAATCTGCTCTTCGGCAAGCTGTACAAAGTGATCAGCTATACTTGTCACACCCTGCCGCGCGGACACGCTCGACGGATCGATCGTCAATACTTCCCGGTAATACTCGAGTGCGTTGTTGCCTGGCGGATCGATAAAGCGCGAATCGCGAAAAGCCGACTCGGCTTTCGCCAGCACTCCCTGTATCGAGCGCTGACGTTCTGCAATGCGTTCCGTTGCCGGATCGGGTTTGCGCGAATCGGTGATCGGTGCGGTTGGCTCGGAGAAATCCGAGAGCGGGGAGAAGACGAAAAATGCAGTGGCGATGCCAGCGGCTGTGACACCCGCTAACGAGGCGCCGATAAGCCAACGCTTGCGCCGCGCAATGGGGGGCGCGGTTTGTGTTTCCCAGGCATCACTGGCCACATCGGGAGCAGGTGCCACGTGGGCGTCATGTTCGTCCGTGGAAGGCGGCTGCGGTGTAGCTTTTTCTGCAGCGGCAGGCAAAGTGAGGTCTGCTCGTCTGACAGTCGTAACGCCCGGGGGCTTTGTTACCGGGGGCATATATATGTCGTCCGCCAACGCCGGCACTGGGTCGGTTCCGTCCAACATGCGCATCCACTGGCGGGCGGATTGCGGACGGTCTGCCTCGCGAAACATCAAGGCATGGTCGACGGCGAGCAGCACGTGGTCGGAGTAACGGCCCGCCGCCAGCACGCTCACCCGGTCATAGGGGTCGCGCTTATCGTTGAGGCGCGCGCTACCGCGCGCCATCGCGTCGACCGGGGCGTTGCCGACCATCGCGCGATAGAAGGTCGCACCGAACGCATAAATGTCGGTCCAGGGACCTTGAACGCCGCTTTGCGTGTTGTACTGTTCAAACGGCGCGAAACCGCTCGTAACGAGGCTTGTCAGCGTATGCGTGTGACTGCCTAATGCCTGTCGAGCCGATCCAAAATCGATAAGGATCGGCGTGCGGTCCGAGCGCACATAGATATTGCCGGGTTTGATATCGCGGTGAATAAACCCGGCATCGTGCACCAGCGACAAGCCGTCCAGAACCGGCAGGAACAGCTCCAGTAGTCGAGGCTCATCGAACGTCCCGCGGTTCCGCAGCAGGTGGGCGAGATCAACGCCGACCTCATACTCCATCACCATGTAAGCGGTGTTGTTCTGCTCGAACACGCTGTATACCCGCACGATGTTGGCGTGTCGAAACTGCGCGAGCGTGCGGGCTTCGCTGAGAAAGCGTTCCAGTCCCCATTGGTACACCTCTTTGTTGTCGCTATCGGTTGGTTGCACGGTGCTGTCGTTAGCACGCGAAGCGAACGCAGAAGGTAGGTATTCCTTTATCGCAACCGGTTGTCCGAGATTCGTGTCGGTCGCGAGGTAGGTGATGCCAAATCCGCCGCGGCCCAGAATGGAATCTATTCGATACCAATGCAGCTCGTACCCGCTCAGTAGCGCATTCTGAGGATGAGGGATAACCATCGCCCGATACGCCGTACGAGTCGAAGCTCAGGTTAGTCGCACAGTAAGCCCAGATCGTTCGCGGGGATCACGGCCTCGGTACGATTGCGTGCGCCCAGTTCCTTGAGGATCGCAGAAACGTGCAGTTTCACGGTCGCTTCGGCAATGCCCAGTTGCCGGGCGATGGATTTGTTGGACATGCCGTCCGACAGCAGACTCAGTACCTGCAGGTGACGCTCGGTCGAGGCACACGGGGGGCGCGGCGAATCCGCGGCGGCGCCGGCCGCGGCGCTCCCGAGGTAGCGGGGTGGGATACAGATTTCGCCGGCCAGCACGATTCGCAGCGCGGACAGCAGCGTATGGCCATCGGCGCTTTTCGGAACATAACCGGCGGCGCCGGCGCGAATCGCAGGCGTTACCATTTCCGCCTCCTCGTTGGCGGACAAAACGATCAAAAGTTCTTTAACCTACTGATTATAAGTAAATAAATACTATTCAATCGCTCGTGATACCCGCACTAGTACCCGCTTTTTTTATCGCTGTTGGCTTCGAACTATAGTGAACGCACTCCACAAATGTATACCTTGCTGCAAAGGATTGGGAATCTCCAGGGCAGAAACGAGCGTACAGGGGCCGTAGAAACGGCCGGTTTCCCGCTGTGCCGGCGCAGATCCATCAAACCAGACATTTCCATTCAGAAAAGCTGGAAGCCGAATCGTCCCCAACTTGTCGGCAGACGAAACGGCCCAGTCCGGTGGCCCGGACGTCTCCCCGTTTTTAGTAGCACCGGGAACTAGAGCCTGGCGGTTACTGTATCCTGCTTCATTTGCTCTAAGACGCGCAGCACCTGGCGCTGGGCTGCCCAATGTACCTTGCTCTTTCCGGGCTTGCCCTTTGCCAATTCGACGAACGGCGTGGCGGAAACTTCTATCGCCTCCTCAAAGATCATGTCCAGCAACCGGGCACACGATGGCTACCGAGCTTAGAAAGCGCGGTGTGCCGGCGTGGGAGGTGCAACCGAGATCTATGCGAGTTACGACCCCGACTACCGGAGCAAGGCAGTCAGGGCCATCGATGATTACTTCCAGGAGCTGCAGGAACTCGTCGAGAGACCGCTGCTCTTGAAGGGGTTGCGTGTTAGCTGACGATCGCGGGAAATCGCAAGTATCTGATTTCGTGGTCGGGGTGAGAGGATTTGAACCTCCGGCCCCTGCCTCCCGAAGACAGTGCTCTACCAGACTGAGCTACACCCCGATACTCGAAGAAGTGTCATCAGACGCCGGAACATGGCAGTGTAACGGTAAGAAGTACTTCAGTTCAATGAGCGGGCTGCGCTTGCGTCTTGTGCTTGCGGGCGCTTTCTCTTAGGGTAGCGCTCGCTTACGAGGCGCCAGCAGTGGGGGTATCCAACCATGTACAGCGGCCGGATGAAGAATCTGTTCCATGCGCTTGCCGTTCTCGCCCTGTTCGTCCTGCAGTGTGGTCAGGCGCAGGCGGGTCTGGTTTCTACCGACACCGTCTTCAAGGATGCGCGGATCATTGCCGCCACGCGTGCCGAGGTGGTGTCGATGCTCGATACCCGAGCGGTGGCCGATGAGCTGATCGCGCTCGGCGTCGAGCCGGCGCTGGTCAAGCAGCGGGTCGCGAACCTCACTGATGCCGAGCTGCTCGAGTTGCAGCAAGGCCTGCAGACGTTGCCGGCGGGCGGTATCGGGGTGGTAGGCGCCGCCGTGCTGGTGTTTCTCGTGCTCCTGGTTACCGACATTGCCGGTCTGACAGATATCTTCCCGTTCGTCGTTAAAGACTAGCTTCCCTTCATGACGCTGCGCCGCGTCTGCTGTTGCGCAGGCGCGACGCTGGCGCTGGTACTCGCCGGATGCAGCGCGCCGCAGACCCGCGCGCTGCTTGCTGAGCCGCCGACTGTGGCACCCCGCGCGGAGATCCTGGCGACCCCGTTCTTCCCGCAGACGCAGTACCACTGCGGACCGGCTGCGCTGGCCACGGTACTCAGCTTCCGCGCCGTTGACGTGGCACCGGAAGACCTGTTGGACGCCGTGTACCTGCCGGCGCGTCGTGGCAGCCTGCAGACCGAGATCGTCGCCGCGGCACGCAGCCGTGGCATGCTCGCCTATCCGTTGCGTGACCGCCTGGACGCGC
>JAHELT010000244.1 GCA_024644045.1 Chromatiales bacterium | reverse complement strand
GTGCCGAGACAGCCGAGCACAACGAGTCCTTGAGCGATCGACAGAGCCAACACGCCTTAGCCATCGGATACCAGCTCCACTGGTTCCAGATCGAGAGCATTCTCGGCGTCGGCGGGTTCGGTATTACCTATCTCGCCCGCGACGGCAATCTCAAGCGCTCCGTCGCCATCAAGGAGTTTCTGCCATCGGACCTGTCCGTGCGCCGGGAAGACAGCACCGTGGAGCCGGTATCGGAGAACGAGTCCGCGACCTTCCGCTGGGGCCTGGATCGATTCCTGAGCGAGGCGCGTACGCTGGCGCGCTTCCAGCATCCCAATATCGTCGGCGTGCACAGTGTTTTCGAGGCCAACAACACGGCCTATATGGTGATGGAGTACGAGCGGGGACGCAGTCTCGGCACTGTTCTGCGCGATCCGGCAAATTGCCGCGAGGAGAAGCTGCGCGAGCTGCTCATGCCGCTGCTCGACGGCCTGGAGCGCGTTCACGAAGCAGGATTCGTGCATCGCGACATCAAGCCCAACAACCTGTTCGTACGCGACGACGGCTCGCCGGTGGTGCTGGACTTCGGCTCCGCCCGCCAGGCGCTGGGCGTCGAAACGCGTACCCTCACGTCGCTGGTAACACCGGGCTACGCGCCCTTCGAGCAGTACAACGCCAACCGCGACGGCGACAAGCAGGGTCCATGGACCGACATTTACGCCCTCGGCGCGACGCTCTACCGTGCCGTCACCGGCAAGGGTCCGGTGGATGCGCTGACCCGCGCCGGCGCCATTTTGAAGGGTCACAAGGACGTTCTGATCCCTGCGGTCATAGCCGGCGAGGGCCGTTACTCGCCGAGCTTTCTGCGCGCCATCGATCGGGCGCTGGCCTTTCAGCCCGAGGCACGCCCGCAGACCATCGCCGAGTGGCGGGTCATGTTCGATGACGATTCCGACGACGGGCTGGATTTTCCTCTCGGCGCGGAAGACGTGGACAAGACGCTGGCGGTAAACGTCGGTTCTGCAGCCGATCTCGGCATCGGCGGCGCGGACGCGCCCTACCAGAAGACCGTGCGCCTCGGTGCCGAGCCGCCGGCGCAAGCGCCCCGCAGCGGTGGCGGCGGCGATGGCAGCGACGCCGGAACCGCCGGCCAGAGCCCCGCCAAGTCCCGCGCGAGGCGCTTGTTCATGATGCTGGTTGCCGGTGTCGTGATTCTCGGCGCGGTCCTGTGGTGGTTCCAGCAGCAGTCGTTGCGTCCGCTGCTCGCGGATGTGCAGGCGGTTCTCGATGAGGTGCCCTGCTCGGCATTGATTGCCACCGCCAACGAGCGCGCGGTGACCGTGGACGGCTTCGCGACGCAGGGCATCGAGCTCGCCGGTGCCGAGCAGGCCGTGGCCGGACTGCCGGGCGTTGGGCAGGTCGCCATGCAGGTCGCCACCGTCGATCGCAGCTACTGCCGGCTGTTGGATTTCTACGCCCCCTACTGGAAGGCCAACCGCAGCCAGAAGCTCGGCACCGCCATCGCGACGCCGAAGCCGGGCAACGCGTTCGTCGAGGGCGAAGTTCTGATGCTCGATGTGGCGGCGCCCCTTTATCGCAGCTACGTGTACGTGGACTACTACTTCCACGACGGCTACGTGGTGCACCTGCTGCCGGATCAGCGCTCGGGTCCGGTGCGGCTCGATGCCGCCGAGTGGTTGTCGCTCGGTGAGGGCGGCGAGTGGGTCATATCACCACCCTTCGGGCAGGAAATGATTGCGGTCATCGCCACACCGGTGCCCATGTTCGCCGATATCCGCCAGGGTCGCGAATCCGACGCGGATTACCTGGCGGCGCTCGACGAGCGCCTCAAGGCCGAGAGCACCGGCACCGAGGGCCGGCCGGTAACCGCCGACTTCCTGTTCATAACAACAAAGCCCCGAGGACAATAGGGCGCCGCGGGGCTTATCCGCCAATGCAGCACTCGCTCGACTGTATTGATCTCGGCCACGAGGAGAGCGCCTCGATGCTCGACGAGCACGTGGAGCGCGCCTGGCTGGCGGCCGACGTCGAGAGCACCGACTGTGTGGTGATGCTCGACGACGTCGCCCGCGACGAGCTGCTGCAGATGGTGCAGCGCATGCACGACGAACCGCTGCCGGTGTTGTTGCGCGCTCCCGAGCAGTTCCACATACCGGCATTGCGCGATTTTCTGGTACGGGCAAGAGGCCTGCTCGACGGGCATCCGGGTATCGCCGTCATCGACCGCCTGCCGCTCGCTACCATGGACGTGGACGACGCGGTGGCCGTTTTCTGGGTGCTCGGCAAGCTTCTCGGCAGGCCGGTGGCACAGAAGTGGGACGGCACCATGCTCTACGACGTCATGGATAAGGGCGAGCGCTACTCCTACGGGGTGCGGGGCTCCTACACCAACGTCGAGCTGCTGTTTCACACCGATAACGCCTTCGCCGTCGCGCAGCCGGACTACGTCGCGTTGCTGTGCATCCGGCCGGCGCTGAAAGGCGGGGTCAGCCGCTTTTGCAGCATCTACGCCGTGCACAATCGCCTGCTCGCGGAGTATCCCCGTGAGCTCGAACGCCTTTACCGGTGCGTGCTGTGGGATCGCCAGGCCGAGCATGCCGAAGGTGCGCCGAAGGTCACCAAGGCGCCGGTTTTCAGCTATGACGAAGGCCGGCTGTCGGCGCGCCTGAACGTGAGCCTGGTGAGAAAGGGTTACGAGGTGGCCGGGGTGGAGATAGACAGTGAGACCCGCGCGGCGCTGACCGCGCTGGAGACCGTCGCCGATCATCCGGATCTGTGGTTCGAGCTGCCCATCGAACGCGGTCAGGTGCAGTTTCTAAACAACCGTGACGTCGCGCACTATAGAAGCGAGTTCACCGACGACGATATCCCGGAGCGCAAGCGCCACCTGGTGCGCACCTGGTATCGTGAACGTGGATTGCCGAGTTACGATGCATAAAAAAAATGCAGGAGCGAGCTTGCTCGCCCCTGCACTTCTCAGGCGTACTATTAATTGACGAGAATTCTTTCCAGGCGATCCATGTCGTTGATGACGACCCACTGACCGCCGCCTTCCTCGACGCGATTCTGCCAGTTCTCCAGCCGTGTCAGGTACTCGCGCGGGTCCCGGTTGTCGCTGCGCAGCTTCGTGACGTTGAGTGCCACGACATTGAAGCCCTGCAGCTGCAGGGGAATGTCCCGCACGAAACCCTTGGGGAGGTCTTCCTTGAGATCCGAATAGATCAGGATCTCCTTGATCCCAGGCTCCTTCTCGTTCAAGTACTCGATGGCCTGCAGCACACCACCGGTGATGTCCGTGTGTGCCGCGGGCTTTACGTTCTTGACGAACTTATCGATCTTCTCGCGGAACTTTCGCTTTTGCTGGTTAGCGGCGCTCGGTCGGGTGTCGAAGGTCATCTTGGCAATAATGTCCTTCTCACTGAAGCTGCCGGTGTCGATGCGGGCGACGGCAAAGGAGTCGCCGGGCTCGATCTTGACCAGTATGACGTTGATCAGCTGTACCGCTTCTTTCAGCTCCTTGGTGTAGGTGCCCGAGGTGTCCATCAACAAGTAGACACCGCGGTTCTGCGGCCCCACGTCCTGGTTGCAACCCGTGAGCAGGGCGCTCAGCAGGACCGCGCTGGTCAGTAAGAATGTTGATCGTTTCATCAGTATGACTCCCTGATGGCAACTGTTCCGCCCGAGACTTTCTCGTTCATGAGATCATCCAGATCGGGGTCGCCGTTTCTGGCAGCTTTCTCTTTTCCGCCATTCCCGGATCGTGACTTGAACATATGCTCGATCCACAGTGGAACGAACGCGAGCAGATCGTAGAGGCCACGAAGCATGCTGCCGGTCTGCAGGAAAATATTCCCGAGCAGCCGAAGCCCATAGGCGAGAGACCGAAGGATCACCATGCCCACGAGTCCGACCACGGTGCGTGTCGAGTGCACAAAGGTTTCCAACGGAATCGCCACGAACACCAGCGCGAACGGGAGGATGAAGCCCATGCCCATTTGCGCAGCGGTGGTTATCCAGGTGAACTCCGCAACCGCGGCACCCGCTTCGTCACCGCGCAGAAGCGCGCTGGTGGCAAGCTCGTCCTCCAGCAACATCTCGCGCATGAACGCGAGTCCGGCTTCGACGCTCGCCAGCGCGAACAGCAATCCGAAGGTGATCCACACCATACGGATTCGAGTCGTGTCCTTGAGCGCTGCTATAACCGGGAACAAGCGCGTGATGCGCAGCGACTCCATCAAGAACAATCCCATGGAGATCTCAACCAGAATGATCACGAGCGCCGCGATGTCGGCGGTTTTGAATCCGGCGGTGAGATACTGACCGCCCACCATCTCCGCCATGGGGCGCGCAATCAGCGTGAAGTTGATGGCGGCGCCGCCAACGGCAATCGCCAGCACGAAAGCCGAGATGAAGAACTGACTGAGCGCCGAGGAGGACAGAATTCGCACTGCGCGGTCGGTCTGATTGAGCACGTCGCGGTATTCATTGATGTGGCGGCTGATGATCTCAGAGCGTTCGAGCAGGCTGGTGACGTGCTTGTCCACTTCCTCGAGCTTGCGCTGCACGCCGCGCCAGTGAGGCATCAGACCCTTGAGAAGGCTGTGCCGTGTCGCGCTCGCTTTGCGGTATTCGATGAGCGCCTTCTCGTGCGCCTTCTGCATCGACTTGTTGATCTCTTCGAGGATGTCGACGACCATCGGATCGCTCTTGGCGGGAATCTTGGCCACCGCTTCGACGGCCTTGGTCCAGCTCAGCGGCGAGGGCGGCACTTCGGCGCTCTCCTTGTATTCCGCTTCCACGGCCGCGAGCACTTCGCTGATCTTTCGATGCAGGGACGGATACTCCGCCAGATCGCGGCGCACGGTGGCATCCATTCTTTCAATCTCGCGCTCGATAATCCGCTCGGCTGCTTCGCGCCCGTGTCCAAGCAGCACTTCACGGTTGCGAACGGCCAGGCGCTTCTCCGCGAGCATGATCGAACGTGCCGACAAACGTAGCGCCGTATGCAGTACGCGGCTGAAGGACGAAATGGCGTAGTGCGCGGGCGTGCGTGCGATGTACAGCAGCACGGTCAGTGCGATGAACCAGACCAGTGCCGAGCTGATCGGATCCCCCGTGATCATTAAGCTTGAAAACGACATGGGTTTTCTCCGTTGTGCTTGAGATTCTGGCCACTGCCAGGCGGGGTTGGGCAGCCGATCCTTGGATCAAG
>JAHELT010000008.1:15061-64161 GCA_024644045.1 Chromatiales bacterium | reverse complement strand
ACGCCGAACTTACTTTCGATCAATGAAATGTCCATCGCGTCAGGGCCGCACAGATCTGTATCATTTTCGGTTCCGGTGACGATACTGCGATCACAGAAAAAGCTTTCGGGGCTGATGCAGAATCGCTGTCTGTACGATCGCAATGGTTCATATTTGTGTGATTCAAGGAAGCCGGGGAGATAGGGCGCATACAAGCGAACCTTGTCGGGGACGAAAAGCCTGTCTACAAGCAGGTAACGCTCCAGCTTCTGCTCGAATTCCTCACCGGGTTTTCCGAACACCTGCGCGAACCCGAAGACATGCTCCACGTATACCTGTGAAGGAGCGTTGGAATCGTCAACGTAGACCGCTCCATCCTGCTCATTCAGCAATACCGAAGCAATCAATGGGAAAAACAGTTCGCTCGATTGGTATAGCCCGTAGATTGAATCGTAGCTTTCTTTTTCCAGCTTGATCATATTAGATGGTCAAGCCACCGTTTACGTTCAGCACGGCGCCGTTCATGAAATCGTTGTCGATCAGGGCAGTCACTGCTTTGGCTACCTCGACGGCGTGGCCTAATCGGCGGAGCGGAGTTTTAGACTGAATGTGCTCAATGATCGTATCGCTGAGGGCCTTATGGGTTGAGCCGGTGCCGATGAAGCCTGGAGCGACGGCATTACAGCGTATCCCAAACCTTCCCAGCTCCTTGGACCAGGTCACCGTCATCGCATTCACCCCTGCCTTGGCGGCAGAATAAGCGGTCTGCCCCTCATTACCGCTGGCGCTGATGGAACTGATGTTGACGATGACGCCCTTGGTCCGGCGCAGCACCATTTGTTCCACCGTTGCCGCTGTCATGATGAAGACGGAGTCCAGATTGGCGGTAATAGAATTACGGAATCGGTCGTAGTCATGCATCATTTCGGCCGGGTTCAATATGTTGACCATAGGCTCGCTGTGTATCACTCCCGCGTTGTTGACCAGGATGTCAATGCGGCCATGCCGCTCAGCCACCTCTTTAACCATGGCCCTGGCATCGTCCGGGCATGTCACGTCCAGCACGTGGCCTTCAATGCTCTCCGGCAGGGCGCCCAGACTCTCGGCATCGAGATCCGCCACTATCAACTGCGCCCCCTGCCCCTGCAGATGGGTCGCGATGGCTAAGCCCAGCCCCTTCGCACCGCCTGTAACCAGGACTACCGCGCCTTCAAGCTCCAAGGTCAACTCCCTTGCTCTCGAGCACCCTGATGACATTGTCGACTGAGTCCATTCTGACAATGTCTTCGATCTCCAAGGCGATGCCAAACTCTTTTTCGAGAGACATCACCAGATCCATCTGCTTCAAGGAGTCCCAGTTCCCTACATCGGCTTTAGTCAGTCCCGGTACGATCTGATCGACCGGCAGGCTGAACACATCGGCTAGAACCTCAGCCAAACGCGCATTCGTCTCAAACCCCGACATACTTCACGTAATCCTGCGATGAGAAGCGGTGTTCTTCTCCAGACCTTGCCAGATAGACACTGGAGGCCTTCGTGCTCCTGGTAATCAAGGCGCCACCACCAATGATGTTGTACTCGCCGATCTTCACCTTGTTTACGACCGTTGCGTTGACCCCGACAAACGTGTTGCGCTGGATCTCGGCGTACCCGGAAATGACTGCACCGGAGGCGATCCAGCAGTTTTCCGCCACGCTGCAATGGTGCGCCAGCGTAACGTTGCTCCAGACGACGCTGTTGGCACCCAAACGTGCCCCTGGTTCGATCACGGCAGAAGGTAGTACGACGCACCCCTCGCCCAAAGGGAGGTCAGCATAGACCCTGGCATCCGGATGGACGTAGGTTTCGATGCTGTAACCCATCTGCTTCAGGCGTTGAAACATGGATTCACGGCTACGGTTGATGTCGTTGTAACCCATAGCCATGATCACCACCCCCTGCTGGGGCGGTAGGAAGACCGCAAGTCTGGACAGGGCGACCGTTTCAAGGCCATCAACGCCGCCCCTGTCGGCGAATCCGTCATCCACGGTCGCGCCTAGTATTTGATACCGGTCGTCTTCCGCAAGATAATCGCAAAGAATACCAGCGGTGATGTCATTCCCGGCGAGTACCGCTTTTTTCACTGTTTCTCGCCAAGCACGGCAAGTCCGAAACCGGTTCTGCCATAACCGTTGCCATTGTAAAGCATGTAAAGTTGTCCTATGTGTTCAAACACGTAAGGGTAGCAGATCATTTCACTGTCCCAGCCTTCCGGGGAAACATCAATGCCTGCCAGTGAATCATTGCGATCCCATTTCAAACCGTCACGCGACGAGGCAAAACCTATCCGATAGGTTGGTATATCCTTCGTGGCACGGTGGGCGAACCACATGAAATAAACGCCTTCTTGAAAGTACACACTGGGACGTCCAAACGCATACTCATACTCGTCGGCGAAAGGAAGGCAAAGACCTGGATCGCACTTCCAGTCAATCCCATTATCGGATTGTGCATGATGAATACCGTAGTAGTGACGCCACCCCTGTTCCGTCTTTACCCATTTAATGCCGGAGTTATACCAGGTATGCCAGACATCGTCGGTAATATGAAACGCCGTCGCCGCCGCAAACAATGGGTTGCTCTTGTCACGCCCGAGAACAGGCCCCGGGAATTCCTTTTCCAACGAAAGATTTTCTACATCCAGCAGCGCTCTTCCCGTGTCGCATATCCATAGCCCGTCGGGGAGATTCTGCCAGCCGACGTAGTAGAGAAAATGCTGGCCGCGATGCTTCACGATACAGACGCTGATCGTGCCGTCGCAATCGAAACACCCGGGTTCCCCCGGAGCCAAAGACATTTTCGCGTTTCCCGTCAGTTGCATCCGATCGCCGGACACGGTTGCATAGCTCAAGAATATATGGGATCGCTGCTTCGCATCGCGGCACGTAAAAGTCACGACGAAAACATCATCCCGGTAGTGAATGGCGCACGGGTGGGACCCGTGCGTGAACCCGGCGATACGCGGCTCAAAGACCAGGCCTTTTTTCTCCCAGGGAAAAGGATTACCAGTCTCCAACCGCTTCTTCATAGCTTCCTTCCGGAATTCAATCAGCGGGACTTTCTTAACAGAGATTCCAGGTATTCCACTCTGCTGAGCCCCAGTCTCTCGGCGTCGGCATAGAGCTGGTCTCTCAAAGCAGGGGCTATTCCTTCAAGCTGCCCGAAATAGCGCGTGCGAATACTTCCTCCACGTTTTCCAACATGAGGGATGTCTATACTGATTTGAGGGAGACGATCGGATACGGTAAACCCGATAACATAAAAACAGTTGCCAAGCTCCCAGGTCAAATTGACAGATTCGGCAGTATCCGGCAACAAAGACAGCGGGGCGTCGTAAGCGTACAGCGGGTTGTTATGGATGAGCATTTCCCCGTACTCGGTGTGCTTCAGCCATGGTGCAATCCCTTCGTCACCTATTACCACCCTTCCCCCTGATTTCACCACCCTGTTCATTTCGGCGATACCTTTGCGTACATCCGGGAACAGATTCAGTCCGCCAAAATGATAAGCCGCATCAAAAAAGCTGTCACCAAACGGTAGATTTGTGGCATCGCTGATGGAGAAATAGATATCTATGCCGAGGCCACTAAGCTTTTGGCCGTATCGATCAGCGCCGACCAATAACATCTGCTCGGATATATCTTGAGCGTATATGACGCCTTCGCCCTCAAGACTTTGCGCCAGGCAGGGTAGATCGTTACCGGCGCCAGCGCCGGTAACGATCAACTTTTGCCCCTTGCACAGATTCAACCCGGATGTCAGGCTTTTGCGCAAGCTGGATTCATCAATCCCGAACGTCTGCAAGACCCAGCGAAGCGCATTGTCGTGAATGGTCGCCGCATTCTCGCTTGTATACTCACTGGTACCCGTTGGCTCGCTGGCGAAAACCGGCACCTTTGTTCCCGGGGAATACGGGAAAAGATGCCCACTGGGGCAGCGTAGCCCGTTGTCTTCCTCCAGAAGGGGGGCATGACTACATCCCGTCTCCGTGCAGCAATAGTGAGGCCTTACTTCCATGTATTAGCGCTTTTGACAAACGACCCAGAAAACACGTTCCGAAATGCCGTAATAGTCGTTATCAGCGGCTCCAAATGAAAAATTACGGAACAACGGGGTGAAGTAGTCTTCTATATCTTCGCTGCAGGTGAATCCATGCAACCGGTAGCCTGTTCGATTGTTGTATGGATCCGTCACGACAACCATGGAGCCATCCGCAAGTTCTTTCGCATCATTGAAAATATAGGACGATTTGTTTGCCACTGACGCTATTAAGAATCCATCCTTCTTTAGCACCCTGGCATACTCTTTCAGGTTGTCAAGCAAGGTCTCACCGTCATCGCAATAATAACAACAATGACAAGCCAGAATGTAATCGAACTTTCCTCCCTCGAAGCAGATATCGCTGTTCCTCCCGACGCGCAAATCCGGATCATGTCCAAGCTTTTTCATGCGCAAGCGAGTCTGGTCCACAATGCCTTCGGTAATCTCGATACCACTAACGGTTAGTCCGCAATCACACAGAAAAGCCGTGTTTCGCCCATCGCCGAAGCCAATATCCAGAATTTGATCTCCCGGGGCGGGCTTCCTGAATTCAAGGTTGGGGTAATTCGCCAGCATAGTTCTCACGACAAACTCGGTCGGATAGACTTTTGAATTGACCCGTTCGGCGTAGTACCGCTCATATCTTGAGTTGATTTCGCTGTTTCGATCTTCCATACACATTCCTGACAATCACATTCGGCCGCTGTTTTGTTTCAGAAAACACCTTCGCCAGATAAATACCCACGACCCCAACGAACGAAATGATCATGCCTCCGAGCATCCAGATCGAAACCATTACAGACGTCCAACCATCGGGCACCTCTGACAGCAGCAGACGCGTAAGGACGAGTTTTATCGTATACATCAATGATGAAACAAAAATGCACATTCCAATAAAGAATATCAGCACAAGTGGCTTCGTGCTGAATGAGGTTACTGAATTTACCAGATGGTCTATTTTTCGGAAAAAACTGTAGGTCGTGGGACTGGCGGTTCTCTTCTTAACCGTTTGAGCAGACTGCTTGAATCCCGTAATGACCCATAAGCAGGATATTACGATTTCCCGTTCCCTGTAACTTACAAGGGCATCCACGTAGCGCTTCGTCATAAGCCGCGCTGTCACCATATTCTTTGGATGTTCAATGTCTGCCAGCCAATTGAAGATAATGTAGTACAGAGAGCCGCTGAATCTTTCGAACCAACCTCCCTTACGTTTACTCTGTACTCCGTAAACCACGTCACACTTTTCGGCGGCCATCTGGTCAAAGAAACTCAACAGCCATTCCGGGTCTTCTTCCAAATCGCTATCTACAAGGAAAACAAGTTCTCCCGTCGCGTTCTCGAGCCCTGCCATCATCGCCCTGTGGTGTCCAAAGTTGCGCGAAAGATCGACCACGACAAGATGGCTGTCGCGCTCTGCAAGTTGCACGGCAATATCGAGGCTGTTGTCCGGCGAGCCATCGTTCACCAGAATGATCTCGTATTGGTCACCTACGAGCTGTCGAGCGGCTGCACTTGCCCGTTGGTGGAATTCGTCTATGTATGCCGCAGATTGATAGAGCGTTGTAACAACAGACAGCTTCACGAGTGTACATACCTCATGTAAAGCGGCGCATCCTTCCCGCAATTGAACAGCAAATCGAGAACGGTAACCCCATGAGTGAACTCTCCCCAAAGCTGGGGATATTCGGAGTACCCGGAATAGTCAAACCAGGTCAGCTTGACGCCATGATCCGCGAACACCTGTTCGTCGATATATTGTCTGGCAGAAGGGCCGGAAATGTATTCCGCGCCCCCCGCCTGAACACACAGATCTGCCAGACGTTCTGTCTTGCCGTCAGCCAGAAGGGTATAGTCCCATGAGTTACTGACAAACGTCTCGATATTCAGGTAATCGCACACGGCCTCAATTAACCGCCGGTTCAAAGGGGAAAGATAGCTGTAACTGTCGGTGGTGTAGAGCGGTTCAAGCCAGACCGCGATTTCGTCGAAATGAGGCGCCCTGCGATAGTTCTGCACCAGGGCCTTCCAGTGCTCCGATGCCCAGTTCCCGCCATCGATCTCGGTATCTCTGATCGTCTGGTGAAACTTACCTTTCACCTTGACCGGGACCGTCAACCACTGCACCCCCTGAGCGGTTTTGATCTGGTTACGGTTGCGCCAATCGCGCCGGGTATACTGCATGTCGTCGTAGAGGATGAATTCATCCGCGGCCGCGATCATATCAAAGTAGCCCTTCCATGGAATGTAATTGGATTGGGAAACGGCTACTTTCTTCATCGACCGACTTCCCCGATCTCGTGGATTTCGAGCGCGCCTGATGGCGGCACATCGCGCACGGGATTGATAACTCGCCGCCAGCAATGTTCATGATGCATCCCGGCTGATCCTCATCGATATTGATCCACGCGATTTGTCAGGAAAAGCGATTCCCCATGGCGCTGAGTCAGCAGTTCCAATACCCGATGCACTGTACTGTGCAGCTTTTGGTGCCACCTCTATCAATTCTCGGCTGCCGTTACCGCAGCAAAGATTGCTTCACAATTTCCCCGCGGCACTACATCACTCACCGGTAGTTTCAAAGTCGGAATGCTTTGCAGCAAGCGCCGCCTCATTCTTGTCAGCCGTTCTTCACTTTGACTCTTCAGTGGGTGCTGCCCTTTCATTTTGTCAAACAAAGAAATGGTCACGGCCTGTTCACCATTACTCAGATTCCTATCGTTAATAATAGACCACGTCTCAGACGACACGATCAGCAGTAGCTCTTCTGCATCGGTATAATTTTGATCATTCAAGGCAGCATAGGCCATCATCAGTAGATCAAATGTATCCCTGATTCTGATGGATTCGAAGTACTCGAAAGCATGCTTGTCAAACTCAAGCTTCAAAGCGACATACCCCAGCATGCGTTTGTGATAGTCCGAAGAAAGACCCTCAATATTAACCGAGTCAAAAAATATACCTGGACTGATACTGTCATGCAGTTCGCTAAGTGATCGTAGTAAGGGTACTAGCGCTGAGTCGTCTGGTAACAACTCACGTGCTTTGGCAAACTCTGCCGCAAGTGCCTGTTGATGAGTTTCCTGCCAACACATTGGAAAATACATAACCCGGCTGGATAATGGAAAGTTATTTCGCCATTTGGACAACAGAACAAATCCTTTGCTGACATATTCAACCGACAGAGGATGGGAACTACTGGCTACCGGATATCTACCAAGGTTTAACGGGTAAATAGCAAACGCAATGTTGTAGCGATCAATTTCTTCAGCAAAAGATTCACTATCCTGCACAGCGTAAATAGGAACGTACCTTTTAACAAAATCGATCGGATACAGGACATTGGACCTGCCATCGATATAGACCTTGAAATCGGGTGACAGGTGATAGAGCAGGTAGCCACCTTCCCTCATTCTATTCAAGATATTTCCACCCTCTGGATGGTTTTCCTTCAAATATGACACGATTGACTGAGGGTACTCTTGAGCATTGGTATCATCGTTAACTGATTTTGCAAGGGCAACAGAATAATATATGCCGAACATCGCCATCACGGCACCAAAGGTTACTATCAAAAACCGGATGCGCGATTTTGCTTGTTTGAAAAATTCAGTGAAATCTATTCTGCTCAAGGAGAATGCCAGGACAAGTACAACAACTATCCCTGATATGGTAATGAATCTGATCGATGCCCACGATTGGAAAGCGAAAATACTGCATACCAACGCCAGGCCATACTGTCGTTGCACAATTAGAGAGATGATCAGGTAACCGGAAACGGTCCAGAAGAGATAGAAGAGAGAGCTGTTTGGTTGCGCCTCATTGGTACTGGCAAATTCACTGATAAATTTCAAATCAGCAGAAAAATTGAGCGCCGAGTGAAGTGGATGATAAAAATCCGGATTCAGGAAGCCAATGAGGAAGATAACAATTCCCCAAACCGCCCAGCGCTGCCATGCTATCGCAACGTCCGGTCGGGTAAGGATTGCGATTGCCTTATCGAGAAACAATCCGAAGAAAATGACATATCCCACGATGGGTACATGGTAATTGACCCAGAGCAGTTGCAGGACGGCTATGTACGCGAGATTTCTATGACTGAATGACTCACTGGCTTTGAGGTAAAGAAAAAGAGCAACAACTATGAAGATATTATCGAAGGTCTCTGGTCTGACGTGATTCAAACGGTACAACAGGAATATCAGAATATAAGGCAGCGTCAAAAAAATAATCGGCCATGGTGCTTTTATTTCTTTGTAGAACACATAAACAGCCAACAGGAAAAGACTGATGGCAAGAATCTTTATGAGCAGTAATCCTTCAGACAGCCCGAAGGTAGAGACGAAGAGCGCCAGCACCATCTGGAATGGATAGGGTAGGAATGAAATAGGCTCGCCAGGGAAAGTAAAGCTGTAATGATCTATTCGGGGGGACAGGCCTTTGCTCAACCAATCTTCACCCATCTTCAAGTGCCAGTAGGCATCATAAGAAGTAAATGCAGAGAAGGATGCATAGAGCAAAAGTGCAAAACCCAAGGAGAAAAATGCACCTGTAATCACTGCAGGGCGATTGTTTTGTATCCAACTCATGAGTGCTGACAGGCCTGTCGGGAAATGCTGCTAGGAATTGTTCACTGACACGGTGGTTCCGACGCTGTTGGTGCGCGTTTGAGTTTGACGATATGGCGTCGCTGCGACGTCCCGAAGAGGCTGGTGTCTCGGCGCAAACCGCAAATACTGGCAGCTCCGGATCCGGTTTACGAGGCGAATGCTGGCGGCCTGACTGCGCTGTTAAAAGCGTGGCGGAAGCTCACGCCGACACCAGCGGCAACCCTCGTCAAATTCATGACACTTTCTGCCACGATGTACATCATTGCAACGATTGGGCCGGTTTTGACAGGTTTGATCGATGCGTGGCGGCGTCGCGGCGTTGCGGGGTCGAGTCTACGCATTACGCACTATTCACAGGATGCGTAATGCGTAGATCTTGAGCCCTGCGGGGGAGGATCTGGTGGAGCTAGACGGGATCGAACCGACGACCTCTTGCATGCCATGCAAGCGCTCTCCCAGCTGAGCTATAGCCCCACGCGGAACCGGAAAAGCTAGTCAATCCCCGGGAGGTTGTCAAGAATCGGCGCGCGCCGCGCGCGCGGCGACGAACGCCTGCGCCTGCTGCAGCCGGGCGAGCGTGCGCGTGCGCCCGACCAGCGCAAGCGTCAGGTCGATCGGCGGACTGGCCGCGCGTCCCGAAACGGCCACGCGCAGGGGTTGCGCGACCTTGCCGAGCTTCAGCGACAGCGCCTCGGCGACCTGCGCGACCGCTGCATGCAGCGGCTCGGGCTGCCAGTCGCCGACTTCGCCCAGCCGCGTCTGGAGCTGCTCCAGGACATTCGCCGAGCTCACCGTCAGGTGCTTTTTCGCCGCCGTCTCGTCGAAGCCGTCGAAATCACGGTAGAAGTACTCAGCGGCCTGCGCCATGTCGGCGAGCGTTGGGGCACGCTCGCGCAGCGCCTCCACCACGTCGGCCAGCGGCGGGCCGGCGTCGGCATCCAGCCCGAGCTTTGCCAGTTGCTCGCGCAGCAGCGGCTGCAGGCGGGCCGGATCGGCCGCCTTCACGTAGTGCTGGTTGAGCCAGCGCAGCTTCTCCTGATCGAACACGGCCGCGGCGCGGTTCACATCGAGCACGTCGAACAGCTCGGTGAGCCGGCCCAGATCGAAGATCTCCTCGTCACCGTGCGACCAGCCGAGGCGCGCCAGGTAGTTCACCAGCGCCTCCGGCAGGAACCCCTCGTCGCGGAACTGGGTGACCGAGACCGCGCCGTGCCGTTTCGAGAGCTTCTTCCCGTCGCCGCCGCGGATCAGCGGCACGTGCGCGTATTGCGGAATCGGTGCGCCCAGGGCGTCCAGGATGTTGATCTGGCGCGGGGTGTTGTTCATGTGGTCGTCGCCACGGATCACGTGCGTGATACGCATATCCCAATCGTCGACCACAACCGCGAAGTTGTACATGGGCGCGCCGTTGCGCCGGATCAGCACCAGATCGTCCAGCTCGCCGTTGGCGACGGCAACCCGCCCGAAGACCAGGTCATCGAACACCACCTCGCCGTCGAGCGGGTTCTTGAAGCGCAGCGCCGGGGTGACGCCGGCGGGCGGCGCGCCGCTGCGCTCCCGGCAATGGCCGTCGTAGCGCGGCTTGAGACCCCTGCGGCGCGCCTCCTCGCGGACCGCCTCCACACGCTCCTGCGAGCAGTAGCAGTGGTAGGCGCGGCCGGCATCCAGCAGCTGCCCGGCAGCTTCGCGGTAGCGCTCGAAGCGTTGCGACTGGTAGTGAGGCCCCTCGTCGAAGTCCAGCCCCAGCCACGCGAGCCCGTCCAGGATCGCCTGCCGGGCCGCCTCCGTCGAGCGCTCCTGGTCCGTATCCTCCACGCGCAGCACGAACTGACCCCCGAAGCGCCGGGCGTACAGCCAGCTAAACAAAGCCGTGCGCGCGCCGCCAACATGGAGGTAGCCCGTGGGGCTCGGGGCAAACCGCGTTCGAACTGTCGTCACCATGATGCAACCAGCTGCGGGTGGGGCGGCGAATTCTACCAAGCCGGCGTCCACGACGCAGCGAGGGCTTGCAGCGGCGGCAATTTGTAGCGATTCTGTGACCTGGCGCACACTTGCGTGGCGCCGATATTGCTTGAGACCATTCGTTCGGATCACGCGACGGGTTAATTTGGAACAGTCCAATCACAGCGAATTTGACTGGTCCTCGTGTGCGCTCAGCCACGTGGGGCACGTCAGGACGACCAACGAAGACGCCTTCCTGGAGCAGCGGGCCCTGGGCCTGTGGGCGGTCGCCGACGGCATGGGCGGGCACGCGGCCGGCGATGTCGCGAGCCGCACGGTCGTGGACGCGCTGGCCACGTTCAAGCCGCTCGAGCACGTCTCCGACAGCATCGACAATCTCGAGGACCGGCTGCTCGAAGCCAACCGCGAGTGCCTGGCGATGGTCGAGAACGACGCCATTCACCAGGGCATGGGCAGCACGGCCGCAGTCCTCTATGCGACCGGAAAGTACTGTTTCGTGCTGTGGGCGGGCGACAGCCGCATCTACCGACTGCGCGACGGGCAGCTGAGTCAGCTCACCGAGGACCACAGCCTGGTGCAGGAGATGTATGCGCTGGGGCATCTGACCGATGAGGAGCTGGCCAGCCATCCGTCGGCGAACATCATCACCCGGGCGGTCGGGGTCGCCGAGCACCTGTTCGTGGACATCGATTACACTGAGGTGCAGCACGGGGATCGCTTCCTGCTGTGCAGCGACGGCTTGACGCGTGATCTGCCGGACGCGGAGGTCGAACAGCTGCTCGCCGGAGGCAGCCCCACCCAGGCGTGTGAAACGCTGCTCAGCGAGGCCCTGGGCCGGGGCGGCGGTGACAATACCACGGTGATCGTCGTCGAATCAGCCCGCAGATAACAAGCCAAAAAAACCATGACCCCGCAACGCTCGACGCTCCGCATCAGTGCGCTGTATCACGCCCGTGGAATGATTTCGCAGGACGAGTACCGCAGCTACCGGCGTGCGTACCTGGAGGCGCTGGTCGAGCACAGCACGCTGCCGGAGCTGCCCGATCAGTGGCACCAGGTCGTGCCCGGCACCCACACCTCGACCCCCGACCAGGACGAGCCGGCGTCCGCCGACAAACGTTCGCTGCCGCGCACCATTGCCGTATTCCTGGCCGTGGCGGCGCTCACCATCGGCGGCCTGATCGCGATTTTCGATTTCTCCTGAGCCGCGACCCGCCGCCCGCGGGCGCCGGCTAAACAATTCACGCCGCCGGCCGCTACCTGCGGAGGGCTCAACGCCGCCCGCTTTCCGGACACAGCAGACGCTCAGCTAATGAAGGTTGCCAGGCTAGCCGATTCACACAACGCAGACGCGCAGCGCCTGCGCCAGCAGTACGTGGGCGCCCTGACGCAGTTCATCGCCAAGCTCTCGCTGTCCGCCGACGCGCTCGAGCGCGTCAAGCTGTGTCTCGCCAACGCCCGCTCTTCTCCCGTGGAGGCCCTGCTCGAGCAGCTGGCCACGGAGCTGGAGGCACGCGAGCAGGGATCGCCAGCTGCGGCGCTCCGCGCCTGCGAAGACACCGCACCGGCTCCCGAAGCGCCGGCCGACACCGCGGCCGTCGAGAACGTGCTGCTGACGCTGTTCGACCGGGTGGTGCTGTCGCCCGGGAGCGAGCGCGACGCCAAGCGCCATAAGGAAACGCTGCTGCAGGGTATCAGCGCCGAGGAGCTGCCCCGCTTCGTCAATGAACTGGCGGAGCTGATCAGCCAGAGTCTGCTCCTCACCCAGCGCGAGAAACAAGAGCTCGAGGCATTCGTCGAAACGCTGCTCGAGAAGTTACGCGCCTTCGCGCTCTTCGTCGAGAACGTACAGTCGGACATCCGCGAGGCGCGCTCGAACCAGGAGGACTTCCAGGAAAGCTGGGATGTGCACGCGCAGACCCTGGAGAATGGCGTCGCGCAGGCAACCAGCCTGGAAGTGCTCAAAGCCGACGTCAACGCGCAGCTCGAGCAGATGCGCACCAGCATGACCGAGTTTCGTGAGAAGGAGACCGAGCGCATACGCCGCAGCGAGGATCGCAGCGAGACGCTGCAGGGGAAGCTCGAGCAGATGGAGACCGAAACGGCGGAGCTGCGCAATCAGCTGGCGGAGAACCGGGCCAAGCTCCTGCAGGATGCAGGCACCGGTGTGCACAGCCGCTTTGCTTACGAGGAGCGCCTCTCGCAGGAGCACGCCAGCTGGCTGGACACCGGCAGGCCGCTGGCGTTTCTGCTCCTGGACATCGACTACTTCAATTCGATCAACGACACCTTCGGCCACCAGGCCGGGGATCGCGTGCTGCGGCTGGTCGCGCAGCTCATCGAGACGCGCACGCGCAAGGGAGACTTTTTCGCCCGCGTGAGCGGCGAGGAATTCGCCATGCTGCTGCCCGCAACCGAGATCGACGCCGCACGCAAGCTGGCCGAGCAGATCCGCAACATCGTCGAGCAGTCCGGCTTCAATCACAAGGGCAACCCGGTGCCCGTCACCGTATCGTGCGGCGTCACCGGGTTTCGCCGTGGCGATACGCCCGAAGCGGTGTTCGAGCGGGCCGACCAGGCGTTGCATGAAGCCAAGCTGTCCGGCCGCAACTGCACCGTGGTCAACTGACCAGACCGGCGCCGCCGCAGCCGGCAGCGCCGCGTAAAGGTGCCGCCGCCAGATCCGCGTTAAGCGAGCGCTGTTTCGAGCGTGCCGGCGCAGCGGCGGCTAACGCCCCCGTGCCGTCACCCGTGGCTCAGGCAACCGCCTCGGTGGCCGCGTGCGAGGCAAACTGCAGCTCGCCATCGCTGACGTCCACACTGACCTTGTCCCCCGGCACGAACTGCCCGGCGAGGATCGCCTGGGCCAGGGGGTTCTCCAGGCGCTGCTGGATGGCCCGCTTCAACGGGCGTGCGCCGTAGACAGGGTCATACCCGGCCTCGCCGAGCAGCGCCAGCGCCGCCTCCGAGACCTCCAGCTGCAGATCGCTGGCCCGCATGCGGCTCGCCAGATCGGCCACCTGGATCTCGGTGATCGCGCGGATCTGCTCGCGGCCCAGCGGATGGAACACCACCGCCTCGTCGATCCGGTTGATGAACTCCGGTCGGAAATGCGCGCCCACGATCTCCATCACCGCGGCCTTCATGGCCGCATAGTTGTCCTCGCCGGCCAGCTCCTGGATCACCTGGCTGCCGAGGTTGGAGGTCATCACGATGACCGTGTTGCGGAAGTCCACGGTGCGCCCCTGACCGTCGGTCAAGCGACCGTCATCGAGCACCTGCAGCAGCACGTTGAACACGTCGGGGTGCGCCTTCTCGACCTCGTCGAGAAGAATCACCGAGTAGGGGCGGCGCCGGATCGCCTCGGTCAGGTAGCCGCCTTCCTCGTAGCCCACATAACCGGGCGGTGCACCGATCAGGCGTGCGACGGCGTGCTTCTCCATGAACTCCGACATGTCCAGGCGCACCACCGCATCCTCGGTATCGAACAGGAACGCCGCCAGCGCCTTGGTCAGCTCGGTCTTGCCGACCCCGGTCGGGCCGAGGAACAGGAACGAGCCGTTCGGACGCCGCGGGTCGGAGAGGCCCGCGCGCGAGCGGCGGATCGCGTTTGATACCACGCCGACTGCCTCGCTCTGGCCGACCACACGCTGCTGCAGCATCTCTTCCATGCGCAGCAGCTTGTCGCGTTCGCCTTCCAGCATCTTGGCGACCGGGATGCCGGTCCACTTGGAAACGATCTCGGCGATCTCCTCTTCCGAGACCTTGTTGCGCAGCAGCTTCATGTCCTGCATGTCGGCCTGCCCGGCCATGTCCAGCTGTTTCTCCAGCTCCGGGATGCGCCCGTACTGCAACTCGGACATGCGTGTGAGGTTGCCCGCACGGCGCGCGGTATCGAGTTCCTGGCGCGCCCGCTCCAGCTCTTCCTTGATGTGCGTGGTGCCCTGCACCGCGGCTTTCTCCGCGCGCCAGACCTCGTCGAGGTCGGCATACTCGCGCTCGAGCTCGCCCACGCGTTGCTCCAGCTCCTTCAGCCGCTTGCGCGAAGCCTCGTCGCTTTCCTTGCGCAACGCCTCGCGCTCGATTTTCAGCTGGATCAGGCGCCGCTCGAGCTTGTCCATGCTCTCCGGCTTGGAGTCGATTTCCATGCGAATCCGCGAGGCCGCTTCGTCGATCAGGTCGATCGCCTTGTCGGGCAGCTGGCGGTCGGTGATGTAGCGGTGTGAAAGGGTCGCCGCCGATACGATCGCCGGGTCGGTGATGTCCACGCCGTGGTGCACCTCGTAGCGCTCTTTCAGGCCGCGTAGAATGGCGATCGTGTCCTCGACGTTCGGCTCTTCCACCAGCACTTTCTGGAAGCGCCGCTCCAGCGCCGCGTCCTTTTCGATATTTTTGCGGTACTCATCCAGCGTGGTGGCGCCGACGCAGTGCAACTCGCCGCGCGCCAGCGCCGGCTTGAGCATGTTACCGGCGTCCATGGCACCCTCGGCCTTACCGGCGCCGACCATGGTGTGCAGCTCGTCAACGAACAGGATCAGGTTTCCCTCCTGCTTGGCGACGTCGTTCAGCACCGCCTTCAGCCGCTCCTCGAACTCGCCGCGGAACTTGGCGCCGGCGATGAGAGCCGCCATGTCGAGCGAAAGCAGGCGCTTGTTCTTGAGCCCTTCCGGCACCTCGCCGTTGACGATGCGCTGGGCCAGGCCTTCGACGATCGCGGTCTTGCCGACGCCCGGCTCGCCGATCAGCACCGGGTTGTTCTTGGTGCGCCGCTGCAGCACCTGCGTCACGCGGCGGATCTCGTCGTCGCGGCCGATCACCGGGTCTAGCTTGCCCTGCTCGGCGCGTTCGGTCAGATCGACCGTGTATTTTTCCAGCGCCTGGCGCTGCTCTTCGGCGTTGGGGTCGGTGACCGGCGCTCCGTTGCGCACGGCGTCGATGGCCTGCGCGAGGGCCGACTTTTCGGCGCCGTGGCGGCGCAGCATCTCGCCCAGGGGACCCTTGTCCTCCACCGCCGCCAGCGCGAACAGCTCCGAGGAGATGTACTCGTCCTTGCGCTGCTGCGCCAGCTTGTCCGTGACGTTCAGCAGCCTGCCGAGATCGTTCGAAACGTGCACCTCGCCCGCGGCGCCGGCGACGGTCGGCAGACGATCGAGGGCCTCGCCCAGCGCGGCACGCAGGGCGTTGACGTTGGTGCCGGCCTGCACGAGCAGGTGGCGCACGCTGCTGTCGCGCTGATCGAGCAGCGCGCTCAACAAGTGCACCGGCTCGATGAACTGGTGGTCGCGCCCGACCGCCAGCGACTGCGCATCGGCCAGTGCCATCTGAAATTTACTGGTTAGCTTGTCGGAACGCATAGCGAAACGCTTCCCCGGATCAGTTGATTAACTCGTTGTAAGGTGAGTGCAGGCACGCGGATTTCAAGCCCCGGCCGCGCTAGCGCGGGGTCAGCGCGGCCAGCAGCTCGCACAGGTCGCCCGGCGGCTGGCATTCCCAGTGCAGTGCCTCGCCGCTTTGCGGGTGCTCGAGCCCCAGACGCTCGGCGTGCAACGCCTGGCGCGGGAAAGCGTCCAGGGCGGCCCGCACCTCGGCGGTTGCGCCGCGTGGATAGCGTGCCCGGCCGCCATAGGTGCGATCGCCGACCAGCGGCATGGAAAGGTGCTTTAGGTGCACTCGGATCTGATGGGTGCGCCCGGTCTGCAGGCGCACGCGCAGCAGGGTGAAGCCCTGATAGCGGCGGGCCACGCGGTAGTCGGTGACGGCGGCTTTGCCGCCCGCCGTCACGGCCATGCGCTTGCGGTCGACCGGGTGCCTGCCGATCGCCGCCTCGATACGTCCGCCTGCAACCACCTCGCCCGCCACCAGCGCCAGGTACTCGCGTTTCACACGGCGCTCTGCCAGGGCGCGAACCAGCGCACTGTGCGCCTGGAGGGTTCGCGCAACCACCAGCAGACCGCTGGTGTCCTTGTCCAGGCGGTGCACGATCCCCGCGCGCGGCACGCCGGCGAGTGCCGGATCGTGGTGCAGCAGCGCATTCTGCAGCGTGCCGGCGCGATTACCGGCGGCCGGGTGCACGACCATGCCGGGCGGCTTGTTGATCACCAGCAGGTGCGTGTCGCTGTAGCGCACATCCAGATCGATCGGCTCCGCGAGCACGGTCGACGCCGGCGGGGGTGGCTCCGCGTGCAGCTCGATCTGCGCGCCTTCGGCGACCGGCGCACGCGGCGCCGCCGGCGCGCCATCCAGCAGCACCTGACCGTCGCGAATCCACTGCTGCAGCCGGCTGCGCGAGTACTCCGGCACCAGCTGTGCCAGGGCGCGGTCCAGTCGCTGACCGGCCAGATGCGCGGGGATTTGCAGGTGGCGAGGTTTCATTACGGTAACGGCGGGTGGTGCGGCGTTACGCCGATTGCTAATACAATACCGTGGTGCAACCGGTGTTGGAACGTAAACGCATGAAACCCGTCGCCGCTGTGTTCTGCCTGCTGCTGCTCGCGGCCTGCTCGGGCGCCTCCAAGGACCCCTATTCCACGTGGAGTGCCAAGACGATCTACGACAACGCCCGGCGGGCCATGTACGCCGGCGAATTCGGCGAAGCGGTGAAGCTGTTCGAAGCGCTGGAGGCACGCTACCCGTTCGGGCGTTACGCGCTGCAGACGCAGCTGGACATCGCCTACGCCTACTACAAGTTCGACGAGATGGAATCGGCGATCGCGGCGGCCGACCGCTTCATCAAGTTCAACCCGCAGCACGAAAGGGTCGACTACGCGTACTACCTCAAGGGTCTTGCGCACTTCAACCGCGGCCGCGGTCTGTTCGAAAACTTCTCGCCCCGCGAGTTCTCCGCGATCGACCAGAGTCAGCTGCGCGATGCCTACCGGGCGTTCGACGAGCTGGTTCGCAAGTTCCCCGACGGACAGTACGCGCAGGACGCGCGGCAGCGAATGGTCTATCTGCGCAATATGCAGGCGGAGCACGAATACAGCGTGGCCAGCTACTACTACCGGCGCGGTGCCCAGGCCGGGGCGATCAACCGGCTCAAGTACCTCATCGAGCGCTTCGACGGCG
The DNA here is from genome assembly GCA_024644045.1 of Chromatiales bacterium. Lineage (GTDB taxonomy): Bacteria > Pseudomonadota > Gammaproteobacteria > JAHELT01 > JAHELT01 > JAHELT01. The sequence goes on along the minus strand of JAHELT010000008.1, from coordinate 46,465 downwards.
CACCGGTGGTCGCCGACGCGCTGGTGCTGCTGGTCAAAGCCTACCGCGAGCTGGGATTGCAGGAGCTGGCCGCAGACACCCTGGCGCTGTTGCGCCGGAACTACCCCGAGCACCCCGCACCGGCGGAGCTCGAGGTGGACGCGCCGGCCAGCTAGCGGAGCCCCTCACCCCGAACCCTCTCCCCAGGGGGCGGGGAACAATAAATACGCTCCTGATCTCCGGGTGGAAGTCTGGGATGCGGGATTAGAGGAACGTCAAATGGGGACAGTCCCCGTTGGCGGCAATCGGGTTGTCGCCCGGTTGCCCGCCCCGTACCGCGTCGGGTTTGACTACCGGCGGGGGGACAGTCCCCAGTCAGGTCCGGTCGTAGCCGGAAGTGATCGGGTAGCGCCGGTCGCGCCCGAACGCCCGTGCCGTGATGCGCACCCCGGGCGGAGCCTGGCGGCGCTTGTACTCGTTACGCACCACCATTTTGATGACCCGATCGACGGTCTCACGGGCAAAGCCCTGCTCGGCAATGCGGGCCGCCGGCAAATCGTCCTCGACGTAAGCGCGCAGGATCGCATCCAGCTCCGAATAGGGGGGCAGCGAGTCCTGGTCGACCTGGTCGGGCGCCAGCTCCGCCGACGGCGGGCGTTCCAGCACGCGCTGCGGGATGACCGGCGACAGGCCGTTACGGTAGTTCGCCAGGCGGTACACCAGGGTTTTCTCGACGTCCTTGAGCGGCGCGAAGCCGCCGGCCATGTCTCCGTACAGGGTCGCATACCCGACCGCCATCTCGCTCTTGTTGCCGGTGGTCAACAGGATCCGCCGCTTCTTGTTGGAGATCGCCATGAGCAGCACGCCGCGGCAGCGCGCCTGAATGTTTTCCTCGGTGGTATCGGCGGGCAGCCCGGTAAACTCATCGGCGAGCGCAGCGAGAAAGGCTTCAAACAGGGGCTCGATCGAAATCTCGCGGCAGGCGACGTTCAGCCGTCGTGTCTGCTCGCTCGCGTCCTCGAGACTCATGGCGGCGGTGTAGCGCGACGGCATCATCACCCCCTGCACCCGTTCGGCGCCCAGCGCATCCACCGCCAGCGCAAGCGTCAGTGCCGAATCGATCCCGCCGGACAGGCCGATGATCGCGCCGTCGAAGCGGTTCTTGTTGACGTAGTCGGCCACGCCCAGCGTGAGCGCGCGATAAATCTCTTCCAGCGGCTGCAACGGCGCAGGGTCGTCTCGCAGCGGCACCAGGCTACCCTCAGGCGTCGCGTCGACAGGAATGAGATCCTCGCTGAACGACGCGCCGCGGGCGATGCACTCACCGCGTGCGTCGACGACCAGGGAGCCGCCGTCGAACACCAGCTCGTCCTGCCCGCCGAACAGGTTGACGTAGCAGACAGGCAGGCCGTTTTCCTCGACCCGGCTGCGCAGCACCGCCAGCCGCTCCTGCGTACGCCCGGCGTTGTACGGCGAACCGTTGATGTTGAGCAGCACCTGCGCACCGGCCCGCGCCGCCAGACGCGCCGGCTCGGGCTCCCAGACGTCCTCACAGATCGTGATGCCGCAGCGCACCCCTTTCAGGGTCACCACCGCCGCTTCGCGACCCGGCACGAAGTAGCGCTTCTCATCGAACACGCCGTAGTTGGGAAGGCAGTGCTTGTGATACTCGGCGACGGTGTCGCCGTCCTGCAGCAGCACGGCTGCGTTGTGCAGCCGTCCATCGCGGCGCAATACGGTGCCCACCAGCAGCGATACCGGCGGCATGCGCTCGCGCAGGTCATCTAGCGCGGCCTCGACCCGTGCGTCGAGCTCCGAGCGCAGCAGCAGGTCCTCCGGCGGGTACCCCAGCAGTGCCAGCTCCGGCACCACCACCAGATCCGCGCGCCAGGTCTCGTGCGCCCGCCGGGCGGCGTCGAGAATCAGCTCGGTGTTGCCGGGCAGGTCACCCACCAACGGGTTTATCTGCGCCAGCACGATGCGAAGCGGCGAATGGCTCACAATAGCGTGACTGGGTTAAGATTCGGGCGATACATTCTCGTGCAAAGTGCGTCCGGGTAGCAAAGTTTCAAGCCACCCGGGCGTACCCGCCAGCAGGTGACCATTCGATGCCGTTGACGCCGACCGTGACTCTGCCGCGACGGGCCATCGCGCTGGACCCCGATGCCTACACGTGGAAACCGCTGCGGCTGCTGAACATCTACCGGGTGTCCCTGGCGCTCGTGCTGTTGGCGATGCACAGCGGCGGGTACATCCCGCATCTCATCGGGCGCGCGTATCCGCAACTGTTCCTGGGCGTTACGCTGCTTTACCTGGCCGCAGGCGTGGTCGCCATCTACCTCGGCTCGCGCCGGCGGCCACCGTTCGAAGCGCAGGTGTACACGCAGAGCTACGTGGATATCGTTGCCATCGTGCTCCTGATGCACGCCAGCGGAGGGCTCGAGAGCGGCCTCGGGATGCTGCTGCTGGTCACCATCACCGCCTCCGGGCTGCTGGTCACCGGACGCATCGCTATCCTGCTCGCGGCGCTCGCCACGCTCGGCATTCTGAGCCAGCAGCTGTTCTCCCAGCTGGTGCTCGGACCGGCGGCGACCAGCTATCCCCAGGCGGGCCTGCTGGGAGCGACGCTGTTCGCAACCGCGATCCTGGCGCTGCTGCTGAGCCGCAAGGGCCGCGAGAGCGCGGCACTGGCCGAACAGCGCGGCATCGATCTGGAGAACCTCGCCGAGCTGAACGAACACATCATCGAGCACATGGACTCGGGCATCGTGGTGGTCGACGCGAAAGGCCGCCTGCGCCTGGCTAATGAAAGCGCGCGCCAGACGCTCGGCTTGCCGGCGCGTACCCGTAACCCGCCGCTCGAATCCATGGCGCCGCGTCTGGCCTACTCGCTGCAGACATGGCGCGCCCAGCCCGATCACCCGCCGCCGACGTTCAAGGAACCCGACACCACCGCGGAGCTGCGCCCGCAGTTCGTGCCGCTCGGCAATCAGGGCACCCTGGTGTACCTGGAGGATGCCTCGTTCATCAACCAGCAGCTGCAGCAGCTGAAGCTCGCCTCGCTCGGCCGGCTGACGGCGAGCATCGCGCACGAAATCCGCAACCCGCTCGGCGCCATCAGCCACGCCTCACAGCTGCTGGCGGAATCCTCCGAGCTGGCGGAGCCCGATCAGCGTCTCACGCAGATCATCGACGAGCACTGCCGGCGCATGAACACGATCGTGGAGGACGTGCTTCAGCTGTCGCGCGGCCGCAACGTGAAGCCCGAGCTGCAGACATTGAACGACGTGCTGCCGCAGCTGGTGCACCAGTACTACACCGGCGAGCGCATTGCCGTTGAGCGAATCGCACTGCGGCTGACGAAGGAAACGGTACGCGTGTACGTGGACGCCAATCACCTGCGCCAGGTGCTCTGGAACCTGTGGACCAACAGCCTGCTGCACGGCGCGGGCGACGAGCAGGCGCGCATCGTCACCATAACCACCACGCTGGGACGCCTCAGCGATACCGGCCATCCCTATATCGATATACACGACGACGGCAGGGGCATAGCGCCCGAGCAGGTGGAGGAGATATTCGAACCGTTCTTCACCTCGAGCCGCAAGGGCACCGGGCTGGGATTGTTCCTCGCACGCGAGCTGTGTGAGTTCAACAACGCCACGTTGAGCTACGTGCCGACGGAGACCGGAACTTGCTTCAGAATCGCCTTCAACAAGGATACCAGCTGATCGCGGCCGGACAGGATTGTGCGAGAATGCTGCGCGCCGACCACAGGTATCATCGAGCATGAGCGAACACACAGCGCTGATCGTCGACGACGAGCCCGCTATCCGCGAGCTGCTGGAAATCACCCTGGGCCGCATGGGGATCAGTACCCAGGCCGCAGAAGATCTGGACAGTGCGAGATCGCTGCTGAAAGAAGACCAGTTCGACATCTGCCTTACGGACATGCGCCTGCCCGATGGCAATGGCATCGACCTGGTCTCCTACATCCAGCGGGACTATCCGGACACACCGGTCGCGGTGATCACCGCGCACGGCAACATGGAATCGGCGATCGCCGCGCTGAAGGCGGGTGCCTTCGACTTCGTCTCCAAGCCGGTGGATCTGCAAATCCTGCGCGAACTGGTCAAGACGGCGCTGCGCCTGGGCGACAGAACCGGGCGCAGCGAACGCAGCGGCGCACAGCTGCTGGGCGAATCCGGTGCCATGGTCGAGCTCCGCCAGAAGATCGACAAGGTGGCACGCAGTCAGGCGCCCGTCTACATCCACGGCGAGTCCGGCACCGGCAAAGAGCTGGTGGCGCGGCTGATCCACACGCAGAGTGCGCGCAGCGAATTCCCGTTCGTGCCGGTGAACTGCGGCGCGATCCCCGGCGAGCTGATGGAGAGCGAGTTCTTCGGCCACAAGAAAGGCAGCTTCTCCGGTGCCGTAGCCGACAAACACGGGCTGTTCCAGGCGGCCGAGGGGGGCACCCTTTTTCTCGACGAGGTGGCGGAGCTGCCGCTGCACATGCAGGTCAAGCTGCTGCGCGCGATCCAGGAAAAGGCGATACGCCCGGTGGGTGCACCCATCGAGGTGCCGGTCAACGTGCGTATCCTGAGCGCGAGCCACAAAGACCTGACCCGCCAGGTGCAGGACGACCGCTTTCGCCAGGACCTCTACTACCGGATCAACGTGATCGAGCTGGACGTACCGAGTCTGCGCGAACGGGTGACGGACATCGAAATCCTGGCCACCGACATTCTCAGAAAGCTGACCGGCGAGTTGCCGGGCACCTCGCCACAGCTCAGCGAGGCGACGCTCAAGCGGCTGTCGGTGTACGCGTTTCCAGGTAATGTGCGCGAGCTGGAGAACGTGCTCGAGCGGGCGCTGGCAATGTGCGAGGGCGAATGGATCGAGCCGGACGACCTCGGTCTGCGCGACGAGGAGGCCGCTCAGGAACCCGCCGGCGTCAGCGAGCCGGTCGCCGAAACGCTTGACGAGCAGCTGGAATTGCAGGAACGCGAAGCGCTCACCCAGGCGCTGGAGCAGACCCGCTGGAACAAGACGGCGGCCGCCGAGCTGCTCGGTATGAGCTACCGCCAGCTGCGCTACCGTCTGAAAAAGCTCGGCATAGACTGAAGTACGCAGCCTACCCCCGGAATCAGCAGGCAGCCTGTCACGATGTGACAATCTTTGTCGCACCCCACCGTGGCTCGGGCGCGACGGCGTTTTGACGGCGTCGGCCGGATTTCAAGTATCTTCATGTTTATCAGTCGCTTATAGCATCAATCTTACTTGGCATACATACTGCATTTCTCTTGGGCGTCGAGGCTCACGACAATACCCCGGTAGTTCCGGCGGTACTGACCATCGACGGCCGAACTACCGTAAATACTTGGGAGATTATTGCAATGCAGAAGCAACAGGGTTTTACCCTCATCGAACTCATGATCGTCATCGCGATTATCGGCATCCTGGCCGCCGTAGCGATGCCGGCTTATCAAACCTACGCCGACCGCGCGCGTTTCAGTGAAGTCGTGCTGGCGGCCACGCCGTTCAAGAGCGCATCTGAAGTCGCCGTCCAGACGGGGCGTGCGAACGCGATCGGGCAGTTGGACGCGGGTGCGTTTGGCATCCCCACTACGATCGGCGCTGGCAACAGCGTAGGCCAGTACGTTGCAGGCGTCGACATGACCGACGGTGTGATCACGGCCACGTCCACGGCCGCGCTTGGCAGCGAAGACTTCACGCTGACGGCCACGATCACCAACAACGGTATCCGTTGGCAGGAATCCGGCAGTTGCCTGGGCGCCGGCCTCTGCTGAGTGTTGCTACCTGGTGGTTCCCCGTCTGCGTCGGGGAACCACCAATCACCACCCACACATGAGTCCAGCGGCGAAATCACCAATGCAAACACAACGGCAATCCGGCTTCACCCTGCTCGAACTCATGATTGTGATCGCGATAATCGGCATCCTGTCGTCGATCGCGATTCCTGCTTACGAAACCTACTCCGACCGCTCGCGGTTTACGGAGGTCGTAACGGCGGCCTCGGCGTTCAAGAGCGCAGCCGAAGTGGCCGTCCAGACGGGGCGTGCGAACGCGATTGGGCAGTTGAACGCGGGTGCGCTGGGCATTCCCGATACGATCAACGCTGGCAACAGCGTAGGCCAGTACGTTCAGAGCGTCGACATGGCCGTCGGCGTAATCACGGCCACGGCCACGGCCGAGCTGTCCAGCGAAAGCTACACGCTGACGGCCACGATAACCAACAACGGTATCCGCTGGTCGGAAGGTGGCTCTTGCGCGGCCGCCGGATTGTGTTGAGGCACCTCGATACGTCCGAACCCTCTCCGTAGCAGGCGCGCCTCTCAACAACAGCGCAAGGGCTCTTCATTCTCCGTGATGTCGACGCCGTGTATCGATCTCCACCGTCGCGTTTGGTTTGCACCGTCTGCGATTCTCGCGGGCATAGCGCTTGCTACGATGATCTTCTGGCCGGGACTGCACGGACCGTTTCAGCTCGATGATCTAGACAACATCCCGCAGGCACAGGTGTCCAGCCTCTCCTGGCGTGAACTGAGCAGTGTGACGTTCAACAACGACAGCGGACCGCTCGGGCGGCCGCTCTCAGTCCTGTCATTCGCTCTGAATCACTACTTCACAGGCCCTGATGCGTTTGGCTTCAAGGCGACGAATCTCGCGCTGCACCTCCTCAATGCAGTCCTTCTGTTGTGGCTGGGGGCGTTACTGTTGAGACGATTGAACGCCGCCGGGTCTGATCGCACACGGTTGCTGGTGGTCGCTGGTGTCGCAGCGCTTTTATGGGCGATTCACCCAATTCAGGTAAGTACAGTGCTTTATGCCGTGCAGCGCATGGCGATCCTCGCATCCACTTTCACTGTGGCGGCAGTGCTCTGTTACGTCGTGTTACGGCGGCGCCTGGAATCCCCTCACTCGAGTATCGTGTTACCCGCTCTGCTGTTGGGGCTGTTTTCGCTGTGCGCGGTGCTCAGCAAAGAGTCCGGTGCGCTTATTCCATTTTACATCTTGGCGGTCGAGTTCGTCGTTTTTCAGTTTCGCTCTGTCGATGACAAGGCACACTTCAAGCTTGTTGCCGTGCTGAGTGCCTACGTGGCGGCACCGATCGTCATAGGCATCGCGTATTTCTTCCTGCATTCGGAGACGCTGTTATCGGACTATGAGTTCCGGGACTATACGGTAGCCGAGCGGCTGCTCACGCAGCCCGGCGTCCTGTGGTTCTACATCAAGCTCATTTTGCTGCCGAACGTCGCGGACATGAGCTTGTTCCACGACGATTACCCGATCGCCGAGATGGGTCTTGTATCGTTGCTGCAACTGGCCGGCATCGTGGGCCTGGCGTTGGCAGCCATGCTTATCCGCCGGTGGGCACCCGTCATAGCCCTGGGTGTGCTGTGGTTCCTGGCCTCACATCTGCTGGAATCGACGGTTTTCCCGCTGGAGCTGGTGTTCGAGCACAGAAACTACCTGGGCGCGTGGGGCCTGCTCCTGCCGGTCGCATTCTATTTGGTACCGGGTAATGTCTCGTATCGTAACCAAAAGGTGCGAGCCGGTGTAGCCGTTGCCTTGGCCGCCCTGTTTGCGTTTCAATCGCAGGTGCGCGCGAGTACCTGGTCGGACATACACCTGTGGACCGCTGTCACGGTCCGAGAGCACCCGAATTCCTCGCGTGCCCATCACGCCTACGCTCGTCTGCTGACCGAGATCGGTAAGTACGCGGAAGCCAGAGAAGAGGCACGCGCGGCCGAACGTCTGAATGACGGGGTTGTGGGTTATACTGTTTCTGTACTGCTGACCGAATGCATCACCGGCGAGTTTTCCGCCGCGACACTTGAGCGCCTGAAACACAAACTGGCAAACCGGACGCTGACAAGACACACGTTACTCAGTTTGCACAATCTGCTTAGAATCAGTGCCAGTAAACGGTGTCCTGAGTTGGACAGAGACGTTATGCTATCCATTGCCCAGGCGGCCGCGACAGATTCGTCGTTAGCGGATCCACCTAAGCGATCGGCGGGGTTGACGTTGCTCGCCCTCACGCAAGCGCTTTTTCCGGACAAGCAGGCCCAGGCAATCGAAACGCTACGCGAGGCGCACCCTGGTTTACCGGAGAACATCATACCGTTGGTGGTTATGCAGGCACGAAACGGACAGCTGGATGCGGCACGTGAGACATTGACGCAACAACACTCGCGATTGCATTGATCGAACCGACATGCTTGCGGTGCTGGAAGACCTTCTTGAGCGACTCGAACTGGAACGCTAAACCGGCATTGAGTATCGTACTGCCGGCAAAAAACGAATCTGCCGCGCTCGTCAACCTGATTCCCGCGATTCTGAAGCACGTGCCCGAAGGCACGGAAATTATCGTGGTAGACGACGGCTCGACAGACGACACCGTCAAGGTTTGCGAACAGTTTTCCCGGGTTAGCGTCCACTCGCACCAGTACTCGCTTGGCAACGGCGCGGCAGTCAAGGCCGGCGCCAGGCACAGCAGCGGCGAGATCATCGTTTTCATGGACGCAGACGGACAGCATCCCCCGGAGTACATCGCGCCGCTGGTGGACAAGATCCAGGAAGGTTACGACATGGCGGTCGGCGCGCGGCTCAACAAGGATCAGGCGTCGGTTGCCCGGGTATTCGCCAATGGGTTCTACAACCGGCTGGCCTCGTGGATGACAGGGCATCACATCGCCGATCTGACCTCCGGATTCCGCGCGGTGCGTGCCGAGCGGTTTCGCCGTTTTCTGTACCTGCTGCCCAACAAGTTTTCCTATCCCACGACCAGCACCATGGCGTTCTTTCGCTCCGGGTACAGCGTGGCGTATGTGCCGATTCGCGTGTACCCGCGGCAGGGCAAGAGCCACATAAAACTGTTGCACGACGGCCTGCGCTTTTTCGTGATTATTCTGAAAGTCGGCGCGCTGTTCTCGCCGATGCGCCTGTTTCTGCCGGTCAGCGGGTCTTTGTTCGTCACCGGCATATGTTACTACGTGTACACGTACTTCAGCTCCGGGCGGTTTACCAACATGAGTGCGCTGTTGCTGATCTCGGCGATCATCACGTTTCTGATCGGCATCGTGTCCGAACAGATCTCGGCGCTGCATTACAAGGGCACCGAGACCCGCGATTGACGGGCCATCGAGCTCAGAACAGCCGGGCGTTGCACCTCGCGTAGAGTGTGCCGACCGCCACCACAGCGAACACGGCGAGGTCAGCGACAAGGCTGGTCAAGCGTGCCAGCACGGCCAGCGATACGGCGGTTTCCGGTGGCATGTACGCGAGCAGCAGCGCGCCCAGCGCCGCTTCCCGGACGCCCAGCCCGGCCGGGGCAAACACCGCGAGGATTCCCGCCAGGTGGGCGGCCGTGAGTACGCCGATCGCCGCCACCCAGCCCACGCCGCTGCCCGGTGCCAGCAGGCACACGAGCGCGTAGAACCCGAGCCCCGCACATACGTGCGGCACGCAGTAAAAAACGCACAGCACCGCCAGCTCGCGCTCGTCCAGCGTCGCCTCCCAGGCCAGGGCTTTCAGGCGCGCCGGGAACCAGCGGCGCGCCCTGTTCAGCACCCAGAATGCGCAACGCGGCGCCGCGATCAACCCGGCCAGCACCGCCAGCACCAGGGCGGCTTCCGTCAGCCAGTCGGAGCCGCCGTCCCGCAGCCCCGGCAGACCAACGGTGGCGGCAGCCAGCACCATGCCGCTGGCAATAAACAGGATGTTTTCGTAGACCACCGAGGCCGCCGCCGCCCGCCCGTCACCCACCAGCTTGCCGCCGAGCAGCGCTTTACCGAGGAACAACCCCAACTTGCCAGGGGTGTAGCGCCCGAGCCAGGCCACCAGATGCACGTACAGCACGGCCTTTCGAGGCAACGGCTGCGGCGACAACCGCTGCAGCACGTGCATCCAGAGCAGGCCGAGGCTGACCGTCAGCGCCAACGATCCGGCGACACTCAGGTAGAGCAGACCCTCGTCAAAACGCAGGTTCGCGAGTGCCAGCGTGTCCCGGTAGTGCCACAGCGCATAAGCGAAGCACGCCAGAATGACGGCCAGCAGGAGGGATTTGACGGCGCGCAGGCCGACCTCAGGTGGCATGCGGCTTCAGCAGCAGGCAGCTCCAGGGCAGCGGCCTGCGCAACGCACACACCTCGAAGTGCTCGGCCACCAGGGCTCGCAAGGTGCCGGTGGACCAGTGCTGTACGTGCCCGGGGGTGTTACCCCAGTGGCGCAGATACTTTCCGCGAGCGCAGTTGAGAACCCGCCACAGCGGCTCGTTGGGGGTGGACACGATCACGTAACGGCGCGCCACGCGAGCCAGCTCGGCAAGCGCCCGCGGCGGATCGTGCAGATGCTCGAGAACTTCCAGGCAGAACACCAGATCGACCGAATCGGCCGCCCGCTGCAGGTCGTAGACCGATTCCCGGGTGACGGTCAGGCCGGGATTGCGGGCCCGCGCGGCGGCGACCTGATCGGGGAGCAGTTCGGACGCCTCAAAAGCGACGCCTTCGCCGAGCATGGCATGCAGGCGGCGGGTCGAAAACCCCTCTCCGGCGCCCACCTCCAGCGCCGAGCCCACCGCGCCGCCGGTCTGCCGGTACAGCGACGCGATCGCCGAGAAGAATCCCTCGATCAGCCGCTTTGCAATGCCGGAGCTGGACGTATACTTGCCGGTGAAATCTTCCATAGCCAGGCTGTCGACGCAGTCGACAAAGCGTAGATATTGTGATAGCGAAAACCCTCAATTTATGTGAAAATCGGCCGCTTATCAATCAGATACGCCAACGATCTCAACAGGGCTCACGATTGAAACACCATCACCATGGCTAGTGTAGGCGCGAAACCCACGCTCAGTGGACTGCCGCGCAGGCTGGTCGCCGAGGGCGTACTCAGCGAAGAAGATGCGGTAAGTGCAGTCGCAACGGCGCAACGTGACAAGCGTTCGCTGGTAATCCACCTGGTCGAAAACGCCATCGCCGCGGGCAAGGACGTGGCCGTGGCGGCGTCCGAGGAGTTCGGCATCCCGGCCTTCGACCTCGACTCCATCGATCTGGAATCGGTTCCCGCGACCCTGGTCGAGGATCGCCTGATCGAGAAACATCACGCGCTGCCGTTGATCAAGCGCGGCAATCGCCTGTTCGTCGGCGTGTCGGACCCGACCAATCTCGCCGCCCTGGACGAGTTCAAGTTTCACACCGGCCTGTCCACCGACGCGGTGCTGGTCGAGGAGAACAAACTCGGTCCTAAAATCGATCAGGTGCTGAGCATTGCCGCCGGTGCCGACATGTCCGAGCTGCTCGACGAAGACCTCGACAACCTCGAAGTGTCGGATGGCGAAGAAGGTAAAGGCGACGATTCCGCGGTATCGGACATCGATGACACGCCGGTCGTGCGCTTCGTCAACAAAGTGCTGCTCGATGCGATCAACAAGGGTGCCTCGGACATTCATATCGAACCGTACGAGAAAGTCTTCCGCGTGCGCTACCGCATTGACGGCGTGCTCCAGGAAGTAGCCGCGCCACCGCTGAACATGGCGGCCCGGATCACGGCGCGCGTGAAAGTGATGTCGCGGATGGATATCTCCGAGCGCCGCGTGCCCCAGGACGGGCGAATCAAGATGAAGCTGTCGAAGAAGCGCGCAATCGATTTCCGCGTCAATACCTGCCCTACACTGTTCGGCGAAAAGATCGTGCTGCGCATACTCGACCCGACCAGCGCGCAGCTCGGCATCGACTCGCTCGGCTACGAGGAGCACCAGAAGCAGCTTTACTTGAAGGCGCTGGGCAATCCCTACGGCATGATTCTCGTGACCGGGCCGACCGGCAGCGGCAAGACGGTCTCGCTGTACACCGGGTTGAACATCCTGAACACCCCGGACCGCAACATCTCCACCGCGGAGGATCCGGCGGAAATCAACCTCGCCGGCATCAACCAGGTCAACGTGAACCCCAAGGTCGGGCTGACGTTCGCCGAGGCGTTGCGCTCGTTTCTACGCCAGGATCCGGACATCATCATGGTCGGCGAGATCCGCGACCTGGAAACGGCGGAGATCGCCATCAAAGCGGCTCAGACCGGCCACCTGGTGCTGTCCACCCTGCACACAAACGACGGGCCGCAAACGCTGGAACGCCTGATGAACATGGGCGTGCCGCCCTTCAACATCGCGACGGCGATCAGCCTGATCATCGCGCAACGTCTTGCGCGGCGCCTGTGTGACTGTAAGGAGCCCGACGACATACCGCGAGAGGCCCTGCTGAGGGAGGGATTCACGGATGCCGATCTCGATGATCCGGACATGGTCGTGTACAAAGCGGTAGGCTGCGACCGCTGCGGGCAGACCGGCTACAAGGGGCGGGTCGGCATCTACCAGGTGATGGAGATCAGCCAGGCGATCGGTCGCATCATCATGGAGGGCGGTAACTCGATACAGATTTCTGAACAGGCGCGTGCCGAGAACGTCGACGACCTGCGCATCTCGGCGCTGCGTAAAGTGAAAAGCGGAACCCTGAGTATGGAAGAAGCCAACCGGGTAACCAAAGATTGATTCCATGGCGTGCGATCCCCGATGCCGTGCTGACGAGATGCGCTGCAACCTCTCTTAACCAACGGAACTGAATGGGCTGAGCTATGGCGACGAACACCGCAAAGAAAATCGAATTTGTGTGGGAAGGCAAGGATCCGCAAGGACAGAAGATCAAGGGCCGGATGGAGGGCCAGAACGCCGACCTGATAAAAGCGCAGCTGCGTCGCAAAGGCATCACGCCGCTGCGGGTGCGCAAGCATTCAACCTCGTTTATGTCTACCCCCGGCGGCAAGATCAAGACCGGCGATATCGCGGTGTTTGCGCGCCAGCTTGCCACCATGATGTCGGCCGGCGTGCCGCTGGTCCAGGCCTTCGACATCATTGGTCAGGGCCATGAGAACAAGCACATGCGCGAGCTGATCATGTCGGTGAAAGCCGATATCGAGGGCGGCACCAATCTGGGCGACTCGCTGGCCAAGCACCCCGAGCATTTCGACGACCTGTTCTGCAACCTGGTGGCGGCTGGCGAAGCGTCCGGCACGCTCGACCGCCTGCTGGACAAGATCGCCACCTACAAGGAAAAGACCGAGCAGATCAAGGCAAAGATCAAAAAGGCCATGATGTATCCGACCGCGGTTATCGTGGTGGCTTTCATCGTTACCTCGATTCTGTTGATCTTCGTGGTTCCGCAGTTCGAGGCGCTGTTCGCCAGCGTCGGCGGCGACCTCCCCGCCTTCACCAAACTCGTAGTCAACATTTCGGAAATCATGCAGGACTACTGGTACATCGTGTTCGGCGTACTGATCGCCGCATCTTTCCTGTTTGTCAACCTGAAGAAAAAGTCCAAGCGCTTCTCTGACATGCTCGATCGAATGTCCCTGAAACTGCCGATCGTAGGCCAGATCCTGCACAAAGCAGCCACTGCACGGTTTGCTCGTACCCTGTCGACGATGTCGGCGGCGGGCGTACCGCTGGTCGAAGCGATGGAATCGGTGGCAAGAGCCAGTGGTAACGTGGTTTTTTACAACGCCGTGATGCAGATGAAAGACGAGGCAGCCTCGGGTCAACGGCTGCAGACCTCGATGCAACGTTCGGGGTTGTTTCCAAACATGGTAGTGCAGATGGTTGCGATCGGCGAGGAGTCGGGGTCACTGGACGACATGCTCGCTAAGGTGGCAGATTTCTACGAGGAAGAGGTCGACAACGCGGTCGACGGTCTGACCAGCCTGCTGGAACCGCTGATCATGGCGTTTCTTGGGGTGGTGATCGGCGGATTGGTGATCGCCATGTACCTGCCCATCTTCAAGATGGGTGAAGCGTTTACGTGACGGCAGCAGAACTGCTCGCGAATCCGTCAGTACTCCTACCATCGACATTCGTTCTCGGCTTAGTAGTAGGCAGTTTTCTCAATGTCGTAATTGCGCGCCTTCCGGTGATGCTGGAGCGCCAATGGAAAAGCGATTGCCAGGAATTCCTGGAGCTCGCGCGTGGCGCCGGAGCCGACGAAAAGTTCAACCTGATCGTGCCGCGCTCACGCTGCCCGCAGTGCGGACACCGGATCAGCGCGCTCGAAAACGTTCCCCTGCTCAGCTATCTCGCGTTACGCGGGCGCTGCTCCAGCTGCGCCACGCGCATTCCCGCACAGTATCCGCTGGTAGAATTGAGCACCGGCATCCTGTCAGCGGTCATCGTCTGGCGTTTCGGCTTCAGTTTGCCGGCCGCCGCGGCGCTGGTGTTCACCTGGTCACTGGTCGCTCTGACCGTCATTGACCTGCAGCATCAGCTGCTGCCCGATGCGATTGTCTTTCCGCTGCTGTGGCTGGGTCTGCTGTTGAGCCCGCTCGGGGCCTTCAGCGATCCTGTGTCCAGCATCACGGGCGCCGCAGCTGGCTATCTGGCACTGTGGTCGGTCTACTGGGCGTTCAAGCTGACGACCGGCAAAGAGGGCATGGGTTACGGTGATTTCAAGCTGCTCGCCGCGATCGGCGCCTGGGCGGGCTGGCAAATCCTGCCCGTGGTCGTCCTGATCGCCTCGGCGACCGGCGCCCTGGTCGGTCTGGCGCTGATCGTGCTGGGCCGCCACAAACGTGGCACGCCGATTCCGTTCGGTCCTTACCTGGCAGCAGGCGGCTGGTTCGGGTTGCTGTGGGGCGCCGATCTCAACCTGCTCTATCTCGGGTGAGCGAACTTGCTGCGCATCGGTCTGACCGGAGGTATCTGCGCCGGTAAATCGACGGTCGCCGGGCTGTTTCACGCGCTCGGCGTTCCGATCGTCGACGCCGATGAGCTGGCGCATGAGCTTGTGCGGCCTGGCATGCCTGCATTGCAGCAGATCGTCGCACGATTCGGTGAGCGGGTTCTCAACGCGGACGGCTCGCTAGACCGCAGGCTGCTGCGCGAGCACGTGTTCGCCGATCCCGCCGAACGCCGGGCGCTGGAGGGAATCCTGCATCCCGCGATTCGCGAGGCGACGCGGCAGCGGCTGCGAGCACTCGAGCAGACTGCAACGCCCTATGCGATCAACGCCGTGCCGCTGCTGATAGAGACCGGACTCGCCGGGACCTTCGATCGAATCCTGGTGATCGACGTGCCCGAGCAGGTTCAAAAACGTCGCCTGATGGAACGCGACGGCATCGATGCCCCACAGGCCCGGCGTATTCTGCAGGCCCAGGCATCGCGAAAGGCGCGCCTGGACGCCGCCGACGACGTCATCAACAACGATGGCTCCCGGGCGCAACTGAGCGCCGAGGTGCAGCGCCTGCACGCGCGGTATCTGGAGCTGGCGGCCGCGACACCGGGTCGATTGGGTTTGTAAGTCATCAGGGGGTCATAGACAATAGTGTATCGGGCCAACTCATTCTGCATCGTTCGATGTCCAAGACACCGGTTTTCGAACAACCTCTGAACGAGCGAGTGCGCAGTTTTCTGCGTTTTCAGTTCCTGTTCCGGCGTCTGGATCATCACGTCAACCGCAGCTCGGCGTGGGATACACATACCGCACTCAGCACACTGCTCGAGATCATCAATCTGACCACGCGCTTTGATATCAAGAGCGAAGTGATGAAGGAACTGGAACGCCAGAACACGGCGTTTCAACAGTTCGTCGACGAACCGAGCGTCGACGGTCAGCGTCTGGCCTCGATCATGACCCGGCAGAAGGAGCTGATCGACAGACTGCATGGGCAGAAAGGCCAGATTGCACACCTGGTCAAGAACAACGAGTTTCTGGGCATGGTCCGACAGCGTGCCGCGGCCAGTGGCAGCACCTGCAGCATGGACCTGCCGATCTATCAGTTCTGGTTGAACACGCCCATCGAAAAACGGCGCGCGGAGATAGCCGCCTGGGTGTTACCCATGCAAACAGTACGCGCAGCCGTGGATCTCACGCTCGAGGCAATCCGCAAGAGCAGTGCCGCAACCGAGCAGCTGGCCGCCAACGGTTTCTTTCAGCAGAACCTCAATCCCGCCCGGCCGCTGCAGATGGTAAAGGTGTCGTTCCGCCACGCCGTGGACGTGTACCCGGAGATCAGCGCCGGCAAGCACCGATTCACGATTCGTTTTCTTGAGCATATATCTACCGCCAAGCGGCCCGAGCAGACCAAGAATGACATCGCATTTCTATTGACCTGCTGCGCCATCTAAGGGTCAAGTCTACGCATTACGCAAATTCGAGCGTCAGGCCTCCAATTTTACGTAATGCGTGGACTCGACCCCTTAATTCCAGAACGCGCTGATCGCCGCGATTCCCTGAGCCCCGTGCGCGTGCGCCGTATCAAGATCGCCGGATTGCAGGCCGCCGAGCGCGAACACTGGAACGTTCAACAGTTCGGTCAAGCTGCGGAAGCGCTGCCAGCCCAGAGGTGTGGCGTTTGCGTGACTGGTGGTTCTCATCACGGGCGACAGTAATGCGAAATCCGGTGCAAGGCGCAAAGCCAGTGCAATCTCGCTGCGGTTGTGAACCGCTACCGACAGGTACTTGTCGTTACCGATCGGGCGTTCGTCATAGGCAGCCAGGTCGGTGCTCCGCAAATGCAGTCCGTGCGCATCGACGCGCGCCAGCGTCTGCGGGTCACGGTTCAACAAGAGCCTGGCGCCTTCCGCGGTGCAGGCGTCGAGCACGCGTTGCGCGAGCGCCAGATACCTGCGGTTGCCCAGGTTTCTGGCGCGCAGCTGCACCAGGCTCAGGTCGTAGCGTCGCACGCTGGTGCGTAGTACGCGCACGAACTCTGCCGGACAATCGTTTCCGCGCTCGGGCGTGATCAACAGGCGAGGCGGGAGCTGCAGCGCGCTGATGATCGCACGGTTGGCCGGAGGAAATGCCAGCTCGTGCAGCTTCTCGACCGCGACCCACTTGAGCGGCTGGCCTTCGCGCGCCACCGGTTCGCCGGCGAACGCATCGACCCGCCAGGTATCCAGCAGCACCTGTTTGTCCGGATAGTCGTGCGCGATGCGAATCAACGGACGCGAAGCGAGCGGGCGTATGCCGAGCTCTTCGTGCAGTTCGCGGGCCAGCGCGTCGTTAACCGATTCGTAAGCTTCGCACTTACCGCCGGGGAACTCCCACAGCCCTCCCTGATGGGCCGCGGCGTGGCGGCGGGTCACGAGCACGTCACCGTGGCGGTCGACGATCGCGGCGACCGCCACGTGGACTCGCTGCCCGACGCCTCTCATTAGCGATCCCACTCGCCCGGCGAAGGGTAAACAGGGATAGCTTTCTCCGATGGCGCGAAAGGCCGGGATGAGCGGACCGGGCGCACGAGATCAGGCCTTCATGCGGCTGGCGCCGGGTGTGCTGTCCCATGGATAACCGACCATCCCGCGAGCCTGGAGATCAATCGACGAAAACCGACGGGCGAGTGTGTCGCGCACCGTGAGCCTGTTGCGGCGTTGCGAAAAAAGACGGACTATGCCGGCGGCACCGGCGTCTGGTTCCGGCACGAGACACGCGCTCAGAACAGGTGATTCATGGGACAGGCCACTAGGTGCGGTATTCTGCGTTGATACGAACGTAGTCGAGCGACAGGTCGCAGGTCCACACCGTCGCCTTCTCGAACCCCCGCCCGAGATCGACGTTCACCGACGGGCGGTCCTGCTCGAGGATACGCTGCCCGTCCGTCTCCTGATACCCTGCATCGCGTTCGCCGCTGCTGACTACGCGCACGTCGTCCAGGTCTATGTTGATGCGTGCGATGTCCAGCCCGGGGACGCCAGCACGGCCGATCGCGGCGAGAATCCGACCCCAGTTCGGGTCGCTCGCATAGAGCGCGGTTTTAACCAGCGGCGATTCAGCGATCGTATAGGCGACGTCGAAGCACTCGTCGCGGGTAGCGCCCCCCTGGACGCGCACGGTTACGAACTTGGTGGCGCCCTCGGCATCCTCGATCAGCGCCTGGGCCAGCTCCACGAACACGTTTTCCACGGTGTGCGCGAAGACCGGCCAGGCATCGTCGTGCGGGGTGAGGGACACGCCCGCTTTACCGGTCGCGGTCAGCGTGCACGCGTCATTGGTCGAGGTGTCGCCGTCCACGGTGATACAGTTGAACGAGCCTCCGGCTGCGGCTTCGACCAGTACCTGCAGGTCATCGAGCCGCACCCGCGCGTCGGTGGCGACGAACGCCAGCATGGTGGCCATATTGGGCTTGATCATGCCGGCGCCTTTGGCGATGCCGGTTACCGTGAGCGTCTCCCCTCTGATGTACATTTCCCGGGTCACCAGCTTGGGGCGAGTGTCCGTCGTCATGATCGCGGCAGCGGCCCCGGTCCAGCCCTCCGCATCCAGCTCATGACGCAGGACCTCGATGGCGCCGGTGATCTTGTGCACCGGCAGGGGCTCACCGATCACTCCGGTGGAGAAAGGCAGGATCTCGTGGTGTTCGCAACGCAGCGCCCGTGCCATGGCGGTGCAGCAGCGCTCGGCGTTCTGTAACCCTTCGCGGCCGGTCCCGGCGTTGGCGTTGCCGGCGTTGATCAGCAACGCCCGCGGCGCGGCATGCGCGAGGTTGCGCCGCGCGATCTGCACCGGTGCAGCGCAGAATGCATTCTGCGTGAAAACCGCCGCGGTCACCGACTCCGGCGCCAGCTCGATGAGCGCCAGGTCCTTGTCGCCATTACGCTTCAGCCCGCAGTGAGCCGCCGACAGTCGAACGCCATCTACCCGCACTGTATTGATCCCCGCCTTCCGGCGGGACAATGTATCACTGATTGAGTCTACCGTGGCAGTGTTTGAACTTCTTGCCGGAGCCGCACCAGCAAGGCTCGTTGCGTCCGATTTTCCGTTCCTTGCGCACGTAGGGCTGCGCCGCCGCTTCCTCGCCGCCGTCACCGCTTTGCAGCGGCGATGACGCATTTTCGTGCTTGAAATCCATGGGCGGGCGCTGGCGGTTCGACTGTTCGACGGCCTCGGCGTCCTGCTCGCTGTGAATCTGGATTCGCGCGAGAATCGTAGCCACCTCTTGTTTCATCTGGTTGAGCATATCGGTGAACATCTCAAACGATTCGCGCTTGTACTCCTGCTTGGGGTTCTTCTGCGCGTACCCGCGCAGCCCCACGCTTTGACGGAGATAGTCCATGGCGGCAAGATGCTCCTTCCAGGACTGATCGAGCACTTGCAGCATCACGACTTTCTCCACCCGCCGCATGAGCTCGGCGCCGTAGGTGTTCTCCTTGTCCCGATACGCCTCGATGGCATTCTCCAGAATCCTTTCGCGCAGCGGCTCCTCGTGCAGCGAATCGTCGGATGCCAGCCAGTCGGCGATCGGCAGCTGGTAACCGAACTCGCGTTCCAGTGCCTCGCTGAGCGCCGGCACATCCCACTGCTCGTCCATCGAGCCTGGCGTTATGAACTGGTCGATCACGCCGCTCAGCACGTCTTCACGGATCCGGGCGACCATTTCTGAGACGTCCTCGGTGTTCATCAGCTCGTTGCGCTGCTCGTAGACGACCTTGCGCTGATCGTTCGCGACGTCGTCGTACTCGAGGAGGTTCTTGCGGATATCGAAGTTGTGCGCCTCGACTTTACGTTGCGCGTTCTCGATCGCCTTGGTGACCCACGCATGCTCAATCGCCTCGCCCTCCTCCATGCCGAGCCGCTGCATCAAACTTGCGACGCGCTCCGACGCGAAGATGCGCATCAGGTTGTCCTGCAGGGACAGGTAGAAACGACTGGAGCCCGGGTCGCCCTGCCGCCCCGAGCGTCCGCGCAGCTGATTGTCGATGCGGCGCGACTCGTGCCGTTCCGTGCCGATGATATGCAATCCCCCGCAGCCGACCACGTCGTTGTGCTTTTCCTGCCAGGCGTCGCGTATCTCCCGCCGTTTTATCTCAGCGCCCTCGTCCACTTTGACGAGCTGCGCTTCGAGGTTGCCACCGAGCACGATGTCTGTGCCGCGTCCGGCCATGTTGGTCGCGATGGTGACCGCGCCCGGCGCTCCGGCCTGCTCGATGATGTAGGCCTCGCGCTCATGCTGTTTGGCGTTCAGCACCTCATGCCTGATCTTTTTCTTCTTCAACAACCCCGCCAGGTACTCCGAGGTCTCGATCGAGGTGGTGCCGACCAGCACCGGCTGCTTGCGTTTCACGCAATCCTCGATATCTTCGACAATCGCGGTGAACTTCTCCTCCTGAGTCAGAAACACCAGGTCGGGCATGTCCTCCCGGATCATCGGCATGTGGGTCGGTACCACGACTACTTCGAGCCCGTAGATGGTCTGGAATTCGAACGCCTCGGTGTCTGCGGTACCGGTCATGCCGGCGAGCTTCTCGTACAATCGGAAGTAGTTCTGGAAAGTGATGGACGCCAGGGTCTGGTTCTCGTTCTGTACCGTTACCCCTTCTTTTGCCTCGATCGCCTGATGCAGACCCTCGGACCAGCGTCGTCCTGGCATGGTGCGCCCGGTGAACTCGTCGACGATCACGATGGTATCGTCCTTTACGATATAGTCGACATCTTTGTGGAACAGCGCGTGCGCGCGCAGCGCCGAGTTCAGGTGGTGCAGCAACGCGATGTGGCCGGCGTCGTACAGACTCTCGCCCGGGTTCAGGAGCCCGGCCTCGCTCAGCAGCTGCTCAACCCGCTCGTGGCCCTCCTCGGTGATGTAAACCTGCTTGTTTTTCTCTTCGACCGAGTAGTCGCCCTCGCCGTCTTCGGTCTCCTGACGCTTGAGCTGCGGAATGATGCGGTCCATGCGCTGGTAGAGATCGGAGTTGTCGGCCGTGGGGCCAGAAATGATCAGCGGCGTGCGCGCTTCGTCGATCAGGATTGAATCCACCTCGTCGACGATCGCGTAGTGGAGATCGCGCTGCACGCGTTCGGCATTGCTGAACGCCATGTTGTCGCGCAGATAGTCGAAGCCGAACTCGTTGTTGGTGCCGTAGGTGACATCGGCGGCGTAGGCCTGCCGGCGCTCGTCGTGATTCAGGCCACTGACGATGACCCCGACGCTCAGGCCGAGAAAACCGTACAACTTGCCCATCCACGCCGCGTCACGCTGCGCAAGGTAGTCGTTGACGGTCACCACGTGCACGCCGCGGCCGCTCAGCGCATTCAGGTAAACGGCCAGCGTCGCAACCAGGGTCTTACCCTCGCCGGTGCGCATTTCCGCGATCTGACCCTCGTGCAGCACCATGCCGCCGACCAGCTGCACATCGAAGTGGCGCATTTCGAGCACCCGCTGGCCGGCTTCGCGCACCACCGCGAAGCATTCCGGGAGCAGATCGTCGAGCGTCTCGCCACCGCTCAGGCGTTCGCGGAACTCGACCGTTTTGGCGGCGAGGTCGGCGTCCGACATCGCGCCGGCAGCCTCTTCCAGCGCATTCACCGCATGCGCCAGTCTGGTCAGGCGCTTTATGATGCGGTCGTTGCGACTACCGAAAATCTTCTTGGTGACGGCTCTCAGCATGCGTTACCCGTAGTTCCAGGAGGTCGACGGCCGTTCAGCCCGCACGTTGCGTGGGGGCCGGACGTCACGGACGTCAGGCAAAACCGCTATGGTAAAAGGTATCGCGGTGCCAGCCAACCGGCATTTGCGGGGAACGGTGTACCGTTACACCGCGCGGGGGATCGGGGGTTACTTCGCGGAGACGAACTTCGCGGGATTCACGGGTTTGCCGTCTTTCAGCACCTCGAAGTGCACGTGAAACCCGGTCGAGCGTCCCGTGGTGCCCATGCGGGCGACGGTATCGCCCTTCTTCACGGCGTCGCCTTCCTGGACGAGGTTTTTACGGTTGTGCGCGTAGCGTGTGGATATCCCGTTACCGTGGTTGATTTCGACCATCTGACCGTACCCGTAGCGTTTCCCGGCGAAGGTGACGATACCGCTGGCCACAGCGATGATCGGCTGACCCTTGCGGCCGGCGAAATCCACGCCCTTGTGAAACTGCGCGCGCCCGGTGAAGGGGTCGCGGCGCATGCCCCAGCCCGAGGACAGCCAGCCACCTTCGGTAGGACGCCCGGCTGGGCTCACGTCGGCGGTGAGGTTACGGCTCAGTATCAGCTGCTCGAGCACGCTCAGTTCACGGTCGCGCTGCTCGAACTGCTCGTGCAGATCGATGAGCGCCAGCTGCAGGTCGGGAACGGCGATTTCCTCGTACTCGCTTGCCTCGTCGGGCCCGCCCAGCGCCGGTGACTCGCCGAAGTTGAACTCGTCGCCGTCCAGCTTCGCCATCTTGACCAGCTTCATGCCCAGCGCGTCGAGGCGCGCGACGTAGCTCTGCATCTGTCCCAGTCGCAGCGTAAGCGCATCCACGTCGGCCCGTGCCGACTCCTTGACCCGCTGCAGTTTGACGCGCTGTGCGGCCAGCTCGCTGGCCCACTTATCCACATGCACGGCGGAATCTCGTTGCGCGCCGTACCAGTAGCCGAGATACACTAGCCCTGCGCTGCCCACTACGAGCAGCACGCCGAGCACCAGGAAGTGCGCAATCGAGTTGAACTGTCTGGTAACGGGCTTGCCACCAGACTTGGTGAGCAGAATTATATTCATGACGCGGTGGTCAGCGCTTTTGCGGCCAGATGATAGAGGACTGCCCCGGATATTGGTAGTTTTTTCGACATTTGAGTGATGCGCCCGCTAGATCAATATCTGCATCCCGACCTGGTGGCCCGCTGCCAGTCGATTCGCCGGCTGACCGCCGAGCTGTGGGCAGCGCTGCCGCCTGAGTTCAAAGGCCATCCAGTGGTTGTCGGCTGCGAGGCCGGAACCTTGAGCATTCTCGTCGATTCCCCCGCCTGGGCGACGCGCCTGCGTTTCGCGGAGCCGCAGATCCTGCGCCGCTTCGGTGGCGGGGATCCACCCTGCCGGCGACTGAAAATCATCGTCCGCCCCGGTGAGTCCGCGCCCCGGGAAGCGCCGCAAGGTGACCGCCGTGCGCGGCTCAGCCGCACCAGCGCACAGGCGCTGCGGCACCTTGCCGAGACAGTCGACGATCCCCAGTTGGCGCAGGCGTTACGGCGACTCGTTCGCCACGCCGGCGCTGCCGGCTGTCAGGAGTAGGCTTCGATCGGCTGGATGTACGAAATCGGGGCGTCGTCCACCGCATCGAAGGTCACTCTTTCCCAGGAGTTCTCCGCTTCGATCAGGGTGCGCAGCAGCCGGTTGTTAAGCTCGTGCCCCGATTTGTAGCCGGAAAACGCCCCGATCAGGCTGTGTCCCAGCAGGTAGAGGTCCCCGATCGCATCGAGGATCTTGTGTTTGACGAATTCGTCGCGATAGCGCAACCCGTCTTCGTTCAGCACCCGGTAGTCGTCGACCACGATGGCATTGTCGAGGCTGCCGCCCAGCGCGAGGTTGCGCTCCCTCAGCTTTTCGATGTCACGCATGAAGCCGAACGTCCGGGCACGGCTCACTTCCTTGACGAAGGAGGTGGTCGAGAAATCGATCTCCGCTTCCTGGCAGATTCCCTGAAACAGGGGGTGGTCGAACTGAATGGTGAACGCCACCTTGAACCCGTTGAAAGGGTCAAAGCGGGCCCATTTGTCACCCTCGGTCACCACGATCGGCCGCTTGATGCGGATGAAGGTCTTCGGGGAGTCCTGCTCGACGATCCCCGCCGACTGAATCAGAAACACGAAAGGGCCGGCGCTGCCGTCCATGATGGGAACTTCCGGGGCGCTCAGGTCGATGTAGGCGTTGTCGATGCCCAGCCCGGCCAGCGCCGAGAGCAGATGCTCGACCGTCGATACTTTGACGCCGTCTCGCTGCAGCGAGGTCGAAAGCTGCGTGTCGCCGACGTTGAGCGGATCTGCCTTGATCTCGATCGGTTGTTCCAGATCGACCCGGCGGAACACGATTCCCGTGTTCACGGCGGCCGGTCTCAACGTCAGTAAAATCTTGTTGCCTGTATGCAGGCCCACACCCGTGGCACGGATGGTGTTTTTTAACGTTCGTTGCCTGATCAATTGACACCCACACTCGGCAAGGCACTGCGAGCAAACCTCGGCCGCAGCGTTCCTGTTGAAGATAGTGGCCCCTGCCTTATTGCTGTATGCAGAGAGTAGATTCGCAGGGCCGCCCAACTCACCATTCTATAGGTATCTCTATTCACTGGCCAAGCTACTGGATTACGATTCGTGCATGTTGTGCGCCGGGAACCCTCAAATCGGCACCCGTGTCACGCTTTTCACCGCCCCCTAGTCCGCCTGACGGCGCAGAAAGGCGGGGATGTCCAGGTAGTCCAGGTCTATATCGCCCCCCGATTCGAGCCCGTCGCCCACCGCCTTGATGCGGATGGCCGTGGGCCGGTCGTACTGCTTGTAATCCACCTCGCCGTCGCGGCTGCGCTGGACCAGCTTGACCGGCTCCAGCGGCTGACCGATGCCGGTGGCCACCACGGTGACCCGCAGCTCGCCCTCCAGACCCGGCTCGATGACCGTACCGACCACCACCGTGGCGTCTTCCGAGGCGAACCCCTTGATCGCGGTGCCGACCTCCTCGAACTCGCCGATGGCGAGATCCATGCCGGCGGTGATGTTGACCAGGATCCCGCGCGCCCCGGCGAGATTGACGTCTTCCAGCAGCGGGCTGTTGATGGCGGCTTCAGCGGCGCGCCGGGCCCGCTCGTCGCCGCTGGCGACCCCGGTGCCCATCATTGCCATACCCATCTCGGACATGACGGTCTTGACGTCGGCGAAATCCACGTTGATCAACCCCGGGCGCGTGATCAGCTCGGCGATGCCCTGCACGGCGCCCTGGAGCACGTCGTTGGCCGCCTTGAATGCATCCAGCACGGTGACCTCCTTGCCGAGCACCGTGAGCAGCTTTTCATTCGGGATCGTGATCAGAGAGTCGACCTGCTGGCTCAGCAGTTCGATACCGTCGGTCGCGACCTTCATGCGCTTGTTCCCTTCGAACGGGAACGGCTTGGTGATCACCGCCACCGTCAGCACGCCTATTTCACGGGCCAGCTGCGCGATTATCGGCGCCGCCCCGGTACCCGTGCCGCCGCCCATACCAGCGGCGATGAACAGCATGTCGGTGCCGGCGATCACTTCCTGGATGCGCTCGCGATCCTCGAGCGCCGCCTGGCGCCCGATCTCGGGATTGGCACCGGCGCCCAGACCCTTGGTCATGCTGGCACCGATCTGCAGCGTGGTTTTCGCCGACACGCTTTTCAAGGCCTGCGCGTCGGTGTTCGCGCAAACGAATTCCACGCCCTCGATATTGGAGCGCACCATATGATCGACAGCGTTGCCGCCGCCGCCCCCAATGCCGATCAGCTTGATCACCGCTGTCTGACTATATGAGTCCATCAGCTCAAACATCACTCGTCTCCTCGTACGCTAATGCGCAGATCAAAAATTCCCCTGGAACCAGGTCTTCATGCGTTGCCAGACGCCGACCTGTCGGTGCTCCGCCAGGTCCTCGCGCAGCGACCGGTTGTGCAGACCGAACAGCAACAGACCCACGCCGGTAGCGTGAATCGGGTTGCGCACAACGTCCGCCAGTCCGGAGACGAACTGCGGCACGCCGATGCGCACAGGCATGTGAAATACTTCCTCCGCGAGCTCAACCGCGCCTTCCATCTTGGCGCTGCCGCCGGTGAGCACGATGCCGGCGGCAATCAGCTCTTCGAAACCGCTGCGCCGCAGTTCCGCCTGTATCAGGCTGAACAGTTCCTCGTAGCGCGGCTCGACCACCTCGGCCAGAGTCTGACGCGCGAGCCGGCGCGGTGCGCGGTCTCCTACGCCCGGTACCTCGATGGTTTCATCGGGATTGGTCAGCTGGCGCAGCGCGCACGCGTACTTGATCTTTATCTCTTCGGCGTGCTGGGTCGGGGTGCGCAGGGCGACGGCGATGTCATTGGTCACCTGATCGCCGGCGATCGGGATCACCGCCGTGTGCCGGATCGCACCCTCGGTGAACACCGCGATATCCGTGGTGCCGCCGCCGACATCGGCGACGCACACGCCCAGGTCCTTTTCGTCTTCCGTGAGCACCGCCTGGCTGGACGCGAGCTGCTCGAGAATGATGTCGTCGACCTGCAGACCGCAGCGGCGCACGCACTTGATGATGTTCTGGGCGGCGTTGACCGCGCCGGTAACCAGGTGAACTTTCGCTTCCAGGCGAACGCCGGACATACCCACCGGTTCGCGCACACCCTCCTGATCGTCGATCACGAACTCCTGGGGCAGCACGTGCAGGATGCGCTGGTCGGCGGGGATCGCCACCGCCTTTGCGGCATCGATCACGCGGTCGACGTCGCCGCTGTTCACTTCGCGGTCTTTGATGGCCACGATGCCGTGTGAGTTCAGGCTGCGGATGTGGCTGCCCGCGATACCGCTGTAGACCGAATTGATCTGACACCCGGCCATCAGCTCGGCTTCCTCGATGGCGCGCTGAATCGACTGCACGGTCGAATCGATGTTCACGACCACGCCCTTTTTCAGTCCGCGCGAGGGGTGCGAACCGATGCCGATGATCTCGACCTGACCGGTGGCGTCCACGTCACCGACCACTGCCACGACCTTGGAGGTGCCGATATCCAGTCCCACGATCATGCGATTGTCGGCTGCCTTTGCCATCTTCACTCCCGGATCACGGCGGTGTGCAGTACATCGTCGCGCCAGCGCACGGCGACGCCGTTGGTGTAGCGCAGATCGATGCGTTTGACGGTTTCCCACTCCTGGCGCAGCGGTCCCGAGTACAGCGATGCGAATCGTTGCAGCCGCTGCACGAACTGCTCGCGTCCGAGCTCGATGACCACGCCGTCGGCGAGCGTCACGCGCCAGCTGCGCCGCTCGTCCAGCTCGATCTCGGCAAGCTGCAGGCGCAGCTTCCTGAACCACGGGGCATAGCGCGTGTACATGGCGTGCAGCTCGCGCTGCATTTCCGCCGGGCCGGCCAGCAGCGGCAGGGTGGCGAACTCCCCGGCCATCGTGGGCGGCTCGAAAATGCTGCCGTCGCGGCCCAGCAGCTGCGCGCGGCCCCAGCGCGCGACCGGCTCGTGCTCGGTCACGCCGATCAGCAGCGTGCTCGGCGGCACGCGGCGAACCCAGACGCTCTCGACCCAGGCGATGCCGCGCAGATCGCTGCGCAGCGCCTGCATGTCGATCTGCAGCAACCCCGGCGTCAGGTGGCGCATGACAACGCGCTGAAGCTGCTTGGCCTCGACCCGCCGCAGCTCGCCGTCGACCTTCACGTCGCGCACCGGCAGAAACACCGTGTCCGGCGCACGCAGGTACAGGTACCCCCCCAACGCGCACAAGCCTGCGCCGATGAGCGCTATGCCGAAAAGAGTCGACACCGTGCGGCGCCGGCTCGAGCGGGGCGATACGGGTCCGCTCCGGACCCGGTATGCGGTGACGCTACTCATCGGGTTGCACCGTGTCCTCCAGAATCTTCAGCACCAGGTCGCCGAACGACAGGCCGGCAGCGCGCGCCGCCATCGGCACGAGACTGTGATCGGTCATGCCGGGAGCGGTGTTCAGCTCGATCAGCCAGAACTGCCCGGCGCGATCGCGCATCAGGTCGACGCGGCCCCAGCCGCGTGCATCCAGGGCCTCGAACGCACGGCGGCACAACACGCGCAGTGCGCTCTCATCGTGGGCCGACAGACCCGAAGGGCAGTGGTACTCCGTGGTATCGCTGAAATATTTCGCTTCGTAGTCGTAGAACACCCGCGGCGTCGCCAGGCGGATCGATGGCAGCACCTCAGCGCCCAGCACCGACACCGTGTACTCGTCGCCGTCGATGCAGCGTTCCGCCATCACCGGCCCGTAGGCACGCGCGGTCTCCCATGCGGCCGGGATCCCGGCGGTGTCGTTCACCTTGGTAACGCCGATGCTCGACCCTTCCAGGGACGGCTTGATGATCAGCGGAACGCCGAAGATTTCGCCCGCCTGTCGGCACTGCGCGGCGGTCTCCAGGAGCATCCAGGCGGGGGTCGGCAGCCCGAGCGCGCGCCACACCAGTTTGCTGCGGTGCTTATCCATGGCCAGTGCCGAGCCGAGCACACCGCTGCCGGTGTACGGCACGCCCAGCGATTCCAAGGTGCCCTGAATCTGTCCATCCTCGCCACCGCGTCCGTGCAGGATCAGGAATACCCGCTGGAACTCGTGCTGCTGCAGGCGGGCGAGCGTGTCGCGGTCGAAATCGAGCGGGTGCGCGTCCACGCCGCGATCCTGCAGCGCGGCCAGCACCTGGGCGCCGCTTTTGAGCGATATCTCACGCTCCGCCGAATGCCCGCCCATGAGCACGGCGACACGTCCGAAGCGGTTTTCGCGCGCCACCATCAGCGGCGCCTCCCGAGCAGTTGCACCTGCCGTTCGAGGCGCACGCCGAGCTTGGCGCGAACCCCGTCCTGGATGCGCACCACGAGCCGCTCCAGGTCGCCGACGCAGGCGCCCTGCTTCACGTGCACGTAGTTGGCGTCGTCGGCCGCCAGCTCGATGCCGCCGCAGCGAACACCGTCCAGCCCGGCCTGGCGGATGAGCTCGTTGACGCGCCGGCCACGCGCGTCGCGAAACAGCGGGCCCCGCCCGGAGCCGCAGTAATTGCTGCCGGACAGGCTGGCGCCGCCTGCATCGAGGCGGAAGTCCGCCGCAATGAGCCACGCGTTGCGCGGAAAGCCGCGCTCGCGCAACGTCGCCACGCTGAGTGTGCTGCTTGCACCAAAGCGATCGAGCGTCTCGATGCGTTCGACCAGCGGCCACAGGCTCTGCCCTTCCCGGGACACGCACACCTGCAGCGCGCCGCCGACCGTATGCGGCCAACGGGCGAAGGGCTCTACGCCGCCCAGCCCCTGCTGCGCACAGAACCGTGCGAGCTTCGGCAGCCGCACACCGGCACCGGCGCGCACCACCGTTGCGGCGATTTTCTCGATGTGGTCGAAGGCGCGCCGCGGTGCGATGATCGTGCCCTGAAATCCGCCGTCGCGGATCAGCAGATTGCAGCCAACGCCCATCCACACGATGACGTCGGTGCCGGGGAGGACCTGCAGGAAGCGCAACAGATCCGGCGCGCTGGCCGGCTCGTAGAAGCGAGCCACCGGACCGCCGATCCGCCAGGGCGTGTGCTTGGCGGCAGGCTCGTGGAAACGCAGCCGGCCCCGCAACGGTGCCCGTTGTAGCTCGGGTATCATCAGTGCAGCGCCCTCAGTTCCTCACACAGTTTCGGAACCCGGGCGCCGATGCTGCCGGCGCCCAGGGTGAGCACCACGTCGTTCGCCTCCAGCACGTCCTGCAACGCGCCGGCGAGCTGCTCCAGATCCTCGACGAAGACCGGGTTGACCTTGCCGCGCGCACGTACGGCGCGGCACAGCGCCCGTCCGTCGGCGCCGCTGATCGGCGCCTCGCCGGCCGCATATACCTCGGTAATGAGCAGCACGTCGCTGGCGGACAGCACCTGCGCGAAATCGTCGAGCAGCTCGTGTGTGCGCGTGTAGCGATGCGGCTGAAAGGCCACCACCAGGCGGCGCTTCGGCCAGCCGGCGCGGATCGCCTCGCAGCTCGCCTCGATCTCGCGCGGGTGGTGTGCGTAGTCGTCGATCAACAGCACCGGACCGGCCGCGCTCGCGATCTCGCCGTGACTTTGCAGGCGCCGCCCGATACCCGCGAAATTGCCGAGGCCCTGGCGAATCACT
The DNA here is from genome assembly GCA_024644045.1 of Chromatiales bacterium. GTDB lineage: Bacteria > Pseudomonadota > Gammaproteobacteria > JAHELT01 > JAHELT01 > JAHELT01. The sequence continues at coordinate 16,863 of JAHELT010000008.1, read as the reverse complement.
TCCAGCGCAATACCAAGCTCCAGCGCCACGCCGACGGCGGCCAGCGCGTTCAGCACGTTGTGCCGGCCCGGGAGGGCGAGCATCGCATCGGAGATCACGGTGACGCCGTTGAGCAGCACGTCGAAACGGGTCTGCGAACCGGTTTGCCGCAGGCCCACCGCGCGCACGTCGGCATCCTCGGCGAAGCCGTAGGTGGTTACCGGGCGCGTCACCTCAGGAAGAATGCCGCGCACCTCATCATCGTCGATGCACAGCACCGCAAGTCCGTAGAAGGGCAGGTGGTGCAGGAACTCGATGAAGGTGCGGCGCAGCGCGTTGAAATCCCCGCCGTAGGTCGACAGGTGATCGGCGTCGATATTCGTGACCACCGCGATTACCGGCTGCAGGTACAGGAAGGAGGCGTCGCTTTCGTCGGCCTCGGCGACGAGATACTCGCCCTGTCCGAGGCGCGCGTTGCTGCCCGAGCTGAGCAGCCGCCCGCCGATGACATACGTGGGATCCAGCCCGCCTTCGCCGAGCAGACTCGCGACCAGGCTGGTGGTGGTGGTCTTGCCGTGGGTGCCGGCGATCGCGATCCCGCGTCTGAACCGCATCAGCTCGGCCAGCATCTCCGCCCGCGGCACGACCGGGATCCGCGCCTCGCGCGCCGCGCACAGCTCGACGTTGTCCTCGCTGATCGCCGTGGACACCACCACCACGTCGGCCTGCTCGATATTGTCAGTCGAATGATCGAGCATGATCCGCGCACCGAGCTCGTGCAGCCGCCGGGTCAGCGCGTTTTCGCTCAGGTCCGAGCCGGTCACCTGGTAACCAAGGTTCAGCAGCACCTCGGCGATCCCGCCCATGCCGGCGCCGCCGATGCCGATCAGGTGCACGCACTTGATGCGGCGCATGAACTGGGCGGGATTCATGCCGCCACCGCCAGGCAGTGATCCGCCACGCTGCGCGCGGCATCCGGTTGCGCCAGTCCGCGCGCGAGACACGCCATGCGCAGCAATCGCGCGCGGTCGGTGTGAAATTCGCGCAGGCGCGCGGCCAGCAGCGCGGCCGTCAGCTGCGTCTGCGGAATCAGCTCCGCCGCGCCCGCTTCGGTCAGGAAGCGCGCATTGTGCGTCTGATGATCGTCCACTGCGAACGGGTACGGCACCAGCAGCGACGCGACCCCGGCCGCTGTCAGCTCCGCCACGGTGATCGCGCCGGCGCGGCAGATCACCAGATCGGCCCACGCGTAGGCGTCCGCCATGTCCGTGATGAAGCGTTCCACGCGGGCGCTCGTACCGGCCGCCTGGTAGCTCGCTCGAAGCGCATCGAGATCGGCCAGCCGCCCGGCCTGATGCGTGATCTGCACGGTGCGCGGCTCGGCAAGCCCGGCGCACGCCCTGGGCAGCACCTCGTTGAGCACCGCGGCACCGCCGCTGCCGCCGAACACCAGCACGCGCAGCGCTTCGCCGCGTCCGGACAGTCGGCGCCGGGGTTCGGCGATGGCGGCTATCTCGGCGCGCACCGGGTTTCCGGTCAGCTCGGCGCGCACGTTCGCGCCGAAAGCGCCGGGCACTGCCTGCAGCGTGCGCGTGGCGACACGCGACAGCACGCGATTGGTCAGCCCGGGAATCGCGTTCTGCTCGTGGATCACCAGCGGCACGCGCCGCAGCCACGCCGCCAGGCCGCCCGGGCCAGAGACGAATCCGCCCATGCCCAGCGCCACGCGGGGCCTGAGCCGCGCGAGCACCCGCCAGGCCTGGAGCATGGCGCCGGCCAGGCGCACCGGAAACAGCAGCGCCGTGGCCCAACCCTTGCGGCGC
>JAHELT010000008.1:0-15051 GCA_024644045.1 Chromatiales bacterium | reverse complement strand
GGCCGTTGGCGGGCACCACCTCGGCTTCCAGCCCGCGCCGGGTGCCCAGCCAGACCACGGGCACGTCGCGGGCGCGCAGCTCCTGCGCCACCGCGAGGGCCGGAAACACGTGCCCGCCGGTGCCGCCGGCCATGATCAACACGGGCCGCTGCCTCATGCGGGCATCCTCCGACCTGCCTTGCGCATCGCCTGCACCGAGGCAACGTGCGACTCGTGCCCGATCCGCAACAGCAGACCAACGGCCACGCACAGGACCACGGTGCTGGTGCCGCCCGCGCTCAGCAGCGGCAGCGTGAGACCCTTGGTCGGCAGCACACCCATGTTCACTGCTATATTCACCGCGGCCTGCAGGCCGAACCACACGCCGATGCCGCCGGCCAGGTAAGCGCCGAAGAACGACCCGGCGCGCGCCGCAGCGTTGCCCGCGACGAAGGCCCGCCACACCAGAATCGCGTACAGCAGCAGCACGGTCACGACGCCCACCAGTCCGAGTTCCTCGGCGAGCACCGCAAACAGAAAATCCGTGTGTGCTTCGGGCAGGTAGAACAGTTTCTGAATGCTGCCGCCGAGGCCGGTGCCGGTCAGCGCGCCGCTGCCTACGGCGATCAACGACTGGGTGAGCTGAAAGCCGGTGTCGAACGGGTCCGCCCAGGGATCGAGAAACGCGGTCAGGCGCTGCATGCGGTAGGTCGACGTCACGATCAGCGCCACACCGGCGCCGGCCATCGCGCCCGAGAGCAGAAAGAACTGCCAGAAACGCACGCCGCCCAGAAACATCATCGCCATGGCGGTCAGCAGCAGAATCGCCGCCGCGCCGAAGTCGGGCTCGAGCAGCAGCAGAAAACCGGCCAGGCTCAGCATCAGCAGCGGGCGCAGGAAGCCCCGCACGCGCGTGCGCACCATCTCGGCGTGGCGCACCAGGTAGCCGGCCAGGTACACCAGGAGGAACAGCTTTGCGACCTCGCTCGCCTGCAGCCGCAGCGGCCCGAGCGCCAGCCAGCGGCTGCTGCCGTTCACGGTCTTGCCGATGCCCGGAATCAGCACCAGCGCCAGCAGCACCAGCGCCAGCAGCAGCAGCGACCACCCGGCCCGCTCCCAGCAGGCGGTGGGCACGGTCAGCACCACGGCCGCCAGCACGACGCCGCCGATGGCGAAGATCAGCTGCTTGACGAAGTAGTAGAACGGATTCGCGAAGCTGGCCTCGGCTACCGACACCGACGCCGAGGTAACCATCACCAGCCCCAGCATGAGTAACGCCAGTGCGCTGCCGAGCAGCCACAGATCGAGCGTGTGCGTGTAGGGCGGGTGCTGGTTCACCGTTGCGCTCATCAGGCGAGGCTCCGCACCGCGGCGGCGAAGGCATCGCCACGCTGTCGGTAGTCATCGAACATGTCGAAGCTGGCGCACGCCGGGGAGAGCAGGACCGTGTCGCCGGGTTGCGCGAGCACGGCGGCTTTGGCCACGGCATCGGCCATGTCCCGCGCGTCCACCAGCTCGACGGCGCCGGCCAGCGCCTGACGCAGCGCCGGCGCATCGCGGCCGAGCAGAATCACAGCGCGGGCGGCGCCGGCGGCGGCGCGCAGCGGCGAAAAGTCGGCACCCTTGCCGTCGCCGCCGGCGATCAGCACCACCGGAGTCGGCAGCCCGCGCAGCGCAGCCACGGTGGCCCCGACGTTGGTTCCCTTCGAGTCGTTTATCCACTGCACACCCGCACTGTCGCGAACGTGCTGCATGCGGTGCGGCAGGCCGGTGAAGGCAGCGATCGCCGGCGCCGCGGCCGCGACATCGTGCCCCAGCGCATCGACGATGGCACAGGCCGCCAGCGCATTGGCCACGTTGTGCTGACCGCGCAGACCGATACGCGCGACGCTCAGCAGCGCGCGGCTGCCCTGCGCCAGCCAGGGCTGGCCGTCGATTCTGCGAATGCCGAACTGACGTGCGCGCGGCACGCCGAGCGTGAAGCTGTTACGGCGGGCGCGGGACGGAAGGCACGCGCGGGTCTGCGCATCGTCCGCGTTGTAGATGCACACGCGCGCGCGGTGGTAGATACGGGCCTTGGCGCGGGCATAGGCGCGGGTGCTCGGGTAGCGATCGAGGTGATCGGGCGACAGATTGATGATCGCCGCCACCGCCGGACGCAGGCTGCTCAGGGTTTCCAGCTGAAAGCTGGACAGCTCGAGCACGTAGCAGTCCGGGCGCGGCTCGCACAACAGCTCCAGCGCCGGACGCCCCAGGTTTGCGCCGGCGAGCACGCGTAAATGCAGGCGCTCCAGCAGGCGCTGGACGAGACGGGTGACCGTGCTCTTGCCGTTGGAGCCCGTGATCGCGACCACCGGCGCCTGCACCTCGCGGGCGAACAGTTCCACGTCGCCGAGGACCTCGCGTCCAGCCCGCCGGGCCGCCCGCACCGCGGGTTCGTCGACCGCCACCCCGGGACTCACCACCAGGCGCTCGAAGCCGGCAAACCAGTCGGCATCGAAGCGCCCCAGACGTACCTGCAGCTGCGGGTAGTCGCGCTGAACCTCGCCCAGGCCCGGTGGCGCGGCGCGCGAATCCGCGGCCGCGCACGGCACCCCGGCGCGGGCCAGGTAGCGCACGCAGGAAACGCCGGTTTTACCGAGTCCGACCACCAATGTCATGCCCGCCTGTGCCACATCGTCAGCGAATCTTGAGGGTCGCGAGACCCACCAGGACGAGGATCACGGTGATGATCCAGAAGCGCACGATGACGCGCGGTTCCGGCCAGCCCTTCAGCTCGAAGTGATGGTGCAGCGGCGCCATGCGGAAGATCCGCCGGCCGGTCAGCTTGAACGACGCCACCTGCATGATCACCGACACCGTTTCCATTACGAACACCCCGCCCATGATCAACAGCACCAGCTCCTGGCGCACCAGCACCGCGATCACCCCGAGCGCCGCGCCCAGCGCCAAGGCACCCACGTCGCCCATGAACACCTGCGCCGGGTAGGTGTTGAACCAGAGAAATCCCAGACCCGCCCCGACCAGGGTGCCGCAGAACACGACCAGCTCGCCCACACCCGGCACGTAGGGGATGCCGAGGTAGTTGGCGAAATGAATGTGCCCCGTCGCGTAGGCGAAGATCCCGAGCGCACCCGCGACCATCACCGTTGGCAGGATCGCGAGCCCGTCAAGCCCGTCGGTGAGGTTCACGGCGTTGCTCGAACCCACGATCACGAGGAACGCAAAGGGTACGAACAGCACGCCCATGGACCAGGACACGTTCTTGAAGAACGGCACGATCAACGAGGTCTCGGAGGGATAGGCGGCCGACTGATACAGGTACAGGGCGGCGAGGATCGCAATCAGCGCCTGCCAGCCGAGCTTGCCCAGGGCCGACATGCCCTTGGCGTTGCCGAGCGTGAGCTTCTTGTAGTCGTCCACCCAGCCGACCGCGCCGAAGGTCAGCGTGACCAGCAGCGCGACCCACACCTGGCGGCTGTCGAGATCCGCCCACAGCAACGTCGCGATCGCCACGGAAACCAGGATCAGCGCACCGCCCATGGTTGGTGTGCCGGCTTTGGTCAGATGCGACTCGGGACCGGTGTCGCGCACCAGCTGGCCGATCTTGTGCACGCTGAGGCGGCGGATCACGTACGGCCCCACGAGCAGCGATATCACCATCGCCGTGAGCACCCCCAGCACCGCACGCAGGGTCAGGTACTGGAACACGTAGAACCCGCTGTGCAGCGATTGCAACACTTCGGTCAGGTACAGCAGCACGCTCAGCTCCCCTCCGGCCGCACGCCGGGTTGGTCCAGCAGCTCGGTGACGGCCCGTTCCATGCGCATGGCGCGCGAGCCCTTCACCAGCACGCACACCTGCGGCGTCAAGCGCTTGCGCAGCGCCCGCCCCGCCGCATCCGGCTCGTCGAAACAGAGCGCGCCATCGCCGAAGCCGCGCGCCGCGTGGGCGGCCATCTGGCCGACCGCGTAAAACAGCTCCACCCCATGCCCGCGCGCATCCTCGCCGGCTTGCGCGTGAAGTCCCGGGCTGGCCGCGCCGAGCTCGCCCATGTCACCGAGCACCAGGCACTTGTGCGCCTGTGCCTGCGCCCCGAGCACCTCGAGCGCGGCGTGCAGCGAGGCCGGATTGGCGTTGTAGGTGTCGTCGATGATCACCGCGCCACCCGCGCCGGCTTTGAACTGCAGCCTGCCGCTTACCGGCTGCATGCGCGCAAGGCTTTCGGCCGCATCCGCCAGCGCAATGCCCAGCGCCACCGCCGCCGCGCACGCAGCCGCCGCGTTGCTGGCGTTGTGGCGCCCGGCGAGCGTCGTACGCGCGTCTGCGCGTTCGCCGCCGTGTCTCAGGTGCAGGCGCCCGTCTTGCAGCGTTGCAGTGACATCCGCGTCGGTACCCGCGTCCGCGGCGAACGTGATCACCCTGAACGACGCAGCCAGCTCGCGCCATAGCGAAACATGGCAATCGTCTGCATTGATTACGGCAGTTCCTGCAGCCGCCAGGCCCTGGAAGATCTCGCCCTTGGCGCGGGCTACGCCCTCGACGCTGCCGAACCCCGCCAGGTGCGAAGCGCCGGCGTTGGTGATCAGCGCCACGTCGGGCTGCGCGATGCGCGTCAGATAGGCGATTTCCCCGGCGTGGTTCGCGCCCAGCTCGGCGACCGCGTAGCGGTGCTCGGCGGCCAGCCCGAGCAGCGTCAGCGGCATCCCGATATCGTTGTTCAGGTTGCCGCTGGTCGCGAGCGTGGGACCGGCCCGCGAGAGGATACCGGCAAGCATTTCCTTCACGGTGGTCTTGCCGTTGCTGCCGGTGACCGCCACCACCCGCGGTGCACACTGCTCGCGCCAGCGCGCGGCAAGTTTGCCGAGCGCGATGCGCGTGTCGTCGGTCAGCAGCAGCGGTTCACCCGGGACCTCGCGATCGACCACGGCGGCGGGCGCGCCGGCGGCGAAGGCGGCGCTCACGTAACCGTGGCCGTCGAACCGCGGTCCGTGAATCGCGAAGAACAACTGCCCGTCACGAAGCTGTCGGGAGTCGGTGCTCACGCCGGTGAACCGCGCGTCGGCGCCGCGCATGCGCGCGTCCATGAACTCGGCCGCCTGCTGCAGTGATCCGGAGATCATCCGTGCAGCTCCTCGGCGAGCGCGCGGGCAGTCTGCCGGTCGTCGAACGCCAGCGTACGCTCGCCGATCAGCTGGTAGGGCTCATGCCCTTTGCCGGCGATCAGGATGCAGTCCCCTGCCGCGGCATGCCGCAGTGCGTGGCGTATCGCCGCATCGCGCGGCTGACGCACGGCGGCCCGCTGCGGGTCCTGCATGCCGCCGCGGATCTGCTCGACGATCGTCGCCGGATCCTCGGTGCGCGGGTTGTCATCCGTCACGATCACGGCATCGGCGTGCGCCTCGGCCATGGCGCCCATGATCGGACGCTTGCCGCGGTCGCGGTCGCCGCCGCAGCCGAACACGCACCACAGCCGTCCGGGGGTCAGCGGACGCAGCGCCAGGAGCGCGCGCTGCAGCGACTGCGGTGTATGGGAATAGTCGACGATGACGGTCGCCGGGGCGGCGGTCGGAACCCTCTCCATGCGCCCGGGGATCGCGCGGCACGCGGCCAGCGCCTCGGCGATGCGAGGCAGCCGCCAGTCGAGCGCGAGCAGCGCGCTGGCCGCCGCGAGCAGGTTGCCGGCATTGAAGTCGCCGAGCAACGGTGCCTGGAGCCGTTGTCCGGAGAACGGCTCGCCAAGCTCGACCTCCACCGCCGCGGCACTGGCGGTCACCCGCAGCGCTCGCAAGGTGGTGCTCCCGTCGGGGGCCTCCGCTGACGGCGTCTGTGCATAGCCGAACACCCGCGTCTCGCTTGCGAGCGCCGGCAGCAGCGTGGCGCTGAACGGATCGTCGAGGTTGAGCACCGCCGCGCGCAGACCGGGCGAGCGGAACAGAAGCGCTTTAGCCGCCGCGTAGGCGTCCGCGTCACCGTGATAGTCCAGGTGATCGCGGCCCAGGTTGGTGAGCACGGCCAGGTCGAAGTGGCAGCCGGAGGTCCGGTGCTGCGCCAGTGCGTGCGAGGACACCTCCATCACGGCGTGACCGATACCGTCAGCCGCGAACGCTGCCAGGCGTGCCTGCAGCGTCACTGCGTCCGGTGTGGTCAGGCCGAAGGGCAGCAGTTGCCCGACGCGCCCGCAGCCAAGGGTACCGAGCAGACCGCAGCGCGCGGGGTCGGTGTCGAGCACCTGGGCCAGCAGGTGGCTGACCGAGGTCTTGCCGTCGGTCCCGGTGACGCCGATGAGGCGCAGCGAATCGCGGGTGACGCCGTAGAAGCGGCTGGCGATCACCCCGGCCCGGGCCGGCAGATCGGGCACCGCGAGCACGGGAATGCCGGCGTCCGCCAGACCGCGCAGCAGTGTGGCGGTGTCGGTCTCCGGGGCCTCGGGATACACGATCGCCGCCGCACCCCGCTGCAACGCCTCGCGGGCATACTTCAAACCGTGCGTGCGGGTACCCGACAGCGCGATGAACAGGCTTCCCGGCATTACCTGGCGGCTGTCCAGCGTCACACCCGCGATCGGCACCGCCACCCCGGCCGCCGGCGCCAGGCCGTGCAGCAGCTCCGCCAGGGTTGCGCCGGCGCCAGGCTCGCGTCGTCGCGCGGCCATCATGCAGGATCCTCCGCCGCGCCGGTCGCCACCTGGAATGCGCCGGGATCGTCCGGCATCACGTCGAGCAGACGCAGCGCGCCGGCCATTACTTTGGAGAACACCGGGGCCGCTACCTGTCCGCCGTAGTAGTCCTCGCCGGCGGGCTCGTTGATGACCACCACCGCCGCCAGACGGGGTTCCGTGGCCGGCGCGAAACCGACGAACAGCGCCAGGTAGCGATCGTCCGCATAGCCTCCGGCCGTGGATTTCTTCGAGGTCCCGGTCTTGCCCGCCACGCGGTAGCCGGGGATCGCCGCGCGGCGCCCGGTGCCGCCCTCCTGCAGCACGGTCTCCAGCATCCCGCTGAGCGCCCCGGCCAGCCGGGCGGAGAAGATCCGCCGCCCCTCGAACGGCTCGCTGCGTTTCTGAAAGGTGATCTCGGGAAGTACGCCGCCGCCGGCGATGGCGGCATAGGCACGCACCAGCTGCAGGGCCGTGACCGACAGCCCGTAGCCGAAGCCCATGGTCGCCTGCTCGATTTCCCGCCAGCGCGCGTGCCCGGCCAGGGTACCGGAGGACTCGCCGGGGAACCCGCTGCCCGAGGTCTGACCGAGCCCGGCCCGGGTGAACACCGACCACAACGCCTCGGAGTTGACCCTGAGGGCCAGCTTGCTGGCGCCGACGTTGCTCGATTTGCGCAGGATATCGCTGACCGAGAGCACCCCGAGGTTGTGCCGGTCGCGTACCGTGTGCTGACCGACCTGCAGCCTGCCGGGCGCGGTATCGACGGAGGTGAGCGGCGTCACGCGCCCCTGCTCCAGGGCGGCCGCAACCGTAAAGGTCTTCATCGTCGAGCCGGGTTCGAACACGTCAGTGACGGCGCGATTGCGCAGCGCCGCATCGCGAAAGCCGCCCCGGTCATTGGGATTGAACCCGGGCTGGTTGACCATCGCGAGCACTTCGCCGCTGTGCACGTCGAGCACGATTGCCGAGCCGCTGACCGCGCCGTGGCGCTGTACTGCGGCCTTGAGCTCCCGGTAGGCGAGGTATTGCAGGCGCTTGTCCACGCTGAGGACCAGATCCCGGCCGGGCTCGGCCGCACGCACGCTTTGCAGACGCTTGACCATCTGCCCGCGGCGGTCCTGCACGATCTGCTCCTTGCCGGGCGTGCCCTCGAGCCATTCGTCGAAGGCCAGCTCCAGACCCTCCTGGCCGCGGTCGTCGATGTCGGTGAACCCCAGCAGGTGGCCGAGCACCTCCCCGGACGGGTAGTAGCGGCGGTACTCGCGCTGGCGGTGGACCCCGGCGATCGCCAGCCCGGCGATCCGCTCACCCTCGCGGGGCGGGACCTGGCGTTTCAGATACACGAATTCGCGATCGCTGCCTTCGGCCAGACGCGCCGCGAGCTGCGCGCGTTTCATGCCCAGCGCCTTTGCAAGCCGCGGCCAGTCGGCCTTGTTGGCGAGCAGCTCCTGCGGGTTCGCCCAGACCGAATCCACCGGGGTGCTCACCGCCAGGGGCGCGCCGTTGCGATCCAGCAACATGCCGCGGTGTGCCGGCACGCTGACCACCCGACGCTGCCGTTCCTGACCCTGGCCGAGCAGAAAGTCGTGCTGCAGCACCTGCAGTTCGAACGCGCGCGCGGCCAGGCCGGCGGCGATCAGCAGGAAACCGGCCAGCAGCAGGCGCGAGCGCCGCCGCCAGATCATCAGTGTGGGATCGGCGCCGCGCTTCACGGCCCCACCACGCCCATTTCCGCCAGCGACGGCGAGTGCATTCCGAGCTGTTCCCGCGCCAGGCGCTCGACCCGGGCGTGGGTGGCCCAGGTGCTGCGTTCCAGCAGCAGGCGGCTCCATTCTATGTTCAGCTCGTCGCGCTGCTGTTTCTGCTCCTGCAGGCGCACCGCCAGGCTGCGGCTCAGGTGCTGGGTGTAAACGACACCGAGTCCAGTGGTCAGCAGCACCGGGACCAGCAGCAGCGTGATGGTTGTCGCCTTCATGCGATTCGCTCAGCCACCCGCAGCACGGCGCTGCGCGCGCGTACGTTGCGCTGCACCTCTTCGGCAGCGGGACGCTGCGCCTTGCCGAGCGGGCGCAGTCCGTGCGCCGGGTCATTGCCCACCAGGCGCTGCAGGCGCCGGTCCAGTCGCGGCCCGCGCATGAAGCGCTTGACCAGACGGTCTTCCAGGGAATGAAAGCTGATCACCACCAGCCGCCCGCCCGGCGCGAGGCAGTCGCGCGCCTGCGGCAACGCCCGCTGGAGCTCTCCCAGCTCGTCGTTGACGGCGATGCGCAGCGCCTGGAACGTGCGTGTTGCCGGATGCTTGCCCACTGCACGGCGCGGCATCGCCGCGACGCAGATGCTGGCCAGCTCTTCGCTGCGCGTGATGCGCTGGCGTGTGCGAGCCTGGACCAGCGCGCGTGCGATCCGCCGCGCGTACCGCTCCTCGCCGAACTCGGCAATCACTCTGCTCAGCTCGGCTTCGCTGACCTCGGCGAGCCAGTCTGCCAGCGGGCTGCCGGCGCCGGGGTCCATGCGCATGTCGAGCGGGCCGCCGCGCGAGAAGCTGAACCCGCGTTCGGGGTCGTCCAGCTGCGGCGAGGACACGCCGAGATCGAACAGGATGCCGTCCACAGGTTCGCCGAAACCGGTGTCGCGAAGAATCGTGCTCAGGCTGGAAAACGTGCCGTGCGCAACGCTTACGCGGGCGTCCGCCCGGAACGCGTGCCGCGCGTGGGCCACTGCCTCGGGGTCCCTGTCGATGACGAGCAGACGGCCACGGTCACTCAGACGGATGAGGATCGCGGCACTATGACCGCCACGCCCGTAAGTGGCATCGACGTAGGTGCCGTTCGCAGCTATGTGCAGCGCCTGCAACGCCGCCTCGCACAGTACGGGCTCATGTTCGCGCATCTCCTCAGCCAAGCGTATCGGCCCTCGACGTTTGCCGGTTCGCCCCAATCACCGCACACGGTTTCGCGTCCTAGAATGACAACGAGGACAGCGCCTCGGGCAGCTCCAGCTCCTCGTCGCTGCGCTCCTGCAGCCAGCCGTCGCGGCTCGTGCTCCAGCCCTGCTCGTCCCACAGCTCGAAACGCCGGCCCTGACCGATCAACACCACCTTCTTTCCGAGAGAGGCAAACTCGCGCAGCGGCGTGGGGATGAGTATGCGCCCCTGGGAATCGAACCCGGTTTCAGTGGCGTGGCCGATGAGCAGGCGTTGCAGCTTGCGCGCCTGGGGATTCAGGCTGGGGAGGCGCACCAGCGCCTGCTCGATGTTCTCCCATTCGGGGAGCGGGTAGATCAGCAGGCAGCGGTCGCGATCCACGGTGACGACGAGCTGGCCGTCGCACTCTGCCATCAGCTGCTCGCGGTAGCGCGCAGGGATGGCCATGCGCCCTTTGACGTCCAAGTTTAGATTGGCAACACCGCGAAACATCACGCCCGGCTCTGGGGTTCAACCCCACGAATCCCCACGATTCCCCACGTCGGCACACTATAGGAGCGTGAAAAGCCGTTTGCAAGCAAAAATCGGCCTTCGCGGGCCGCGATATTTCCTTAATTCACAAACACTTAGCTGCGTTTGGTGTGAAACCCTTCGAAGTCAGACAGTGACCTGCTTCACAAAAACGTTAAATTTCAGCGGGTTGACATTTTTATCTAGAATTGACTTTAAAATCATACCCCTGCGTGCGCCGGCGCCCGTCGCGGGCGACCGAAGGTGGAGCGGGCCGTAAGCCGGGTTCTGTCGTGGACAGCCATTCATCTGCGACGCGCGTCGCCGCACGCCTCTAGCGACCTACCCGGGAACCGCGCGGGCCACGCGTGCGTTCCCCTATTTGGTCTTGCTCCGGGTGGGGTTTACCCTGCCACCGCTGTTGCCAGCGGCGCGGTGCGCTCTTACCGCACCATTTCACCCTTACCGGCCACCTGCCCGAAGACAGACGACCGGCGGTATATTTTCTGTGGCACTTTCCGTCGGCTCGCGCCGCCCAGGCGTTACCTGGCACCCTGCCCTGTGGAGCCCGGACTTTCCTCCACCCGCCACCGGCCGGAGCCGGTAACGGGCAGCGGCTGTCTGGCCCGCTCCGCCGCAGACCTTAACACAGGAATCAATGGGGTCAGACTCAGTCTGACCCCATTGATTCCAAGCGTTGATTCGGCCTCATGCCTCACTCAGCTGTATCGCGAGCCGGTAGAGCGCCTGGCGCGATTCGCCCGTCAGCCTGGCGGCGACGCGTGCCGCCTTTGCCGGCGCCAGCTCCTCGAGCAGCACCTCCAGCACGCGGCGGCTCTCGACCGACGTCTTCACGGCGGCAGGGGCGGCGCCGGCGACCACCAGCACGAACTCACCGCGTTGCCGGCCGGGGTCCGCCTGCAGGGCGCCGAGCGCTGCCTGCAGGTCGCCGTAGACGAGCGTTTCGTACTGCTTGGTGAGCTCCCGTGCCAGGGTCAACGGGCGTTCGCCGCCGAACGCGCTGCACATGCTCTGCAACGTCGCGAGCACGCGATGCGGCGCCTCGAAAAACACCAGAGTGCGCGGTTCGTCGCGCAACGACTGCAGACGCTCGTCGCGCGCCCTGGCGCGTGAGGGTAGAAAGCCCTCGAAGCAGAACCGCTCGGTGGGCAGCGCGGCAACGGACAGCGCCGCCGTCACCGCACTGGGGCCCGGCACCGGCACCGCGGTAATGCCGGCCTCGCGCACTGCGCGCAGCAGCAGGTAGCCGGGATCGCTGATCAGCGGCGTGCCGGCATCGCTGATCAGGGCCACGCTGTCACCGGCTGACAACGCCGCCAGAATCTGCACGCTGCGCTGTGCTTCGTTGTGCTGATGCAGCGACACGCAGCGCGCCCGGCTGCCGACGTGCTCGAGCAGCCGGCGGCTGTGCCGCGTATCCTCGGCTGCGACCAGGGCGACGTCACACAACACCTGCCGCGCGCGCTCGGTCAGATCCTGCAGATTCCCGATTGGTGTGCCGACCACGTAAAGCCGGCCCGGCGGAACAGCGTCAACCGACGATGCATCGGCGGCTTTGGATGTACGGCGCATACTCAGAGTCTCCGCGTGACGAGTGTGTCTGTTCCGCAAGCAGCCGTCCGGTGCGGCTCATGATCGGTCGAGGCCCGGCGGCACGCTGGCCCCGGCGGGCGGGGCGCCAATCGCATTCTCCAACAACGCCCGCCAAATAACCGCATGGCGGCACGCGCAGGCTCGATTGACACCGGCAAGGCGAGTACAGATACTCGATTCCCCGCACCGCCGGACCTGTCGCGAGCCTGCCCGAGTTAACAAACTTTCACGTTCGGCGGAGATTATCGCTGTAACAATCGCGGTGTGCCGCCTTGCGAGCAGACGCCCGCGCGCAGTGCATTGTGTTCTCGCACGAAACCGGGGATCCTGATCACGTGAACCGCTCACCGCTATGGCCTGTCGTGCTGCTGATAATCGTGAGCGCGTGCATCGGTGCCTGCACCACAAAGCCGCCGAAGACCGAGACCAGCGAGCCCGAGGCGCCCGAGCGCACGCTCAGTGAAGCGGACGCAGCGCTGTTTCTGCAGAACGGGGACGTGCTGGGCGCAGCCGGCGTGTACGGCGAGCTGGCAAAAGCGGCGCCGGCGCCGGAGCGGTTCGACTTCCTGCTGGACGCGGTCGAGCTCCTGCTGCAGTACGATCAGGTCGCGCTGGCGGAGTCGCGTCTCGCGCCGATCGACCCGGCAGCGCTCACGCCACGGCAGCGCAGCCGCAAGGCGCTGCTGCGGGCGCGCCTGGCCCTGCGCGGCGGGCGCGCGAAGGACGCACTGGCGCTGTTGCCGGCGGAGCAGCCGGAGATGACCCTGGCCGAGCGCGCCGAGCTGCTCCAGCTGCGTGCCGGCGCGTACACCAGCCTGGACCGCACGATCGATGCACTTCGCACCCACATCCTGCTCGAACCGATGCTCGACAGCATCGAAGCCATCGACACCAACCAGCGGAATATCTGGCAACTGCTCGGGCAACCGGGGCTCCTGGATCTGGCCGCTTACCGGCAACTGGCCTATGGCGAGGTGTTCCGCGGCTGGGTGGCCCTCGCCGAGTCGGTACGCGGCGCACGCCTCGAGCAGACCAGCGTCGGTGCGGCAGTCAACGAGTGGCTGCGCCGTTTCCCGGCTCACCCGGCGGCCGACAGTTTCGCCAATCAGCTGCTGGATACCATGTTCGCCGATCGTCTTTACCCGCATCAGATAGCGCTGCTTCTGCCGCTGCGCGGGCGCCTGAAGCCGGTCTCCGAGGCGATTCGCGACGGCTTCCTCGCCGCGTACTTCGACGCCCAGGGCATTGAAGCCAGACCGGATGTGCGTGTCTACGACGTGGGCGAGGACCCCAGCCGTTTCTGGGAAATCTACAACGGCGCACTCGCCCAGGGCGCGAAGCTGGTCGTCGGTCCGCTGAGCAAACCGGCGGTCAATCTGCTGGCCGCCAGCGAATCGCTGCCGATACCGGTGCTCAGCCTGAACTATGCGGATGCGCACGTCGCACAGCTCCCGCCCGCTGAGCTTTTCCAGTTCGGCCTGCTCCCGGAGGACGAAGCCAGCCAGTCCGCCGAATTCATGCTCAGAAGCGGCTTCCTGCGGGCCGCCGCCATCGTGCCGCAGGGCGCCTGGGGGGAACGCCTGCTGGCAGCCTTCCGCCAGACGTTCGAAGCGCAGGGCGGTGAGCTCGTCGAGCACGTCGCGTACCTCGCGGAGCGCAACGACTTTTCCGGCCCCATTCAACGCCTGTTGTCGCTGCAGCACAGCCAGAGCCGCCGTAAGATCCTGCAGCGGGCGCTCGGCACGGAGCTCAAGTTCGAACCACGGCGGCGCGAGGACATCGACGCGATCTTCATCGCCGCGGCGCCGAAAAACGCCCGGCTGCTGAAACCGCAGTTGTCGTTTCACCACGCCGCCGACATTCCGGTGTACGCTACGTCACATGCCTTCACCGGGGTTCGCGACTCGCGTGCCGACAAGGACATGAACGGCCTGGTATACCTGGACATACCCCTGGTGCTCGACAATGGCGCGGAGACTCGCACCCTGCGCGAACGCGTGCGCACCTACTGGCCGGATGATGCGCACCGCTACATCCGGCTGTTTGCGCTCGGCATGGACGCCTACAATCTCATCCCGAACCTGGAGAACCTTCGCGGCAGCCCGGATCTGCGCCTGCCGGGCCTGACCGGGGAGCTGTACGTCGATACCGAGCGCCGTGTGCACCGCCGGCTGCGCTGGGGATTCTTCGAAGAAGGCGAACCGCAGCCGCTCGAGCTTCCTGAGGTGGACTATGCCGCCAGCGAAGCCGGCGCGCTGCCGGTAGAATGAACAGGCGGGAGTTGGGCGCGCACGCGGAGGCGGCGGCGCTAGCCTACCTGCAGCAGCGGGGACTGCGCTGCGTGCGCCAGAACTACCGCTGCCGGTGGGGCGAAATAGACCTGATCATGCAGGATGCGCAGACCACCGTTTTCGTGGAAGTGCGCTTCCGTTCGCGGGCTGATTTCGGCGGTGCGCTGGCGAGCATCGACCGGCGCAAGCAGAACCGACTGGTGCGCACCGCGCAGCACTTCCTGCAACGCAGCGCGCCGGCCGATGCCAGCGCGCGGATAGACGTCGTCCACTGCGCACCCGGCAGTGGCGGCGCTTTGCGACTGAACTGGATTGCGAACGCCATAGAGTTGAGCAGCTAGCCTGCATATTGCATGATGGATTCGCTTCTCAGGGAAAATATGGCTAAGCAGATCGGGCTATCGCCTGCAAGCATAGCCAGACTATGGTGCAAAGGGGATTGTTCGATCTGCAACGCCGGATTGTTCCTGAATAGTGAACAGGTACAAACCGTCACTCGGTAATATTGCTCTGATGAATGCTTAAGACTAACAAACGTGGACGCTCGGAACCGCCTTCATGCAATATGCGGGCTAACGCGCGCCGCGGTGCCGACGCCGACTGCCGGGATGCTGAGGAATCTGACCATGCTCGAAACGATCAAGCGTACCTTCGGCGCTTCCATCGAGGCTAAAACCGACACGCTGGAGGTGCTCGGCAACGACATCGCCGCCGCCGCCACGTTTCTGTCCGACGCGTTGCTGCAGGGGCGCCGGATCCTGAGCTGCGGCAACGGCGGCTCGGCGTGCGATGCCATGCATTTCTCGTCGGAATTGATCAACCGCTTCGAGATGGAGCGCCCGGGGCTCCCCGCCATCGCGTTGACGGCCGACTCGCCCACGATCACCTCGATCGCCAACGACTACGACTACAGCCTCGTGTTCGCACGCCAGGTGCGCGCACTGGGCGAACCGGGCGACGTTCTGCTTGCCATCACCACCAGCGGTAACTCGCCTAATGTGATCGCTGCCGTTGAAGCGGCGCACGATCGGGAAATGCGCGTGCTCGCGCTGACGGGCAAGAAAGGCGGACTG
>JAHELT010000078.1:2921-21026 GCA_024644045.1 Chromatiales bacterium | reverse complement strand
TGGCACCTTCTTTGCAAATCTCGTGGCTCGCGCATGCGCGCCGCCGCCGCGGGCCCCCGAGCCCGGCTCCGCCAGTCAGTCTGTGCGGCGTGGCGGGCACTGACCTTTTCGTCACCGGTTGTTTTCGAGGAAGCTAGATGCTTGGTTCTGCGTTCTGTGGATGGTTTGAACCCGACGGCCGCCCGGATTCGGGTCGTGAGACGTCGGCCACCATGGCGCAGCGTTTTGCGCAGACGCACGACGTCGAACAACTTTCCTGCGCCGAAGCAAAGCTCGGCCTGTCGTTTCAAACCCGCGGACTGGTCAGTTCTCACGTCGCGGACGACAACTATTATGTCGTCTTCTCCGGCCGGGCGACGTGGAAGGACCACGCGCTGCGGGATCTGTCGCGGCAGCATGGTGATGCCTGCGCACTGCTGCAAGCGTACAGAAACGCCGGCACCCGGTCGCTGCACGCCGTGGGCGGCGCGTTCTCGTTTGCACTGATCGATAAACGCGCGGAAGAAGTGTTTCTGGCCGTCGATCGGATGGGCATACTGCCACTGAGCTACTCGATAAGGCCCGGCACCGGTATCGCTTTCGGCACCAGCGCCGAAGCGGTCGACGCGCACCCGGCGTTCGCGTCTGCGGTAAGCGAACAGGCCGTGCTGAGCTACCTGTTCTACCACGTGGTTCCCAGCCCGGTCAGCGTGTTCGAGGCGCAGCGCAAACTGCCGCCCGGCCACTACCTGCACTACGCGAACCACCAGCCGGTGGTCGAGCAGTACTGGATGCCTGAGTTCGCGCAGCGCAGCGACCGGCGCTTTGACGATCTGGCCGATGAGCTGCACAACGTGCTGCGCTCGTCCGTGGCACGCTGTTCGAACGGCGATCGAATCGGTGCCTTTCTGAGCGGCGGTATAGACAGCTCGTCGATCGCCGGTATGCTTTCCGAGATAAAACCGGACGACGCACGCACCTACACCATAGGGTTCGAGGCCAGCGGTTACGACGAAATCGAATACGCCCAGGCGACGTCGAATCATTTCAACACGCACCAGCACCAGTACTACGTCACGCCGGATGACGTGGTCACCGCAATTCCCCGCATCGTCGATACCTATGACGAGCCGTTTGGCAACTCCTCGGCGGTGCCCGTCTACTTCTGTGCGCGTCTGGCGAAATCGGATGACCGCGCGGCACTGCTGGCCGGCGACGGCGGAGACGAACTGTTCGGCGGCAACGTCCGCTACACCAAGCAGCGTGTGTTCGCGATCTACGACGCCCTGCCCGGCGCGGTGCGGAAATCCTTGCTCGAGCCGCTCTTTCTCGACCGGGCATGGCTCGACGGTGTGCCGCTGTTGCGCAAGGCCAAAAGCTACGTCTCGCAGGCCTGCGTCCCGATGCCCGATCGCCTCGAGACCTATAACTTTCTGCATCGCACCGCGTGCAGCGAGATTCTGCACGCGGATCTGATCCAGTCCACCGACCAGCAGGCGCCGATTGCCCTCATGCGCGAGACGTACGCCTACGGGCATGCCCGCAGCATGCTCGACAAGATGCTTTTTCTCGACTGGAAACAAGCACTTGCAGACAACGACATTCGCAAGGTGAACCGCATGTGCGAGGCTGCGGGGATCCGGGTCTGCTACCCGTTCCTGGACGACGAGGTGGTCGATTTCTCGCTGCGTCTGCCGGCGAGCCTCAAGGTCAGGGGATTCAAGCTGCGCTACTTCTTCAAACGCGCGATGCAGGACTACCTGCCGTCCAAGGTGCTGCACAAGCCCAAGCACGGTTTCGGTTTGCCGTTCGGCGTGTGGATGAGCGCTTTCCGGCCTCTTCAGGAGCTTGCGTACGACAGCATCAGCGATCTGAAGCAGCGGCGGTATCTGAGAGCCGACTACCTGGACCGCCTGGTGCAGCAGCACAGAGAGGACCATGCAGCCTACTTCGGCGAGTTTATCTGGGTGTTGATGATGCTCGAGCTTTGGCTCAAGAAGAAAGCGCGTTAGTCGTCCCGCCATCTGTGCGCCAGCAGGCGCAGCACGTACTTCAGGCTGCTGCGGTCCCAGGGCGTGAAGCGAGGTAACTGGTACGGGTCGCTGGACTTGCCGGCCGTGCCCCATCTGGTCGACACCGCACCCTTGAAATCGAGCCTGCGCAGCATGTCGACGTGCCGCGTTTCGTAATCGACGTTCGGTTTTCCGTTCGGGTAGGCAAACAGCTCGATCGATTGGCCACACAGCTCGTGCAGCACGCGCTTGTTCTCCTGTATTTCGTGGAACGCGGTGGCATCGTCGAGCCGGGCGAGAATCGGGTGGCTGGCGGTGTGCCCGCCGATGGTCATGCCTGCCTCACTCAGTTGCCTGAGCTGTTCGGTGGTCATCATCAGGTCGGCCGGCAGCCGGTTGCCGACTTTGGCGGCGACCTTGTCCACCTGAGCATCGCGCTCGGGCTGCGGCAGATACTTCAACGTCGATATAATCGAGTCCGCCGCCTGGCGCTTTTCGTCATCATTGCGGGTCGGGTAAGCCGCCAGACCGATTCCAGTCAAATCGAGCTGCTCGTGCCCATGGGCCGAGACCGCCTCGATCACAGTGTCGTTCCACATCCGGCCACCGTTCAGATAATCTGAGGCAATGAAAAAAGTCGCCGTCAGGCCCAGCTTTCTCAGGATGGGCAGCGCGACCGTGGCGTTGTCCGCGTACCCGTCGTCGAAGGTGATCGCGACCGAGCCTCGCTTTGGCTCACCGCGAGACAGGTCACCAATCGCGCTCTGCAGCGGGACCACGTCAAACACTCGGCTCACGGCCTTCATGTGCCGCTCGAAGGTCGAAGCGTCTATGTCGCCCGGGCGCAGGGGGTCCGGCTCGGGCAGCACCCGGTGGTAAGTCAGTATCGAAAGCCTATTGAGAAACATTGACCGCGTACTGCCCGTGCACGAGCGTTTCGAACAGCTGAGTAACCCGCTGCGCATTTCCGGTCCAGGTCAGACCCCGCTGCTCGATGGTTCGCCGCGCGGCTTCCCCCAGGCGCGCGCGCAGCGCTGCATCGGAGCACACGCGCTTCACGGCATCTTTGAACTGCTCCGCACTGTCCACGTCGAACAGCACGGCGTTGTCACCGTCTTCCAGAATCTCCTGGATGTTCGGCGTGGCCGGTGCCACGATCGCCCGGCCCATCGCCAGGTACTCGAACAGCTTCAGCGGCGAGGCGTACCTGACCACGTCGGGCTGCAAAGCCACGTCGAAGGCGGCGATGTAGTCGCGGACGGATTCGCGGTTGATGACGCCGGTGATCGTAACCCTGTGCGCCACACCGAGCTCAGCCGCGCTGCGCTCGATCAACGCTCGCGCCGGACCGTCGCCGACCAGCAGCAGATGCACGGATTCGTCGGTCTCCTGAAGCGCCTGCAGCAGTTTGTCCAGACCGTGCCATTCGCGCATGAAGCCGACGAAGCCGAGAACCGTCTTGCCCTGCAGGCCGAGCCTGCTCTTTTGCGCTTCGGGCTCTGGCGCCCCGTCGAAGCGGTCGAGGTTGATGCCGTTCGGGATAACCGCGATTCTATCCTCCGTCACGCCCGTGCGCTTGACCATGTCGGCCAGCACCCGCGTGACCGGCAGCACGTAGTCTGCGCCGCACCACGCCTTCCTCTCGGTCCATGCGGCAAGCTTCTTCAGGGAAATGCCGTGATACTTGTCACGCTCGTCCAACAGCGGCGCGTTGACCTCCAGCAGCAGCGGCAGATCGAAGCGTTTGCTGGCCCACACGCCGGAGGGCAGAAACAGATTGTATCGCTCGTAGATGCAGTCGGGTTGAAAGCGGCGAATCGCTCGCGACAGCAGGACGTAGTCGTAGAAGCAGTAGCAGAACTCCATGGTCTCGTAGAGGAATTTAGGCAAGTGGTGCTTCAGCAGATTCAGCGACCTGCTTTCCGAGCCGAAGCCCTCGGTTTCCACCGCCCTGGGACCGACCATGTGCACTTCGTGGCCGGCTTTCTGCAGCGCATCGACAAGTTCTTCGATGTGCACGTACTGGCCGTCCTTCGAGCGAATCCTGTGATGATACAGTATCTTCACTGTGCGCCACTCCCAGGCTTGACGATATCGTTGAACATGGCTTTCTGACCCAATGTCGTGTCTTCCCAGCTGAACCGTTCGGCATACTTTCGGGTGAGCGAATGGTCTGGATAGTCGTCGAAAAGCGTGTTTACGGCCTTCACCAGCGCGCCCGGTGATCGTTCCTCCATCAGCACACCGGCGCTGCTCGATTGTACGACTTCGGGCGTTCCCCATACCCGCGTCGCGATCACCGGCGTGCCGCAAGCCATGGCCTCGAGCAGCACGTTTGCCCAACCCTCCCTGCTGGATGCCAGCACCAGCGCGTCCACGGCGCTGTAGTACTCGGGTAGCCTGCCGTGCGGCACTGCGCCCAGGAACCTCACCCGATCGGCGACGCCACAGCGCAGCGCAAGGTCCTGCAACCTCGACTTCTGCTCGCCCTCCCCGGCAATCATGAGATCGACGTCCGGCAGAGCTTTCAGCGCTTCGATGATGATGTGGTGACCTTTTCGCTCGATCAGCAGGCCCACCGAGAGCAGGGTCTTTTTCTGCAGTCGCAGTTTCTCACGGCAGTGCCCGCGGTCCAGCGGCTTGAACAGGTTCAGATCCACACCGTTTCTCAGCACCGTGATCTTCTCTTCCGGAATCGCCATCTCGACCAGGCTGTCCTTCAACGCCTGGCAGACAGTAACGACCCTCACGGCACGCTCGGCGGACCACTTGATCATTCGTCGCGGTAGCGCGAACTTCGGAATCAGGTTGATGTCCGTACCCCTGGCGGTGATGACCACCGGCTTTCTGACGTAGGCTCCCAGCAACACTGCGGCAACGCCATCGGGGTAGAAATAGTGTGCATCGATCACATCGAATTGGTACGCCGCATCCATAATGCGCTTGACGGTCGACAGGCTGCCCGCGGCGAGCGTTGCCGGACTCACCCGCATACCGACTTTCGGAATCGAGAGATAGCGGGGATGATAGACGTCGATGCCGTTTCTCGACTCGAACGGTGGCACCCTGGCATAGCGAGCGTAGCGGCCGAAACGCTCGCTATGCACAGGAAACCACGGTACGGGCGCGACCACCTTGCTGCGTACGTCGCCGTCGTTCACCAAATGCCGCAAACGCTGCTCCACGAAAATGCCGTGGCTCGACATCTGTGCGTTGGGAAAGAGCGTGGTGAATGTGAGCAGATTCGTCATCCGGCTCCTTCAGTGCCTGACCATTTCCAGCGTGTTCCTTATCACGTGCCGGTCCATGCTCACCAGTACGAGCAGGTACACGGCTGCGCCGAACACGATCAGTTGTATCAGGTGCAATACCTCCCCGGATTCGCCCAGGACCAGGTCTTTCATCCACATCACTGCCAGGAACATTGCGCTGGACGCGAGGGCCGCGCTGGATATCGCTCTCAGAACGGCTATCAGGGGCAACCCCACCACGTTCAGCATGCGCCGCAGCTGAACGAAGAATACCATTGGGTAGGCGACGAACCAGGACAGCGCCAGACCCACCACGCCGAACTGCGCGCCGATCACAAACGCTATCGGCATGACCACGGCGGCTATCAGGTAGTTGGTGGCACTCACCTCCGGGCGGCCCATCCCCCACAGCACCGGCGGAAAAATCGTGCTCAGCAGCCGCAGCGGCATGACCAGGCCCAGCACCAGCAACGGGACCGCCGCGTCCATCCACTTCTGCCCCAGAAATATCGCAATCAACTCGTGCGAGGTGCAGGCAATTCCGAAGAACACCGGGAATGCCACGATGCTCATCAGCTTGAAGCCCTTGGACAGATAGGTGTTGATACGTTCCGGCTCACTCTGCAATCGTGAGAAAGCCGGAAACGCAACGGAATTGATCAGACCGGCTATCTTGTTGATCGGCAGCGACGCGAGATGATTCGCCACCGAGTAGTAGCCGAGCAGGTCTTTGCCGAGCAGCTTACCCCCAATGAACTTGTCGGATTCCGCAAAGCAGAACCAGAGTCCTTTATCGACCGTTACGAAGCCGCCGAACGAGAACAGCGAACGCATACCACGCAGTGAAAATATCGGCCAGTGCAGGCACGGTGCGATGATATTCAGCCCGATCATTCTGGCTGCCACCGTCACGAGATGACCGTAGACCAGCGACCATACCCCGAACCCCTGGAGCGCGAGAAAGAGCGTAGTCATGCTGCCGATTATGATCGTCACCAGATCGACGATAGAGCGTTTTTTGAAGTTTATCTCGCGTTCGAGTTTGGACTGCGGCAAGCTCTCGAACACCAGGAACACGAACTGCAGGGCGAGCACCCGTACGATGTCGACGAGCGATTGTTCGCCGAAGAAGTCGGCCAGCACCGGCGCGGTGAAAAACAGCAGCAGGGCGAACGACAGATTCATCACGATCACCACGCCGAAGATCCGGCGAATCTCGTCCTCGGCGAGATCCTTCTTCTGGATCAGCACCGCTTCCAGCCCGAGCGTGTTGACCAGGTATAGAAAATTGTTGACGAAGACGGCCATCGCCATCAAGCCGTAGTCGCCCGGCGTGAGAATCCGGATCACGTAAATCGTAATCGCCCACGCCACCAGCTGACCGAGAAAGCGGGCGGTAGCGGTCCATTTGATCGCGGTGAGTACCTTGCCCCTTACATCCATTGCCTGACCGCCATGTCGAAAAGCGACTGCAAACCTCGGATGAGCTTGGCCAGGTGTCTGGGTGGACGGCTATTCAACCGAGCGCCCGATGCGCCTGAGCTTGTTTTTCAAGCCGCGCAGCGGGTACCCCAACCGGTATGCCGTTCTGGCGGACTCGACGGCCCTGTCGTACTGCTCAAGATCGAAGTGCAGTAACCCCAGGTTGTAGTGGACTTCGGGTGAATTCGGCTTCAGGTCCCGGGCCGTCGTATAGGCCTGCATCGCATTGTCGTAGTCGCGGGACTTGTGCAGGTATACCCCGTAGATCAAGTGGATCGTCGGGTCTTGCGGTTTGAACGCGACCGCCCGCTTGAAGTAGCACTCCGCGCCGAGAAAACTGCGGGAGCCCGGTGGTATCTTGCCGGAGGCCTTCTGGCGGATTTCCCACGTGGCCATGGCATGCAGCGCGCGATGATGATTCGGAACGCTCATTAGAACAAAATGAATGTCGCCCGGCAGCTCGGTGCTCGCCCCGCGCTCGAGCCGCTCTACTTCCGGCGGGAATCTGTACTGTTCAACCAGCTGCACATCCTCGGCGTCCTGTATCGCGAAGTAGTCGAGCGGGCGTCCCAGGTTGTTGTTGGTAAGCGCCCCGCCGCACAGCGCGTTCGCCTCGACCCAGCAGATCGACAAACCTATCGCCAGGTAACGCGCTGGATGCTGTGACATTCGCGAGACCACCCGTCAAACACTGTCTGCAACGAACCGTTCCGCGCCGGCTCAGGAGCTGGCCGCCAGCCTGGCAGGGTAGGATTCGCCCGGTGCCGGCTTCCCCATCAGCGTGTCGCTGACGAACGCCTCGAACATCAGCAGCGACCAGAGGGTTGCGCTGTGCTCCCCTACGCTGCTCTGGTGCTCGTCCACCAGACGTTCGACCGTGCGCATGTCGAACACCTGTAGATCGTGCAGATTGGAGCTGAGCAGCGCGGTCCGCACCTTGCTCTTCAGGGGCCCGCGAAACCACTCCGATACCGGCACGCCGAATCCCATCTTCGGGCGGTACAGCAGGTCGTGCGGCAGATACTCCTCCATCGCCTTCTTCAGTATGTACTTGCCTTGCCGTTTGCGCAGCTTGTACGACGGCGCTATCCCGGTCGCCCATTCGACCAGCTTGTGGTCGAGTATCGGGACTCTCACTTCCAGCGAATGAGCCATGCTCGCCCGATCCACCTTGGTCAGGATATCCCCGGGGAGGTAGGTCTTGATATCCAGATACTGTATCAGCGACAGCGCGTCTTCGGCCGGCGCCGTCGCGGCGTGCCGTCTGAATACATCGGTCGCGCGGTAACCGTCCAGGCGCCGCTGGAAGTCCATGCTGAAAAGTTGCCGCCGGATACTCTCGCTGACCACCGACACGCTGTGCAGATAGGCTTCCAGAGGATCTTTGGCCAGGGCCTGGAAGGTGGTTTTCGCTCTGAACAGCCTTGGCGCCCAGTCCGCTTTGGGATAAATGTAGCCCAGCGTGCCGAACAGCGGTTTGCGCAGGCTGTAAGGAATGCGTGAGCGTATGAGCTCCTCGTTCATGTGCCAGCGGTGCCGCCGGTACCCGGCAAACAGCTCGTCGCCGCCGTCGCCGGACAGCGCTACCGTCACTTTTTCGCGAGCGAGTTCGCAGACGCGGTAGGTCGGAATCGCAGAACTGTCCGCGTAGGGCTCGTCGTAGACCGTAGCCAGCTTGTCCAGGAGCTGGAAATCGTTGACCTCGACGACCCTGGTGGAATGTTCTGTGGCGTAGCGTTTAGCCACCATGTCCGCGTACTCGGATTCGTCGTAGCCCCGTTCACCGAACCCGATGGAGCAGGTTTTCACCGCCGAGCTCGAGCACTGCGCCATCATGGCCACGACAGCGCTGGAATCGACGCCTCCTGACAGAAACGCCCCCAGCGGCACGTCGGCGATCATGCGGATGTTGACGGCTTCCTTGAGCTGTGCCACCAGCTCTTCCTGCACCTCGTCCGGTGGCAGGTCGCGGGTGCCCGCAAGCGGCACATCCCAGTACTGTTTGATGGCAATCGGCTGCCCGCGCCTGGCGAGCAACACGTGGCCGGGTGGCAGCTTCCTGGCGTGCTGGAATATCGTGCGTGGCTCCGGGACATAGCCAAACGCGAAGTATTCTTCGATCGCGGCCTCATCGATCACGCGCGGCATCCGGGGATGCACGAGCACGCCTTTGAGCTCCGAGGCGAACAGCAGCTCGCCATCGGGCAGCTGTGCATAATACAAAGGCTTGATGCCCAGACGGTCCCTGGCCAGAAACAGCGTCTCACGGTTGCGGTCCCATATCGCAAACGAGAACATACCGCGGAACCGGTTCACGCATTCATCGCCCCACTCCTCCCACGCATGAACCACGACTTCGGTGTCGCAGTTGGTTTTGAACACGTGGCCCTTTTCGACCAGTGTCGCGGCAAGTTCCTTGAAATTGTAGATCTCGCCGTTGTAGCTGACCACGACGGACCGGTCTTCGTTGTAGAGGGGCTGCTGGCCGGATGACAGATCGATGATCGAGAGCCGCCGGTGGCCGAGACCCACGCCGGGCTCCACGTGAACACCGGACTCGTCCGGTCCACGGTGAAACTGCGAATCGTTCATCCGTCGCAGCAGCGCCTCATCGATCGCCGCGCCGCGCCGCGGATCAAGAATGCCGACTATTCCACACAAGATAAGTGCCCTCTCGTAAGTTTTCCCGACAGTAGAACGCGATCGTAGAGATGGACGTAATCGCTGATCATGTGCGAGATACTGTAGTGCTGTTCAACGGTTTCACGCGCTGCCGCGGATTGGTGGCGCACTGCGCCGACGTCGCCCGCATACTCCTTCAGCGCACGCGCCAGCCCGGCAACGTCATCTAAAGCAACTAACTTGCCGGTTTTGCCGCTTTCAACCAGTTCACGGTTACCACCCACGTCCGTCGCCACGACCGGCAGCCCGGTCGCCATCGCCTCCAGAATCGTGTTCGAGATACCCTCGTTCCGGGAGGTGAGCACGAACAGGTCGAGACACTGCAGGATCTGCGGAATGTCGTCCCGCATCCCGGGCATCCAGACACAATCCTCCAGCCCGCTGGCCCGCACCCGGTTACGCAGCATTGCGTAGTCGCGCCCGTCTCCGATGACCACCAGTTTGAGATTCTGCGGGCCGCCGGCAGCCTTTGCCTCGATGAACGCCTCGACCAGCATGAGCTGGTTCTTGACGGGCTCCAGCCGGCCCACCGTGCCGAGTACAAAGTCACCAACATGCGCAAAGCCCGCCTCGGCCAGCAGGCCCGGCTTGCCCGCCGGCGGGCGAAACCGGTCGAC
Organism: Chromatiales bacterium; assembly: GCA_024644045.1. Lineage (GTDB taxonomy): Bacteria > Pseudomonadota > Gammaproteobacteria > JAHELT01 > JAHELT01 > JAHELT01. The sequence goes on along the minus strand of JAHELT010000078.1, from coordinate 11,003 downwards.
GTCCACGCCATTGTAGATCTGGGCCACTCGCTCCTTGCTGATACCGACAACATCCGTCAGCCACCGTTCGAGGTGCTTTGACATGGGCACGTACGTGTGTACCAGGAACCTCGACATCCGCCGCAGGAGCTTGTACTTGAAACTGTTTCCGTGCAGATCGAAGATATCCCAGCCGTGTTCGCCGTGTATCCGATAGGGCACCCGTGCCAGGAACGCGGTGAACTGATGATCCAGGGTCGCAATGTTTCTGGTGTGCACGACGCTGGGGCTCAAGCGACGCAGCAGTTTCCACAAGCGCCAGTAGACCCGCAGGTCCTTGCCCTCGCGCTTGTGCAATTCGTAGATCTCCACACCCTCGACCTTGATCCGGCGGCGAAAGTCGGTCTGCTCGGTCAAGCAGACGATGGCATGCCTGAACTTGCGCGGCATGTGGTTGATCAGGTTGACCAGACCGTTTTCCAATCCGCCCACGTCCAGGCGGTAGATCACGTGCACGATCAGCGGCAGGTTGCGTTGCTCCATAGCCGTCGGTCCCTACAACCGGGCACCGGCGTGACCGCCGCGGATCAGCTGTTCCATCTTGGCGGCGTTCACCTTCCAGTCGTAATGCCGGGTAATGAACGCCCGCGATTCGTCGCTGACGATCCGCGGGCGGTTGAGCAGCTCGATGGCCACCCCCGCCATCGATTGCGCGGTGTTCACCTCGTGCACGTCGTCTGAGCGCGAATCTATGCCTTCCATCGCTTGCGGCGTCGCGATCACCGGCCGCGCCATTGCCATGGCCTCGAGCACTTTGTTCTGCACCCCCCGGGCGATTCTGAGCGGCGCCACGGCCGCCACCGCGTGCTGCAGGTAAGGCCGGATGTCGCGCACCGCGCCGGTCACATGGACGCCTTCGACCTGCGCCAGTTTCAGCACCGCCGGTGTCGGGTTGGATCCGACGATGAAAAACCGCGCACCTTTCACCGCTTCGCGGACCGCCGGGAACACCTGCGTGACGAACCAGACCACGGAATCCACGTTTGCCCAGTAATCCATAGCTCCCGTGAACACCAGCACCTTCTCGTCGGCGGCAAACGGATTCTCGAGCGCTTCACTGGGGCGGAAATACACGGTATCGACGCCGTTCTCGACGAACGCCACGCGGTCGCTCGCCTCAGGAGCGAGCCGTTGAAACAGGCTGGCTTCCGGTCGCGAGACGAACACGCTTCGGTCGCTGCGTGTCGCCACCCCCTTCTCGTAGGCGAGCAGTTTCTGGCCTTCGCGGGCGTATATCCAGCGCATCGGCCAGCCGTGCTCGCCGCTGTACTGCGTCCATTTCTGTGAATCCACGTCCACGAAGTCGACCACGCAGCGTAAATCTGCCTTGTGCTCCTCCAGGTACCGGGCCATCGGCGATGAAAACACGAGCACGCTGCGGATGTCGTTTTCCGCGGTAACCCGGTCCACCCAGTTCTTCAGCGCCCCGCTCCAGAAATACCTGACGCTCAGCGCTTCGCCGGTGAGCAGCGCCAGTGTACTCAGCAGCTTCTTTTTCAGTGGATGCAGATCGACCAGACACACTTCGGCGCAGTGCTTCTCGAGTTCAGCGCCGTACTGCCTGTCCGCTGCGGAATCGACGAAAGCGCCGAGGTAAACGTCGTACTTCTGCGTGAGGTGCAGGAGAAAATTATACGAACGTATCTTGTCACCCTTGTTCGGCGGAAAGGGTATCCGATGCACGAGAAACAGCAGCTTGTCCTTGCTCATCCCAGTTTCGACGCAATAATCGGCCCGAAAGCGTTGGCCATGGCAAGAGGCAACCGGCGCCAGGTGTTGACCAGCAGCCGGTACTTCGGGTTGGCCGGGCTCACGTTCGGCACATCTTTGGCTTTCACCAGATGGTACTGATAGTTGAGCGGCTGCGGCTCGAAACCCCAGTTCTTCTTGAAGCTGTACGAACCGGTGCCCTGCTTGCTGCGCCCGTAGTCGAACACACCGATCCCCGCCTCGCACGAGCGTCGCATCAACTCCCAGTACATAAAGTCGTTGGCCTTGAGCGCTCTCGCTTCTGCGGTCCCCCCGCCGTAGTAGGGCAACACCTGATCGCGAAAGTAGAAGCTCATCACCGCGGAGATAATCCTGCCATCGCGCCGCTTGATCGTCAGTATCTCGCTCGAGTCGTCGAACACCTCCGACAGCACTCTGAAGTATCGCTTGCCGAACACCGGGGTCCCCAGGTTTCGGACGCTTTCACTGTACACGCGATAAAAAGCGTCCACATCGCTGCTTGGCTCGCTCGTCAGACCGAGCTTGATCGCTTTTCTCACCATCGCCCGCTGCTTGCGCGGGATTGCGAGCATGTTCTTTTCCACGTCCGAGTCGATGGGTTTGGAAAAACTCACATACAGGTCTTTGGTGGGCCAGTCGTTACCGATCGGTTGCCTGCTGCGGAACTCCAGGTAGTCGACGCCGAGGTCCTCGGCCAGTTGCGTGGCCGCGTCCTGCAGCGCACTGGCGGACTCGGGGTCTGCGGCCGCGATCCCACCGTAGACACAGAATGGTGTGGAGATGAGCGCGTTGCCGAACAGCACGCTGCTGATTCTGCCGAGCGGCAACACGCCCGAGAACCCCTGCTCCGTCTCGGCCAGCAGAAAGTAGGTCTCGTGGCCGAACGAGTCTTCGATCACGCGCTTCCAGCCCGCTTTGTGGAAGAAGGTCGCCTCCGCGCAGCCCTCGACGAACTGATCCCACGCGGGAATGTCCGCATCCTGCATAGGCCGTACGCTGAGCTTCTTATGTGACATAAGGGCTAGTTCAAGTATTCACGGTAGACGCTGTCGACACGGTTCCAGCTGAAATCGCTCAACAGTGCCGCCAGTTTGCCTTGCATTCTTCGAAGATTGACGTAGTGCCTGAACCTCGCTTTCGCAGACACCTGCTGCCGCGGCTGATCGGGGTCTATCTCCCAGGGATGAAAATAGAAAATCGTCGATTGACGCTCACTTTCGTTCACCCGCTGGATTGCAAGCTTCGACAGCCAGTACGGGGCGAGCCGAAAGTAGCCCCCGCCGCCGCAGGGCAGCTGCCTGGCGAACACCTGAACGGTGCTCACCGGAATCTCGACCAGTCCGCCACCGTTGTGGTGGAACGGAAAGCGCGGCGCTTCCGGCATGCCGTACAAGTCGTGTTTGATCGGGTAGATGCTCGAGCTGTACTTGTGCCCCGTTTCCAGCAACGCGTCGAGCGCCCACAGATTACTGCCGTTGATCGAGTAGCTCGGTGCGCGGTAGCCGGACACGCCCGTACCGCTGAGGTCCTCCAGCAGCTTCTTGGTACGTGTCACGTCGTCCGTAAATTTCTTCCGGTCGAGCTGCGTCACCCGCCTGTGGTCGTAGCCGTGGCTGGCCAGCTCGTGACCCGCCGCGACGATGTTGCGCACGATCTCCGGATAGCGCTCGGCGATCCAGCCGAGCACGAAGAACGTGGCATGAACGTTCTTGTCCGCGAACAGCTCGAGCACCCGTTCCATGTTCGCGCTGACGCGACAGGGCAACTCATTCCAGTCGCTTCGCTTGATATGGTCCTCGAACGCCGACACCTGGAAGTAATCTTCCACGTCAACGCTCATCGCGTTGACTATGTTGTTCTTTTCAGCGGCCGCGCCCATTCTAAAAAATTTTCTCCAGGGTAAAGGACACCACGTTCTCGCGTGACTCCCGTTCGGGGAGGCCGCGCGCAAGCCGTTCTTCCACATCGGTATCGTTGCGGAAGCGACGGAAGCTGACGGTGCCGCGCAGCGTGGGACGGATATCCCTCACCCCGACGATCCCCCATTCGTACGTTTCATCACCCGGCACACCTGTCGTCAGGTCTTCCCAGCGGTAAGTAGCGTACACCTCCGCGCTGGTTTTAGCGCCGATGCTCCAGCCCCAGCTCAGACTCCCGCCGTAGAAACGTTCACGCAGGTTCTGGACCAGAAAATCGCGCTCCACGTGAAAAGCGTTGAGCGTGGTGAGCGTCGAGGCGGTGTCCACCGCAAACGTGAGATTGGCGGCCTTCTCGATGAATGGATCGGTGACCACTCCCGGGACCACGACGCCGCCGGCTGTCAGCTCACCGCGCTCCACCGGGTTACCCAGCGGGTCGACGCGGTCGAAAACCCGGTCGATCAGCAGCTGCTCGGTTATGGTGGTGACTTCTTCGCTGTACTCGGCCTGCATGTAGGTTCTGCTCGTCTGGTGCGAAATACGTGCCGCGCCGCCGCTGCCGAACGCATTCTCACCGACGGCCAGCTCCATGTTGGTACGCGGCGAAGCCGCCCATGCCACGCCGACCCGGTAGATCGCCCCCTCCGGCTCGGTCGCCGCGGGGTCGTTGATTTCCGTCTGCTCGTACCCGATCACGCCGAATACGCGCAAGGTCGACGACAGCGCGTGCCTCGCCTCGAACTCGACCTGATTGGCACGCACCTCTTCCCCACTATCATAGTCCACGTAGCTCGAATCGAAGGTCGTTTGCCAGCTGGTGCGCCGGTTCCGGTCGTCGGTCGCCAGAATTCCGCTCACGGAATGGAGCGTGCTGGATTCGTTGGTGTCGGTGAAAGTCACCTCACCGAACGTGTAGCGCAGCTCTCCCGTGGCGTTATCGGTGACCACATCGCGATAGTAGGGAGAAACGTAGTACGAAAAGACATTCTGAATGGATTCCGAGACCGTCAGATTGCTGGAAGCAGGCTGAGACGGGTCCGTCAGATTCTGTCCCAGAGACATGCCCCCGTCGACGAACGCTTTTTCGGTTACCAACTCCGCATTGCCGTCGAGCTGCAACTGATGAAAGGTGCTATTCGACGCGGTGTTGTTCGCGTAAAAGATGTTCTGCATTCTGTAGTCCGCTGCGACATTGGCGCGCGGCGTTTCCAGTGTCGCTGCGAAACCGGGATTGATCTGTTGTATGAAGTCGCCTCTTTCCCGCCCCGGCGGATCCAGCGCTACGTTGTCAGTGTAGCTGGTGGTGAGGGCGACCGAAGGCGAAACGTCCCACCCTCCTCTGGCGTGCACATGTGAACCCGCAGCAGGCAGGGCAACTATCGTTAAACTGAGTAAGCACCTGTAGAGGTAATTGCGCCCATGAGCATTGTTACTTTCGATCGAGCTGTCCGTAGTATGCATCGTAGTAACCGGCGATTGATGTCTTGGGGCATTTGTTGAAGATGAGGCCAACGACATCGTTAGTTTCCAAGTGCTTCAACGCCTCTTCGACCGTTGTTCTCGGCGTGTTTTCGGCTTCAACCACCAGAGCTACCTGTCCGACCAGACCCGCAAGAATCCTGGCTTCGCTGCTCGCCAGCAGGGGTGCACTGTCCAGCACCAGCAATCGGTCGTCATAGCGGATCGCTATCTCGTCCGTGAGGGTTTTCATCAATCTGCTGGACAGCAGTTCAGCGGTCTGCACTTTTTTCTGTCCAGCCGGTATGAAAGAAAAATTGGGGATCTTCGTCTTGCGGATGAACTGGGACAAATCCAGTTCGCGATCGAAAAGATAGTCTGACAACCCGGGCGCGTCTTTGAACCCGAGCATCTCGCTCAGCTTGCCCATCTGCAGATCGGCATCTACCAGCAGCACGGTTTTTTCCTTCTCCATCGACACACTGATCGCCAGGTGCATCGAATTGAAGGTCTTCCCCTCCGCCGGTACGGAGCTGGTCACCATCACGATGTTGCGGTGGCCTCTGATCGGAACGTCGGAATCGAATGCGTTCTTCAACAGTGGCAGCTTGATTCGCCGGTACTCTTCCGCGAGCTGGCCATTGTGCTCCCTGAGCATCGCTGTGATGGCGCGGCTGGACTTCACGATGTCATTGGCCTTCGCATCGTCGGCCGCCACCGACGGTGTCTTGCTGAGCGCACCGGCGTCCAGGCTCACCGCCGCTGCATCGACCAGCTCCGCGGCCACGTCCGGTTCAGTCGCGGCCGCGTCGATCGCCGAATCCCCATCACTCGGGGCGTGCTCGAGGCTTGTCCCGTCGGAACCCTCGACCACCGCATGCTCGTCCTGCATTTCATCGAGCCGGGCCTCGTGTTGCCCGGCCTCCTCGTCCTCCAAAGCGGCCCAGAGGGCTGCATCATCGTCAAGCCGAATCGGATCCTCAGCGAGCTCCGCGACGTCACCGGCGTCACCGGCGTCACCGGCGTCACCAACATCTGGTTCCATTGGGTCCAGACCGACAACCTCTGCAACCGCCGCGTCGACTTCGCTCTCGCCGCTGTCCCACGTCTGCCGCGCCGCGTCGCCCGCTGCCGACTCGTGCTCGGCAACCGCCAGTTCCGCATGCAGTTCAGTGTCGAGCGGTTGCGTCGATTCGGCGGCGTCGGCGACGGGCCTCAATGGGACCGGTGTACCGTCACCGGCCAGGGCGTCGTCGCGCTTCAAGCGCCGCATGATCTTTTCGATGGCGCTCATATTTGACTCATTTCTATGTAGGCCATCACGTACTGACGCACATTGATCTCCAGGAACTCCATTACCTCCAGCGAGCTGGCGGCCGCCAGGAGTGTCAGACAAGCAAGGAACACCCCGACACTGGCGAAACGCTTCTTGAGCACCCGTCCGCCGGTCGAGGCCAGTGACACGCTGCCCAGCAACGGCAAACCGGTGTGCGCTGTAAGGCTTCGCGACGTGTAGTACCTTGGCTTCAACTGCGCCAGTGCGATCGCGGCCACCAAACCGGCGCCGATCCCAGCGCAGAGGATGATCACGATAAAGAGCTTTCTCGGCGGGCCGGCCGGATGCAGCGGTACTGTCGGCGGATCGATCACCTTGAACTGGACATCGTCGGTCCGCTGGTCGGCTTCCTGCGACAGGTGCGCCGCTTCGCGCCGGTTGAGCAGCGATTCATAGTTCGTCTTCACGATCGCATAGTCACGGTTGAGCCGTGCCAGCTCAGCCTCGACTTTCGGAATCGTGTCGACCATCTTGCGCAGGTACTGCACACGCGAGCGGCGCTCGTCCACGCGTACCTTCAGCGCCGCGTACTCGGCTTCCGCTGTGCCCAGGGCGATCTTCAGCTGCTGGTAGACCGGGTTTTCCTCCAGACTGGTAGTCTCTACATCTTGTGGTTTGTCCGGTCTTTGTTGCTTGATTTTCTGCAGCTCCAGCTGCGCAATCTGACCGCGGATCTCCACCACGTCCGGATGCTCACTGGTAAACCGCATCATCAGACTGTCCAGATCGGACTGCAGCGCCCCGATGCGCGAATCCAGCATCTGGATCTTATTCGACTTCTTGCCGGTGCCTGCCATCACGAACGTCGGCTCCTCGCCGTCGACCTGTACACGTAGCTCCGCCACGCGTTCCCCGGTTTCCTTGAGTTTCAACTTGTCGACGCTGTACTGCGTCTCGGCGCGCTGCAGCTGTTGATAGAAGTCGACGCCGTCGCTGGGCATCAGACCGACGTTCTTGCGCTTGAACTCCTTCAGCCGTACTTCCGCCTCCTCCAGGCGGGCTTCGTACTCCTGTATCTGATCGGTAAGAAAGCGCTGCGCCATGCCCGTGTCGCTGCGCCCTATGCCCAGGGTGTCGGTCACGAAACTGTTGAGCAGCGTGTCCACTACGCTTTTCGCGACCAGCGGGTTGATATCCGTGTAAGTGATCTTGAACAGATTGCGCTGGTTGTAGTCTTCCTGAATCTGGATCTTCTTGGCCAGGTTGTCGAGCAGCCGTTCCATGCCCTTTTCGTCCTCGACGCGCTGATGCAGGTCAGTCTGCATGGTGACGCTCTTGAGCGTCGGGCGACTCAGGATTGCACGTGTCATCATTCCCGCCGTGTTGACGACGTCGGTTTCGACAGTCAGTCCGCGTAGCAGCGGTTTGAGCACCGACTGGGTGTCGACGTAAACGCGGGCTTCGGACTCGTATTGATCCGGGAGCAGGTAGGTGAACGCCCAGCCGGCCACGCAGACCGCCCATGCCACGGTGACCGCCGTCCAACGATGGCGGTTGATCCCCCAGATGTGGTGGAGCAATTGATCGATGAAGTCGTGCATGCTTACCCGTTGCCAGTCGTCAAAAGAACGATTGCGGAATGATCAGAATGTCCCCGGG
>JAHELT010000078.1:0-2911 GCA_024644045.1 Chromatiales bacterium | reverse complement strand
CTGATGTCCCCCTTCTTCAACAGATCTTCCAACCTAACGTTGTATTGTTGCCGATTAGTGCCGCGTCCTCGCACAATCTTCGCGCGATTTCCCGCGGCGAACTCGGTCAGTCCGTTGACCGCAATCATCACGTCGAGCAGCGTCATGCCCTGGTGGTGGGGAATGGCCTGCGGGCGGGTCGCCTCGCCGATGACTCGCACCTGCTGGAATGACGAGCCCACGAAATTGGTGACGATGACCGTGACCACCGGGTTCTTGATGTACTGCGAGAGTCGTGCTTCGATCTCCCGGCCCAGCGCAGTCGGTGTTTTACCGACGGCCTGAATATCCTCCACCAGCGGGGTCGAGAACTTCCCGTCCGGCCGGACCGGCACGGTCGCCGAAAACTCCTCGTTACGCCATACGAACACCCGCAACGTATCGCCCGGACCGATCACGTACTCGGTGGAAGTACCGCGGCCCGGCGTATCCGCAGGCGAGGTGAGACCCGGCGGCAGACCCGTCGCGCAGCTGCACAGAAACAGGAGCGCCAATGCGCTGCCGCCCAACCGCAATAAAGCCAAGTTCATTCAGGCACCATTTGAATTCGAATCACGCGTGATCTAGATTAGCATTTGATTTGAGGGAGACTATGGTTTGCATGTGGGCAGCAAATTATATGCCACGGTCCGGGCCGCGGCCGGCGCCCGGTGAGGTCCCGGGCTGACGATTATATGGCGATCACTTGTTTGCATCTCGTCAGCTTACCGCTAATACCTTCATCCGCAAAACGGCCCGCCCCGGTGGGCATCGCTGAGGTTCGCCGCAGTTGCCACCGGTTGCTCGCCGGCGCGCTCCTCCTGAGCGGCCCCGCACTCGCCGCACCCGCGGCGGGCGTGCAGATCGGTGTCGAAAACCTGGAACGCAGCGCGCATGAGAGCGTCCCCGTGACGTTCGGTCACGTGTTTCGCGAAGGCGACGTATCAGCGGGGGCTAATCTGTGGGCTGAGCCGGCCGGCGGCGGTGAACCGCTGCCCGTGCAGATGGACGTCAAGACGCGCTATGCAAACGGCAGCGTGCGCCACGCCGTGCTGTCAACCGTAGTTGAACGCTTGACGCGCGGCACAGCAAGCTATTCGCTGAGCGCGCGCGAAGCGGCACCGGCGGGTTCGCCGCCGAGCCTCGAGTCACTGCTCGCCACAGGATTCGACGCCGGCATCACGGTCGAGGCCGACGGTAAATCTTACACTGCGTCGGCGCGGGACCTGTTGTCCTCGCGTAAACCTGCGATCTGGTTGCGCGGTCCGATCGTTTCCGATTGGCAGGTCAGCGGAGCTCTGAAAGACAGCAGCGGAAAAACGCATCCGCGCCTGCAGGTGATTTACGGCGTTCGGACGTACAACGGCACAGACCGTGTGCGCGTTTCTGTCACGCTCGAGAACAGCTGGACGCACGCACCCGCACCCCAGAACGTCCACTACGATGTGACGGTGTCGTTACAGGGGGCGTCGCGGTTGACGCACAAGGGTGTGACCCACTACCACCAGAGCCGCTGGCGGCGCACCTTCTGGTCCGGAGACATGCCGCGGCTGCAGGTGCTGCACGACCGGCAGTATCTGGCGAGCACTCGCGCCGTGCCAAGCTATGCGCCGGAGCTCGCGATTCCCGGTTACGCGCTCGACGAGATGCAATCGCTGGTGGAGCAGCAGGCCGGCGACCTGCTGGGACCGGGGCTGATCACCGCGTACATGCCCACGGGCGGTGCGCGGCCCGACATCGGGCCGTTGCCACGCTGGACGGCGCGCTACCTGATTTCTCAGGATCACCGTGCCGCCGATGCGATGCTGGCGACGGCCGAGCGAGCCGGCAGTTTCGGTGTTCACTACCGGGACAAGGCCACCGGCCTGCCGGTATCCCTGGATACCTATCCCATGCTTACGGTGATGGGCCGCAGCGGCGTCCCGCCGGTGTGTCAGGGGGACTGCGAGACCCCTTACACGCTGGATGTCGCGCATCAGCCGTCGCTTTCTTACGTGCCGTACCTCGTCACGGGGGACTACTTCCATCTGGAGGAACTGCAGTTCTGGGCCAACTGGAACCTGTTCTACTGGTGGCTTCACGGCGACAGCCAGGGGCTGCTCAGCGCCGACCAGGTACGCGCCCAGGCTTGGGGTTTGCGCACCATCGCGCACGCCGCCTACGCGACGCCGGACGACCACCCGCTCAAGGATTATTTCATCGAAAAGCTGAGCAACAATCTGGCCTGGTACAACGCCAACTACAGCGAGAAGAAGCCTACCCCGCTGGGTTACCTGCTCAACCACGAGTCGCTGGGCCTGACCACGTTTGCGACCTGGATGGACGACTATTTCACCTGGACGACCGGGCACATCGTGAACCTCGGGTTCCCGCTCGCCGCGCCGCTGTTCGAGTACAAGTCGCGGTTTCCGATCGGGCGCATGACCGATCCCGGCTACTGCTGGATTCTGGCGGCGACTTACTGGACACCGGCGGTCGACGCGAGCGGCAAACCCTTTCAGACCTGGGATGCATTCCGGCGCTCCGTCATCAGCAACTGGGGCGACGAGTCTCTGGGCGCGAGCTTCGGCCACGACCCGAAGAGCTCCACCCCCGCCATGACCAACGATCGCATCGCGGCGCTGCAGGCGGCGCGCTGTGACAGCGCGGAGATGGCAGACCTGCTCGGGCTGCAGCGCGGCGACATGATCGGCTACGCATGGGATCCCGAGAATCAGGTGGCCTGGATGCAGCCGGCGCTCGCGATCGCCGTAGAGCTGGACGCGCCGGGGGCGCGCGCCGCGTGGGAGGTGTTTTCAGGCCGTTCGGTCAAACCCGGTCCCGGCGAACGCTACAACCACAACCTCGATCCGCACTGGGCAATCGTGCCGGCCGCAAACGCAGCCGACTGACT
>JAHELT010000243.1 GCA_024644045.1 Chromatiales bacterium | reverse complement strand
AATTCAGGTGGGCCGCCCTCACGTTTGATGGTTAGCCCGGTTACAAAGAGCCGCACCTCCTCCACATTGTCTACCGTGGCGTCGGTCAGCCCCACCGTTAGCGTACCTGTCGTCGAGCCGCTGCTCGAGCCTCCGCCCCCGCATGCGGTCATGCCCAGCATAATTGCTGCGGTGGTCGTCAAATTCAATAGTAGTCTGTTCATAACCTGAATCTCCGTAAATTCAATGAGGCCCGGGGTCGTTCTCTTCAAGCTGCAACGCCGCCATCCAGCAGGCGCCTAACCCGTTGTGCGAGTGGTTCCGGTTCGCCTCGAACGTTGGTGGAGTCGGGTGCCGCGGCTGTTCCGTTGGCCGCTCCCTTGTGGGCGGAAGTGTCGGAGGCAGGCAGAACCTGGAGCGTGTCCGCGTGACGAGTCAGTCCGGCCAGTGCGCGAGTGAGCCGCAGGGCACCGTTTTCGGTTGGATTCGCGTTTGCGTGAAAAACGACCCGGCCATCTGCCGAGGACAGGCGGGGCAGCAGAACGTTTTCGAGGTAGCCGATGAACTGTTCTACCTCGATCGGCGCCGCCGGGACATTGGCGCGACACAGATCGATACGCATCATTAAGTGAGCGGGCAACGTTGCCGGATTGTAACGCGCCAGCGCGACGTGCAGTTCAGGTAACGTCACCTTTCCGCATACGTCGTACTCCATCGTGTCGTGGTCGTTGTGTCGTATTTCAATTGCCATGTGCGTACCCCGCCCAATTCTTTCTTACTACACGCCCGTGTTCAGGAAAGGTTCATTCTCGACGGACAATTTTTTTGGTTCGATTCGCCGTGATTGCTATCACGGTGAGTGGTCGCGGGTTTCGGTAGCTTCGTAGTCCGCCATCCCGATGGACGGCTCTGCGGTTTTTGTGACGTGGGTCTCATTCCGGGAGCCGGGTACAGATCAGAGGCGCCGTCACGTGTGCAGATGCAGATGAAAAGATGAAAAGATGAAGGGAATAGCGCTTCGTAAGGCGTCGCAACGCCGGCATTTCGATCAGCTCATCCGGCCCTATGTCGTCTCCATGTTCCGGACCGCTTATCGGTTGACGGGCGATCGCGATGATGCGGAGGATCTCGTCCAGGATGTGTTGACCGCCCTGTACCCGCAGACCAGCAAGCTGGCTGCCGTTACCGATTTGAAGCCGTGGCTTGCCCGGGTACTGCACAACCGATACGTGGACACGGTCCGCAAGCGGGTCAGAAGCCCCGAAACCGTCTCCAATGAATTCGCCTGCCTGAGTGCCGCCGATGCGGGCGCGTCCCCGGATGGTCGGCTGGAAAACAGTGAACTTGCCAGCGCGTTGCGCCAGGCGCTTGATCTGCTTGCACCGGAGCTGCGTTCCCTGGTCGTGCTGCACCTGATGGAAGGCCACACCCTCGAGCAGCTGACGGCGGTGTTCAACGTCCCGTTAGGCACCCTCAAGTCGCGGCTGCACACCGCGCGTGGTCGATTGAAAAAGATGCTGGCGCTGGATGAACCTTTTCTCCCTGACGAGCGTGTAGATGGGTATGAACTGCCTGGAAATCAGAGAACGGATCAGAAACTGCGGCACGCCAGCAGGTAGCCTCGACGTCGAGTGGGACGCCCATCTCGAATCGTGTGAACTGTGTCGCCACTGGTATGCGGATCTCGTCCTCGATTCGGCACTGGCAGGCTTTCAGACCCCGGAGCCGAGAGCTGGCTTTGTCGACCGGGTGATGGATTCAGCAACCCGGGATGCCCGCCGTCGAACCAACTCGCCGGTGCTCGCACTCGCGGCGTCCATCGCGTTCATCGGCATTGCCATCGGTCTGTTTCTTGGCCGGGGCCAGACGTCCGACGTGGTCTTTGAGGTCGCCATGGCGCCTTATCAGGAGCGACTGGTGGAGGTGGTCATCGCCACCGCGGCCGAACGCGAGCAGACCACGCTGACCATCGCCCTGCCGGACGGCCTCGAGCTCACCGGGTTTCCTGATCAGCGTGCGGTTCGCTGGCAAGCAGATCTGGCGGCCGGCAAAAACCTGTTGGCGTTGCCACTAGTGCTCACTGGTGAAGCCGACACGCACTTTACGGTGCACATGAACTACGGTTCGACTGAGCGGATTCTGCGCGTGGACGTGCGCGCCGAACCGCAGACAGATCAACAGATCAGTGCTTGACGCCAGAGGTGATGATGAAACTCAAACCCCGCCTGATCATGCTGCTGACCGCGTTTGCTTTGAGCTCGACAGCCAACGCGGCCGATGACGATACGATGATGGTTGTCGAGGAAGGTGCGACCCCGGAGGACATCGTCCGGGTAATTCAACTGCCCGATCGTGCGTCACCGGCCGCCGGCAAAAGCTCGGCTTTCGGGAAGGACAAGTCCAACGACGCGAAGGCGCTGGGTAAAGAGTTCGGGAAGCAGATGGCAGAAGAAGCGAAGAGCCGGAACGCAAAAGAGAAGGTCCGGGACGACATGCGATACAACGCGCGTCGCGAAGCGCGGGGCAGCAACGGTCGGGGTAATCGCCCCGACGGATAGACGCATTGCTGTGCGCTGGCTCACCGCACCATAGCCCTGGATGTGATTGAGTTGCGTATTGAAGTTAACAGTGCCGGATCAACTGTGAAGCATCGGGTTTCCTGGCTATTTCTACTCCTCCTGTGCGGTGAGTCTGCGCTTACCCTGGCCGACGTGCATGACCTCTACCGGGACGGGGTGTCGGCGTTCAAGGCCGGTAAGTTCGAACGCGCGCTGATGAGCTTCGATCAGGCCGAGGAAATGGGGATGAGATCGCCGACTCTCCACTACAACCTGGGTGTCGTGCACTTTAAGCTCGGCGACCTGATCGAAGCTCGCAGGCGCTTCTCGAGTCTCGCAGCAGATCCCGATTGGGGAGCCATCGCACACTACAATCTGGGGCTGATTGCCGAAAGCAAGGGCGATGAGAAAGTTGCCCTGTACAACTATCGAGCCGCAAGTGAGCGGACCGACTCCGATAAGATCCGACGACTTGTCGCCCTGAAGCTTGCCCAGCTCGATGAGGTCGAGTCGCGCAAGCCGGTGGAGACGCCTTGGGTTGTCTATACCTCGCTTGGCACGGGATTCGACGATAATGTAGCGTTGACTGACGAAACAGCCGTCGGCACGGTCAGTGATCAGGATGACTACTTTATTGAAAGCGTTGGCGTGGCGAGCCGCTATGTTGCCGGTGCTGTCAGCGACGGGTGGCGACTCGATCTAGGCGGCTACTATCGCGCCCACGCTGATCTCGATGACTTCAACTACACATGCAGGCAGGTTTCCTGGGCGATCTGCAGACCGTTGGAGGTTCGCACTTTACGACGGGCACTGGTGTCTGGTTGAGCGGGTACCGTCGCTTGGGAGCATTCGGGGTTAGACTCTCCGAGCAATTGGAATTTGTCGATGGAGCGGGTGACTACGGCTACCTGACGGGCAGCCGGAATCGCACCAGCGTCGAAGTGACCCGCCGATTGGATCGGACTACGTGGGCACTTTCCTATGAGTACGAGACCAATAGCCGTGACGATCTTGCGTTGGTGGATGAGTTCTTCAGCCATTCGCCGTCTGTGCATCAACTCAGCACCAGCTTTCAATACGACTTCTCGGGGCGTCTGTCGGGCGAGTTGCGCTTACACATCCGATTGTCCTCCTACCATCATGAGAACGTGGAACGTGATGCGGACGATTCCCTCGAACAGCGCAATAGGCAGGAGAATCGGTTTGGCGTCACGGTACGACTTGCTCATCGAATAACTGATTCGTGGCACCTGTTCGGCGAGTATCAACACACGGATAACGACGCCAACTTCGATCGATACGCCTACTCCAGCAATCGGTATCTCTTCGGTGTCGAGAGGACGCACTGACTCCAATACCCCGCGGCGCTTCAATTTCTCCGGTGATCCGGTAACCTTGACGGATTGGCCGTTCTGGCTGACGGCCGCATCGGGGTATCCGGTTCGGGGAGGATGGCGTGGGAAGACTTGACGGTAAGGTGTGCCTGATCACCGGGGCAGCCCGGGGCCAGGGCGAGAGCGAAGCCCGGCTGTTCGCCCGCGAAGGCGCCACGGTCTGGCTGACCGATGTGCTGGACGCTGACGGTGAGCGGGTGGCCGGTCAGATCGGCGCCATCTACCGGCACCTGGACGTGCGTGACGAATCTGCGTGGTCCGCCCTCGTGACGGAGATGATGGGCAAGCATGGTCGAATCGACGCTTTGATCAACAATGCGGGGATCTTCGCCACCGGACGCCACTTCGAGATCGACCCGGAAGAGTTTGCCCGGGTCATGGACGTGAACTGTCTCGGGGTGTTCCTCGGCATGCGCGCCGTGTCGCCCATCATGCGGGAATTGCGCAGCGGCTCCATCGTCAACATCTCATCCCTGGCGGGGCTGCGTGGTGGGATCGGGGCGTTTGCCTATCACACGTCGAAATGGGCCGTGCGCGGGATGACCAAAGCCGCTGCGGTCGAGAACGGACGCCGCAACGTGCGGGTGAACTCGATTCATCCCGGGCTCATCGACACCGACATGATGCAGCAGCTGCCAGGGGCCGAAGACGAGATGCGCATGACCCGGCGCGTGCCCCTGGGGCGTGCGGCCGCCGCTGACGAGGTGGCGAATCTGGCGCTGTATCTCGCCAGCGACGAAAGCTCCTATTCGACGGGTTCGGAATTCATCGTCGACGGCGGGTTGAACGCGCTCTGAAGAGCGCTCAGGCGAGCGTATCGATCAGATAGCCGCTGTTGTATTGACCGAAGACGGAGGCCTGGAGTCTTTCCAGCAGTTCTGCCAGCAGGCCCTGCCTGGATGTCTGATTGCTGCCGAGGAGTTCGTTGCGCACTTCGTCGTAGCTCGAGCGCAGGGCGCGGCGAAATCCCTGCCCCGATTGGTCCACGATTCGCAGCTCGAAAGGCTTCAAGACCGTTTCAATCCTGAGCCCCAGATTGATGCCCAGATTGCTGAACGTCTTCAGACTTCCTGCCAGCAACCCCGCGACATCGCTGCGCAGGGCGTCCAGCGTTTCACTGCGCGGGGCGAAATCCGGCGCGTCGAACAATCTGTTCAGGGATCGGGTCACGTTCTGAGTTTCCTCGAATATCCGGTGCAGGGTCAGGCTGTTGGTGTTGCCGCTGCCTGACTCACCGCGATAGGTGTCGCTCGCCACGTTCAACGCTTCGAAAAAACCGGTGCCATTGCTGTCCAGCACCAGATCCCCGCCGTTGGTTGCGTAGACGACGAT
>JAHELT010000007.1 GCA_024644045.1 Chromatiales bacterium | reverse complement strand
CGCGCCCATGCTCGCGGCAATCAACATGTGCGCGCGCACTTCGAGGTCGCCGCCATCGCGGAAGGCGCGCGGCAGCGCGGTCTTGATCAGACGCATGCCCTCAACGGCGATACCGTCGGCCATCGGGTGGTAGCCGGGCGCACAGTAGGCTTCGAGACAGTGAGCCAGCGCGTCCATACCGGTTGCGGCGGTGATGTGGGGCGGCAGCCCGAGTGTCAACTCCGGGTCCGAGAGCACCACCGACGGCAGCATGCGCGGATGGAACACCACGATTTTCCGGTGCTCCTCCTCGTTGACGATCACGCCGGCGCGTCCCACCTCCGAGCCGGTGCCGGCCGTCGTGGGCACCGCGATGATAGGCAGGATGCCCTTGGTGCGCGCCGCTCGCCAGTTGTCGCCCGCGTCTTCGAAGTCCCAGACCGGGCGGCGCTGCGCGGCCATGAAGGCGATCGTCTTTCCGGCGTCCATGGCGCTGCCGCCGCCGAATACGATCACCCCGTCGTGCGCGCCATCGCGCAGGTGGCGCAAGCCGGCTTCGACGTTGCGCCCCACCGGATTGGCCTTGATGTCGCTGAACACGCCCACCTGCAGGCCGCACGACTGGCAGTTTCCGATCGCCTTCTGTACCAGGTCGAGTGCCACCAGCCCCGGGTCAGTGACCAGCAGCGGCCGGCGCATGCCGAGCTCCTCGCAGATGCCCGGGAGCTCGACGATGCGCCCGGCGCCGAAACGCATCGCGGTAGGATAGTTCCAGTTGCCTGAAAGTTGCGTCATGGGAGTCTCACAGGGCGGTTTTCAAGTGATACGACTTCGGTCGTGTCAGGTGCTCATAGCCGATGCGCGACAGCGTGCAGCCGCGGCCCGAATCCTTCACCCCGGTCCAGGCGAGCGCGGGATCCAGGTAGTCGCAGCGATTCATGAACCAGGTGCCGGTGTTTATCTGTTCGCCGATGTCGAGCGCGGCCGCCGTGTCCTGTGTGAACACGGCGGCGGTCAGGCCGTAATCGCTGTCGTTCATCAGCTCGATGGCCTCCCGGTCATTGCGCACGGGCATCATCCCGAGCAGCGGCCCGAAGGTTTCCTGGCTCATCACCCGCATGCTGTGGTCGACGTCGATCAGCAGCTGCGGCGCGAGGTACGGTGTGCCTTCCGCGGCAGCGGGGAATCGGCCCGGGTCGATCAATGCGCGCGCGCCCGCGGCGACCGCCTCGGCGGTCTGCGCCCTGACCGCCTCGGCGGCGCTGAGGCGCACCATCGGTCCGAGCGTGGTCGCGGACTGCAACGGATCGCCGAGCACGTAACGGTTCACCTCGGCGACGGCTGCGTCCACGAAGTCATCGAAGATCGCCGCGGCCACGTAGGCGCGCTCGATGCCGCAGCATGACTGGCCGGCGTTGAAGAACGCGCCGTCCACCACCGTCGCCACCGCATGCTCGAGATCGGCGTCGGCCCGCACGTACGCCGGATCCTTGCCGCCGAGTTCCAGTCCGCTGCCGACGAAACGGCTGGCCGCAGCCCGTTGCACCATGTGTCCTCCCGCGACCGAACCCGTGAAGGCCACGAAATCGATGCGCCGATCGCCGATCACGCGTTCCGTGACCGCGTGCGTGAGATGCAGATAGGCGAACACGCCGTCCGGCAACCCGGCTTCCCGGAATGCTTCGTACATGCGTTCGGCGCACAGCGGCGTCTGCGCGGAATGTTTCACGATCACCGCGTTGCCGGCCATGATCGCGGGCACGATGGAGTTCACTGCCGTGAGGTACGGGTAGTTCCAGGGTGCGACCGTGAACACCACGCCCAGCGGTACGCGGCGAATGAAGCGTGTGAAGCCGGGCTTCGCCTCGGGCTGGACGTCGGCCAGCGCGCTCTCGGCGGCCCCGATCATGTAACGTGCACGTTCCTCGAAACCGTTTACTTCCCCCGGCGTCTGGGCAAGCGGCCGCCCCATCTGCCAGGCGATCTCCTCGCCGATCTGTTGCTTGCGGGCGACGAAGGCGTCCACGGCGCGTGTGCAGATCGCGGCCCGTTCGCCGACCGGCGTTCGCCGCCACGCCCGCTGAGCTTCGACGGCGAGCGCGAGCGCCCGCTCCACGGCGTCGGTGTCGGCGAACTCGCGCTCTACGTAGACACTGTTGTCAACCGGCGACACGGTTTTGAGCGACGCGGCCATAGCCACCTCCTTCAATTGCTGCAGCCGCTCGAGCTCATTGCCCGTAGAACGTTTCGGGCAGCCACAGCGCAATCTGCGGAAAGGCCATGACCAGCGCCAGACCGGTCAGCATCACCATTACGAAGGGTATGATCGAGCGGTAGATATCGAGCAGGGTTATTTCTTTGGGCGCCATGGCGCGCATCAGAAACAGGTTGTAGCCGAACGGCGGGGTCATGTAGGCGATCTGGCACGTTATCGTGTAGAGCACACCGTACCAGATCGGGTCGAACCCCAGCTCGATCACCAGCGGCACGTACAGCGGGGCGACGATCACCAGCATTGCGGTATCGTCCAGAAACGTGCCCATCACCAGGTAGGACAACTGCATCATGATCAGCACACCCCACGGGCTGAGCCCCCAGCGTTCGATGAACAGCGACTCTATCGCCTTGACGGCGCCGAGGCCGTCGAACACGGCGCCGAAACACAGTGCCGCGAGAATCACCCACATGAACATGCAGCTGACGCCCAGCGATTTACGCAACGTGTCTTCCAGCACCTGGCCGGTGAGCCGGCGCTTCACCAACGCCGCCAGCGTGGCAGCGGCGGCGCCCACGGCCGAGCTCTCGACCAGGCTGGTGATACCCATCAGGAACAGCCCGGTCATGAAGAAGAAGATCAGCAGCGGCAGGATGCCGGCTTGCAGCAGCCTCAGTTTCTCGCGCAGCGGGATCTGCCGCTCCTCGGCCGGCAGCGGTGGCCCCAGGTGCGGTTGCAGGCGGCAGCGGATGACGATGTAGAGCATGAACAGTCCCGCCAGCAGCAGGCCCGGGAACACCCCCGCCAGCCACAGCTGGCCGACCGGCTGACGCGCGATCATGCCGTACAGCACCAGCACCACGCTGGGCGGTACCAGGATGCCGAGCGAACTGCCCGCCTGCACCACGCCGGTGATCATGATCTTGTCGTAGCCGCGGCGCAGCATTTCCGGCAGTGCGATGCTCGCGCCGATGGCCATGCCGGCGACGCTCAACCCGTTCATGGCGGAGATGACCACCATCAAACCGATCGTGCCCACCGCGAGGCCGCCCTTCAGGGGGCCGAACCACACGTGGAAGGCGCGGTACAGATCGCTGGCGATGCCCGACTCCGACAGCATGTAGCCCATGTAGATGAACAGCGGCAGCGTCAGCAGCGGGTACCAGGTGAACAGCTTGAAAGCGGCGCTGAACGGCATCTCGATGCCGCCCTCGCCCCACAGCAGCAGGGCGAACAAGGTGGCCACGAAGCCGATGGCGCCGAACACCCGCTGCCCGGTCAGCAGCGCCAGCATCATCGAGGAGAACATCAGCAGCGCGATGGCTTCGAAACTCACGCGAGATGCTCCCCTCTGGCGGCCGCCCAGTCCTTGAAGAACGTCGAGATGACCTGCAGCAGCATCAGGGCAATACCGACTGTCATCACGACTTTTATCGGCGCCATCGGTGGTGCCCACACGGAATAGTTTTTCTGGTTGTACTCGATCGCGTACTGCGTGCTCGAAATACCGCCGTACAGCAGAATGGTGACATAGAAGATCAGACCAAGCGAGGTGATGGCGTCGACGAGGGCCCTGGTTTTCGGGGACCATGAGCCGTACAGAAGATCCATGCGCACATGCGAATCAAGCTGCATGGAGTAACCACCGCCGAGCAGGTAGTAAGCGGCCATGGTCATCTGCGCGACCTCGACCACCCAGATCAGCGGCACGTCGAAAAAGGTTCTGGAAACGGACGAGTAGACCAGCACGCCCATCATGACGAAGATCATCCACATGACCAGCCGCCCCAGTCGCCGGTTTATGGCGTCCACATAGTGCACGTAGGTTTTTATTGCTTTCGGCAAGAAATCCTCTCGTTTACGGCGCTGGTGTCCGCGCTACGGGCGCACCGTCCGGAGACCAGCTTTCCCCGGCGCGTAAGCGTCGGGAAAAGCATTCAACAAGCTGTGGAATCGCCGCGGGCTCAGGCGTATCGGTAAGGACGCCCGGCTTTCGCCATCACCGCCGCATACTCTTTGAAGATAGCGATCACCTTGGCCGCTCGCGGGCTGGTCTTGGCAATCTCGTCCCAGAACTTCTTCGCTTCTTCTTCCACTTTTTCCCACTCGTTGTCAGGAATGGACGTGAGTTTCAGTTTAGTGCCCTTGGTACGCAGATGCGCTTCACCGCCCCAGTACCAGTGCTGGCGATAGTAGTGCGAGCTGTCCATGCAGACGCGGAACAGTTCCTGCAGATGCGCCGGCAGCGAATTCCACGAGTTGCTGTTCGCAAAGTACGACCCGCACCAGGCGCCGGAAATGTTGTTGGTCAGAAAATAGTTGGTGACGTCCGCCCAGCCAACCGTGTAGTCCTCGGTGATACCAGACCAGGCGATGCCGTCCAGCTCGCCGGTCTGAACCGCGACCTCGATGTCTTCCCAGGGCAGGGTTACCGGCACGACGCCGAAGCGTGACAGGAATTTGCCGGCGGTCGGAAACGTAAATACGCGTTTGCCCTTCAGGTCGGCGAGGCTGCGAATCGGCTCCACGGTATTGAAATGACACGGGTCCCAGGCACCGGCGCTGAGCCAGGTCACACCTTCGACCTCGCCGTACGCTTCTTCCCAGATTTCCCGCAGGCCGTACTGATTGAACAGCACCGGCACGTCGAGACTGTAGCGCGTGGCGAACGGGAAGTAGCCGCCGAACACCGAGATATCGACCGGTGCCGCAATCGAGTCGTCGTCACTCTGCACGGCGTCGATCGTGCCTTTCTGCATCGCCCGGAACAGCTCGCCGGTCGGCACCAGCTGATCGGCGGTGTACAGCTCGATCACCATCTCGCCGTTGGCGATCTTGTTGAAACTGTCGATCGAGGGCTTGATGACGTGTTCCGCCAGTGGGCCGCCGGCGTACGTCTGCAGGCGCCATTTGATCGGCGTTTTCGTCTGCGCCTTCACATACGGTGCGTTTACCGCCGTGGCAGCCACCGCCGCCGCTCCCGCGCCTGCTGTCTTGAGAAAATCGCGTTTTTTCATTGCTTTCGGGCTCCTCTCGGAATTATCGGGCGTGCGACCGCCGTGTTTTTTCGTGCTGGAAGACCAGTATAAAACGAAATGTTGCGCTGACGCGCGTTTTAGATTGCGCCGGGGCCGTTGTTCCGTCCCGAAAATACCCGCGTTTGTTTATGGGACAGGACACTAGGGTATACAATCGCGGCCCGTTGCCCCGGCGGCGACCCCCCAGCGGAGACTCCTTGTCGAACTCGCAGCACACCGCCCCCCACGATACGGTTACCGGCCTGATACTGGCAGGCGGGCGTGCGCGTCGCATGGGCGGCCATGACAAGGGTCTGATTGAGCTCAACGGTGTGTCTATGGCGGAGCACGTGCTGCGCGCGCTGCGTACGCAGGTGAGTGAGGTGCTGATCAACGCCAACCGCAACCGCGACCGCTACGCGCAGCTCGGCTGTCGCGTGATCGGCGACAGCGAGGGCGGCTTCCTCGGTCCACTCGCCGGTATGCTCAGCGGGATGCAGGCGGCGCTGACGCCGCTGCTCGTCACCGTCCCCTGCGACTCGCCGCTGGTGCCGGGCGATCTGGTGGCGCGTTTGCACGCCGCGATGACGGCGGCCGGTGCGCGTCTGGCGGTAGCGCACGACGGTGAGCGGCTGCAGCCGGTGTTCGCGTTGCTGGATGTGACCCTGCGCGATGATCTGCGGGCGTTTCTGGCCAGCGGCGAGCGCAAGATCGACCGCTGGTATGCGCGTCATGCCTGCGCGGAGGCGGATTTTTCCGACGCAACGGACGCCTTCCGCAACGTCAATACGCCCGAGGAAAAACAAGCGCTGGAGCAGCACCTGGCCGGGTCGCAGGGGCGGCGCGATTGAGCTCGACGTTGATTCTCGGCGGCGTGCGCTCGGGCAAGAGCCGGTTCGCCCAGTCGCTGGCCGAACGCAGCGGCCTGCCCGTGGTGTACCTGGCCACGGCGACACCGGGCGACGACGCGGAAATGCGCTCGCGCATCGCCCGTCATCGCGCGCAACGACCCCCGACCTGGCGAACAGTCGAAGAACCGCTGGCGCTGTCGCATGCCCTGGAATCGCTCGCGCAGCCGGGCCGGTTCGTCATCGTCGACTGTCTCACGTTGTGGCTGACGAATCAGCTGCTGCAGGGCGAGCAGGCCGATGTCAGTGCCGAGGTCGAGCACCTGTGCGAGCTGCTGCCGGCGCTGCGCGGCGACGTCGTGTTGATCAGCAACGAGGTGGGACTGGGCGTGGTACCGGCGACGCCTCTGTCGCGCCGGTTCTGCGATACCGCGGGCGCGTTGCATCAGCGACTCGGCGCGATCTGCGAGCGGGTGGTGTTCATGATGGCGGGTCTTCCGCAATACCTGCGCGGTGGTGAAGATGCAAACGGGCGCTGACGCCTGGCTGCAGACGCCGCCACGAGAGCGCAACCTGGTGATGGCTCAACGGGCCGCGCAACGCCAGAGCACCCTGACGAAGCCGCCGGGCTCGCTGGGCCTGCTGGAACAGATCGCGATCGATCTGGCGGCCATGCAGGGTACCGACAAGCCGCGGGCGCAACGCGTGTTCATCAGCGTGTTCGCCGCCGATCACGGTGTCGTGGCCGAAGGTGTTGCCGCCTACCCGCAGGCGGTCACGCAGCAAATGCTGAGCAACATTGCGAACGGGGGTGCGGCGATTTCCGTGCTGGCGTGCGAGCTGGGTGCACGCCTGGAGGTGGTTGACGTGGGAACCTTGTGCAGCCGCGAGAGCGTAGCGGGGGTGATCGTCGCCCGTGCCGGTGCTGCCACGGAGAACCTGCGGTGCGCCGCTGCCATGCTGCCGGCGCAGCTCACCGCGGCGATGTGGGCCGGCCGCGATGCCGTTGCGCGCGCAATCGACTACCGCGCGGACGTTTTCATCGCCGGCGACATGGGCATAGGCAACACCACCGCCGCCGCCGCGGTCGCCGCCGCACTGCTCGAGCGGGACGCGCAGGAAACCGCCGGTCCGGGTACCGGGCTGGACGTCGCCGGTGTGGCTCGCAAGGTCGACGTGATCCGCGAAGCGCTGCGCCTGCACGCCCCCGATCCGGCGCGGCCGCTCGAGGTGCTGCAGACACTCGGCGGGTTTGAACTCGCCGCCATGGCCGGTGCCTACGTTGCTTGCGCGCAGGCCGGCGTGACTGCGCTGGTCGACGGTTTCATTGCCGGCGCCGCGGCGCTGGCGGCTTGCCGGATTCAGCCCGCCACGCGCGACTGGCTGGTGTTCGCGCATCGCTCGGCGGAGCCCGGGCACCGTCTGCTGCTGGAGGCGCTGGGTGCGCGGCCGCTGCTGGATCTCGACCTGCGCCTGGGCGAGGGCAGCGGTGCGGCGCTGGCGATGAACCTGCTGCGCAGCGCATGCGAGTTGCACAACGGTATGGCCACCTTCGCCGAAGCGGGCGTTGCGGATCGCGGTGATGCGTGACACCCGCGCCGTCATCGAGCTGCTGCGTCACGGTGAACCGGTCGGCGGAACCCGTGTGCGCGGCCGGGTGGACGATCCGTTGAGCGAGCTCGGCTGGGAGCAGATGCAGCGTGCAGTGGAGCCTTGCGCAGCCTGGTCGCATATCGTCACCTCGCCGTTGCGGCGATGCGCTGCCTTTGCCGAGCACATCGCGCAGCAGCGCGACACGCCGGTGTCGGTCGACCGCCGGTTCGCGGAAATCGATTTCGGCGAGTGGGAAGGTCAGCCGCCGGACGTGCTGTGGACCCGGGCCCCGGAACGGGTGCGCAGCTTCTTCGAGGACCCGATCGCCAACCCGCCGCCGGGGGGCGAGGCTTTCGACGATTTTCAGGCGCGGGTGATGACCGCCTGGCAGCGCGTCGTCGAGTGCGCCGAAGGGCGCTGGCTGATCGTCGCCCACGGCGGCACGATCCGTGTGATTCTGAGCAGCGTGCTGCAGATTCCCGCGCAGAACCTGTTCAGCCTGGAAGTCGGGTACGCGTGCCTGTCGCAGCTCGCTGTTTACACCGAAGGTGCGGAGGCACGCCGCGTGGTGCTGCGCAGCCACGCATGACGCTGCCGGCTTCCCTGCGCGCGGCGCTGCAGCTGCTGACGCGACTGCCGGTGCATGCCGGGCGGATCACGGACGCCGACCCGGCGCGGTCGCTCTACTGGTATCCGGTGGTCGGTGTGTTGATCGGGGCCTCGCTGCATGCGCTGGCAAGCTGGCCCACCGCCGCTCACGGCACGCTGGCGGCGCTGGTGCTCCTGGCGTGGGTCGCGATCACCGGGGCCCTGCACCTGGACGGGCTGGCGGACAGCGCCGACGCCTGGCTGGGTGGCTACGGGGATCGCACGCGCAGCCTCGAGATCATGCGCGATCCGCGAATCGGGGCGGCGGGCGCCTGCGCGGTCGCGCTGATCCTGATCGGCAAGTTCGCCGCGCTTGTCGCGCTCGTCGAGCACGAACGCACGTGGATTCTGCTGGGGGTGTGCGCCCTCGCGCGGTGCGCGGTCCCGCTGCTGTACGGGACGACGGAGTATGTGCGCCCGGGCGGGCTCGGCGAAGCGCTGGCGCGCGCCAGCACCGGCGCGCTGGCCTGGAAAGTGGTCACGCCGTGCGTGCTGGCCGTCACTTTGCTGTCCGGCGTGGACGGGCTGGTGAGTGCCGGGGCGATGGCCGTGCTGTTTCTCGCCTGCCGCCATCTGATGTGCCGGCGCCTCGGCGGTGCGACCGGCGACACCACCGGCGCCACCATCGAGGTGCTGGAGACGGGCGCGCTGATGGCGGTTGCGCTGCGCGTTTGAATGCGGGCCGCCGTTGCCATCATAGTGCTCTGGGCGGCGTCGGCCGCGCTGCCCGCCGGCGCCGGGGTCGATGTCGTCGACGACGCGCAGCGGCGTATCGTGCTGGCCCGACCGGCTGCGCGGATCATCAGCCTGGCGCCTTTTATCACCGAGTTGCTGTTCGCGGCCGGTGCCGGCGACAGGGTCGTGGCCGGCGTCGACTACAGCGACTACCCGGCGGCGGCGGCGGCCCTGCCGCGGATCGGTAATTACAAGAAATTTGACACCGAGAAGATACTCGCCCTCAAACCCGACCTGATCGTGGCCTGGATCAGCGGCAATCCGCGCGGCGAGGTCGATACGCTGCAGCGGCTCGGCCTGACCGTGCTGCGCAGCGAACCGCGTACGCTGGAGGATGTGTCGAGGACACTGCGGCTGCTCGGCAGGGTCGCCGGCACCGACGCGCAGGCAAACAAGGCGGCGAGCGACTTCGATGCACGGCTGCAGTCGCTGCAGGCGCAGGCCGCCGGTACGCGTGTGGTCTCGGTGTTCTACCAGGTGTGGAACCGGCCGCTGATCACGGTGAACGGGAAGCACCTGATCAGCGATGTGCTGCGCCGCTGCGGCGGGCGCAACGTGTTCGCCGATCTGCCCAATCTCGCGCCGCGCCTGGATACCGAGGCCGTGCTGCGCGCCAACCCGCAGGTGATCATCGCCAGCGGTATGCGCGAGCAGAGGCCGCAGTGGCTGGACCACTGGCGCCGCTGGCCGGAGCTCGAGGCGGTACGTCGGGGCAATCTCTACTTCGTGCCCCCGGAGCTCATCCAGCGTCACACGCCGCGCATTCTCGAAGGCATGCAACGGTTGTGTGAACAGCTCGCACTGTCGAGAGTGAAACCCTAGCCCGCATTTGCACGAAAGCGGTCGCGAGTCCCCTGCGTTTCACAATCAAATCAAACCGTTACGCAGGTACTTGTGCGTTATTGCCGAACTACAGCTTGGGTTCACTTTCAGGAAGAATCTGGCGTCGTATATTGGACGATCGCCCTTGAGCAAGAGTCCGACTATTTCTCTGCACGCGATCGTCAAATCTACTCAGCCAGATTTTCCCTGAGAAGGCGACTGAATTGTCTGGAACAATTTGCACAGCCATTAGCTGACCCGCAGGGCGCAAGGCGCAGGGATGCCCGGAGTTATCCTTCATGCAACATGCGGGCTAGCGGAACCCGCCGCAGCAGTGCACGGCCTCAACGATGGCTCAAGCCGGTAAGAACACGCGCCGGCCGTTGACCGACAGGCACTCGATCGGATGGCCGTACAGGCGTTCCAGGTTGCCGACCGAGAGAACCTCGTCGGTGCGCCCGTGCAGCGTTTCCCCGTGGCCGAACAGCAGCAGCATGTGGTTGCAGAAGCGCGCCGCCATGTTCACATCGTGCAGGGTCATCAGGGCGGTGGCGCCGCTGTCTGAGGTGCGCGTCTGCAGCAGCTTGAGAAGCGCAATCTGGTGATGCAGATCGAGGTGATTGATCGGCTCGTCCAGCAGCCAGACCTGCGGATCCTGCGTGAGCAGCGATGCTATGGCGAGGCGCTGGCGCTCGCCGCCGGAGAGCGTCGTGACGCTGCGCCGCGCGAACCCGTCGAGCTGAACCGCCTGCAGAGCCTGTTCCGCGAGCGCCACGTCGGCGCGCGATTCCCAGGCGAGCGGTGCGACGTGCGGGTGGCGGCCGATCAGGGCGGTCTCCAGGACGGTGGCCGGAAACGGGTCGTCGTGGTCCTGGAACAGCACACCGACGCGCCGCGCGCGGGCCCGCGGCCGTGTCGCGGCAAGCGGTTGACCGTCGAGCAGCACGTGCCCGGCGCTAGCCGGGCGCAGCCCGGCGAGCGTGTGCAGCAGCGTGGTTTTCCCCACGCCGTTGGCCCCGAGCACCGACCAGCGCTGGCCACCGTTCATCGCAAGACACAGCGACCGGCACACCGACTTGCCGGCAATCTCCACGTCCAGGTCGCGCACTTCCAGCATGCCGCGCATTGTAGGGAAATTCCGCCGTTGCGTTTGCCGAGCCGCGGTATCGCTTGCCTCCCGAGGGAGCACTGCTATATGGTGAACCGGTTGCAATCAGGTGCTGGACTCGCGCGCAGCGCGTGTCCCGGGAAGTCAGTGCAATTCTGACGCTGCCCTCGCAACGGTAAATGGCGCACAGGCAAAGGCCTGTGCAGCGTGGATTCACCGCCACTGCACTGCGATCGCCGCTGGCGCGATGCCGGACAGGCGCTCACTCTGCGGGAAGGCAATCCGCGCGGGTGATGCCCGCCATGAGCCCGGAGACCGACCTGCTTGCCAGTCGTTAACGTTGCGAAGGGCGGCGGATGCGGACTCAACGGCATGCAGCACGTATTGCGCGCCAATCGGCGGGTCGCGCGATGTGCCGTTGCGTAATGGCGCTCGGCGCCTGGTTGCTGGCGAACACCACGGTCGCTGCGGACGTGCCGCTGCGGATCACCATCAGCGAGGCCGCCGGGGTGTACGAGCTGGCCGCCCCGGGCGAGGTCAGTCTTTACAGCACGCCCGTGCAGTACGAGGTCCTGCCGCGTGAAGCCTTTGCCGTCGGGGTCACGGACCTGCCACAGGTCTTGCAACAGGCAATGGGCGTGCAGGTTCAGAGCAGCGGCGGCCTCGGCAGCTTCTCCACGGTCAGCCTGCGCGGTGCCTCCAGCGAGCAGGTCCTGATCTATCTCGACGGCGTGCCCCTCAATGACGCGGCGGGCGGCGGCGTGGATCTCAGCGCCATCGACCTCGAGCAGCTGGAGCGGATCGAGATCTTTCGCGGCGCAACCCCCCTTGAGCTCGGCGGCGCATCGCTGGGCGGTGCCGTCAATCTGGTCACCGCGAAGGCGACGCGCGAGACGGCCGGCAACCTCAAAGCGGCCGCCGGTTCTTTCGCCACCCGCGCGCTGGCGGCCGGCTGGCAACAGGCATACGAGCGTGACAGCGTGGTGCTGAACGCGAGCGCGCTCGCCAGCGACAACGATTTCGAAATCCGCAATGATAACGGTACCGCCTTCAACGGCGAGGACGATTTCGACGAGCCGCGCAACAACGCCGATTTCCGTCAGCACACGCTGTTTGGCAAGTGGCGCCACGAGCTAAGCGCGGACACGGCATCGACGCTTGCGCTACAGCGCTTCGACAAGGATCAGGGTCTGCCGGATCTGAGCAACGATGCCGACACCCGCGCGCGTCTCGAGACCGAGACCCTGCGCCTGTACAACCGGCTGGATTTCCTGCGTCTGGGTGGGGCACGCACCAGCGCCAGCGTGAATGTCTTCGCGTCCGACAAGCAGGAGGTCTTCGACGATCGCACCGGGCAGATCGGGTTGCAGGTACAGCATACGCGCGGCACTACCCGCCGTGCAGGCGTCGACGGTTTTGTCAATCACGCGACCGGGGACTCCAGCGTGCGCGGGGTGCTCGAAGGTTACCGCGAAACTTACGAATTCGAGGATCTGCTGGGCGTGCTGGCGAACAGTGAAAGCCGGCGGGACGCGTTCAATGCAGGCATCGAGCTCAATCGTTACGTGCTCGCCAACCGCCTGATACTGAGCGGTGTGCTGCGCAATCAGTGGGTCCAGGACGACCTTGTCGCGACCGATGCCAGCGCCGGCATTCCCCCGACCGTGACCCGCGAGAGCTATCGATTCTTCAGTCCACAGGCCGGTCTCAAGTACGTGCTGAACGCGCAATCGCACATCAAGGCGAACGTCGGGCGCTACGCCCGCATTCCGGCGTTTTTCGAGCTGTTCGGCGATCGCGGCTTTTTTCTCGGTAACGAGCTGCTGGTGCCGGAGACCGGGACCAACGTCGACCTGGGCCTGCAGTACACCTTGTTCGCGCCCCGCACCTGGTATCACCAGGCGCGACTCACCGGCGAGATCTTCTACAACCGCGCGCACGATCTGATCGCGCGGGTGTTCGACGCGCAGGGCGTCGGGCGCTCGGAGAACGTG
Source organism: Chromatiales bacterium (assembly GCA_024644045.1). Taxonomy (GTDB): domain Bacteria; phylum Pseudomonadota; class Gammaproteobacteria; order JAHELT01; family JAHELT01; genus JAHELT01. The sequence continues at coordinate 51,453 of JAHELT010000007.1, read as the reverse complement.
TCAAGCGCGACCATCGAAGGCATTTCGCTGGGCGTTTCGCTGCAGACCTTCGACGGTTTGCAAACGGATTTCACAGCCACCCTGATGGACACCGAGATTGAAAGCGCAGTGACGGCGTTCGACGGCAACGAGCTGCCGGGCCGTTTTGCGCAGACCTATCGCGCGAGCATCGCTTACGCCCGTCCGCCCTGGCGTTACGCGTTCGAATCGCAGCTGCGCCGCGACATGTTTTTCGATTCCGCCAACCTGCTGCCGGCCGAAGACCAGTCGCTGAGCAGCGTGCTCGTGCAGCGAACGACGCCCCGGTGGGAAGCCGAAGTACGGGTCAACAACCTGTTCGATGAACGTTTGCAGGACTTCAATGGGTTTCCGCGACCGGGACGCGCACTCCTGGCCAGTGCGCGGCTGCGGTTTTGAAGGTTCGTGCGAGCATCGAATGAATCAACGGAGAGCAGGATGAAAATAAACAGTTCGTGCAGCCTGGCGCTGATCGGCGCCGCGCTGCTTGTCGTGGCCGGCTGCGACAATGCCGGTCGGATCCAGGCCGGCACCGGGACGCCGGTCTCGGGATTGCGTATCAACGACACAGCGGTGGTCGAGGGCGACACCGGAATGGCGCAGATGCGCTTCTACGTCACCGTGCCGACGCCGGTGGCCGAAGACATCAGCTTCGATTACGCAACCAGCGATGGGTCGGCAATTGCCGGCGAGGACTATGTCGCGGTCACCGGTTCGGGCACGATTCCGGCCGGGGCGCGGCATACCACGCTGGTCGTCGATGTGATCGGTGACGACGACAGCCAGGTCGCGTTCGGCGGCAACGAAGCCGATGAGTTCTTCACCCTGACGTTGAGCAACGTGTCCGCCAACGTCGCATCCGTGGCGCTCGACAGCGCTAGCGGTACGATCGAAAACGACGAGGGCTTCGTCCCGTACACGGCCGCGGTGGTCACGGTCGCACCTGACTTTTCCAGCGGTGCACACAGCCTGATTCTCAACGATGGCGGAATGCTGTCCGCCCTGAACGACCTGGCGCCGACACATTCGGATCTCAACATCGCCGTTGCCGGGCAGAAAGCCTACCGGATCGAACGCTTCGACGGGGCCAACGTGGCGAAGTTCGACCGCGACGACGACATCGCATCGCCGGAATGGCAGTACTCGGTGAGGGATCCGGGCGACAGCGCCGCCCAGACCAATCCGCGTACCTTGGTGGTAGCCAGTTCGGGCAAGGCGTATCTCACGCGCTACGAGAAGAACACCGCGTGGATCGTCAATCCGGCCGCGTCCCGCTTTGCGCAGTTCAAACTCGGTGAGCTTGACTTGAGCGCTTACGCCGATGCGGACGGTATCGTCGAAATGGCGGCCGCGGTGATCGGCGCCGGACGCCTGTTCATTGCCCTGCAACGCCTCGACAGGGATGTTTTTTTCGCGCCCGACAATACCGCCTACATTGCCGTGTTCGACATCGAAACGGATCAGGAAATCGATACCGGCCGCGATCCGACGCTCTTAGGAATACCGTTGGCGATCCGCAACCCCAACAACGACCTGGTCGTGATGGCCGCGGAAAACGCGTTGTACGTGCAGGGAGTCGGGGATTTCTTCGCTGCCTCGAGCGGCGGAGTCGAGCGCATTGATCTGGACACCTACACGTCGCGGGTCGTGGTCGACGACGATGCGGCCGGCAGCGCTCACGGTAAGACCAGCGCCCTGGCCATCGCCTCGCCGAACAAGGGTTACCTGGTCGGCTACGCGGGATTCGGCGACACCACGCTGTTCACCTTCGACCCCGGCTCCGGGGCGGTGGGGCTGCCCGTCGCGGCGGCATTGACCGGGATCGATATCGCGGACATCTCCATCGGACCCGGTGGAAACCTGTGGGTCAGCGATGCCAGTAACGCCACCGTGCATGTGCTCGACACGGCCACCGACGTGGTCATCGGCTCCGTGGTGACCAATCTCAATCCGCAGCAGATCGAATTCTTTACGGCTCCCTGAAACGCCGATGGTTTAACGGGTTCGTTCGGGCTAACCCTGCTGGTGGCGGGTGCCGTGGTACAGCAGCACCAGGAACAGCGGCACGCCGAGCATGGCGGTCAGGACGCCGACCGGCAGCTGTTGAGGCGCCATGACGGTGCGCGCCAGGGTGTCGGCGAACAGCAGCAACGCGCCGCCGAGCAGCACGGCGGCGGGGATCAGTGCCCGGTGATCGGTGATCCCGGCAAGCCGGAGCATGTGCGGCACCACCAGCCCGACAAAACCGATAGTGCCGGCGATGGTAACGGCGATTGCGCACAGCGAGGAGGCCAGGACGTAGACGATCACGCGCAGAATCCGCGCGTTTACGCCGAGCGCCACCGCCTGCATTTCGCCGCGCGCCAGGATGTTGAGGTTGCGCGCGGCCAGCATCGAGGCCAGCAGGCCGAACACCAGCATGCCGATGCCCAGGAAATACGGCGCATCGTGGCTCAGATCGCCCATCAGCCAGAACAGCATGCCGCGTAGATTGGCTTCCGGGGCGAGCGCCAGTATGAAGCTCACCAGCGCGGCCCAGCCGGCGGCGATCACCACACCGGTCAGCAGCAGGCGTGTCGAGGACCAGCTGCCGCGGCCGTGCGCGATGCCGAACACCATCAGCATAGAAAGCAGTGCACCGACCATCGCGCTGCCGCTGAGCACGCCGCTTCCAGCGCCGAGCAACATGGCGCCCAGCGCTCCGACGGCCGCGCCGCCCGATATGCCGAGAATGTAGGGGTCCGCCAGCGGGTTACGCAGCAGCACCTGCAGCAGCACGCCGGCGAGTGCCAGCAGCCCGCCGACGGTCACTGCGGCAAGCGCACGCGGCAGACGCAGCTCCAGCACCACGCGTTTCGGGAGCCCGATCTCGCGCCCGCTGAGCACGCCGAGGAGCTGCGACGGTTCGATGCTGATCGTGCCGGCGAGCAGCGCGTAAGCGCCGCTGGCGACCAGGGCCAGCAGCAGAGCGACGAATACCAGGGCTGTGCGTGACACGTTGCGATTCCGGTTGTCGGTGCGTCCGCTATTGAAATGAATATACGTTGACGCATCAAGGGCATCCGCCGCGAATTTCGCGCGATACGCCCGGTGTGTTCAGCTTGAGTTCAGCGACCCGCCGCTAGAGTGCGCACCGAACTTCGCCACGAGGGTGGATTGATGAAGAGCTCAGTTGGATTACTGCTATGCGGCGCGCTGCTGGTACCCGCCTTCGGCGCCGCCCACGGTTTGAACGCGGACGCGTCCGCGATCTTCGAGACCGGTCACGGTCAGGGCCGGGCGCAGCGCCACGACGGGCATAGGCGCGGCGATGGGCGCGCCTACCGGAACGGTCACCGGCACCAGCGCAGGCACCGCCATGGGCATCGCCAGGGGCATCGCCAGGGGCATCGCCCGCGTCCGGCCTATCCCTACTACCCGTACTACGCGCCGCCTGCCTACTACTATCACTACCACGGCTATCCTAGCCGCCACCGCCGCAGCCACTACTGGTAAACACGCCGATCGCCGACCGGCCGCCGATCGTGGGACCGCCCTCATGTGGCGGCGCGCTGCCCGAAATGCAGGATGAGGAGGAGATCGGGCCCCTGCGCGCCTGCCGCGTCAAACATGGGGGTGGTTCCCACCCTGCAGCCCGGCGCCGGGCAAGAGCCGCGGGGTGCTGGACCGCCAGGAGAACCGCGTGCCCCGCGGTGAACGACGGCAACGGCTCTGGCCGGCTGCCGTCAGGCGACCGCTTCGTCGGAGTACTGAATCGCGCGTTGTTGAAACGTCTTCGCCTTGCGGCGCTCACCCGTGAAGCTCATGAACTCCGAAATCAGCTCGCACGCATCGGGCGTGAAGCGTCCGTCCATGCTCATCGCCGTCTCCAGTGCGTCCACGCCCTGAGCATCGCGGCAGCTGAGCAGGAAGCTGCCGATGTTGAAGTACACGCGCGGATCCTGGGGTTCGGTGGCCAGCAGCGCCTTGTACAGCTCGATGGATTTTTTCTGGCCCATGTACTGGCGCACCAGCAGGGTGCATTCCCAGATTTCGTCGTTGGACAGCAGGTCCTTCGGCACCTGCTCGAGCAGCTCCTGCAGACGCTGGCGGTCATTGCGGGCGCGTGCATTGCGCTCTCTCCATTTCGGCAGGTGCGAACGCAGCCAGAGCTTGTCGTACATTTCCTGCAGCGGCTTGAGCGTCGATTTCAGGTAACGCTGCGCGGCGCTGCTGCGCATCGGTGTGGATACCCGCGGACGGTTGTGTGACAGCGATCGCCAGCGCTGACGCAGCGTTGGCATATGGGTATCGTCCAGACTTTTTGCATTCAACAGCCCGTCGAGCAATCGGTGCGCCCGATCGCGGTCGAGCTCTTTCTCGATCAGTGTCTGCATGTTGCGGAACGGCAGCAACGGCGGGTTGGGGTACTTCTGGCTCATGCGCAGCAGCGCCGGCCAGAGCTTCTTTTCGACGAACGCTTTGTGCACTGCGCAGGTAGTGATCGCTTCCTCGACCGACCACTCATCGTGGGTCCGCAGGGCGTTTCGATCGGCATTGAGCTCGCAGCGGCGCGCGACATACATCGAGTAGCGTATGTACAACGGTGCGTACCAGCTGAACCAGGCTGTCATCACCAGCTTGCCCGGCGTCCAGCCCTGGAAGTCTTTGCTGTAACGGTGCCAGCTCGAGCGCAGATGATACAGCCAGCCCGTCGGCCAGTTGGTCAGTCGCGGCAACATGCTGATCTTGCGTGCGAGCAGCACGGACAGATGGTCGGCGGACACCGCCTGCAGTAACGGCAACCCGATGAGCAGCGAGTGCGTATGCTGCGCGGGCAGACCGCTGGTCGGTGTGCGCTCGATCTCCAGGTCGAAGCGGTTGTTCAGACGCACCTGGTCGATCGGCTTGGCGTTGTATTCGACCGCCAGCTGATCGAGTTTGGCCCACAGTTCCGGGTAGCGCTCGCGCGACAGCGGTTGGCCGCCGGGGGTGCGGATGCGGGTGCGCACCAGATCAATCGTGATCCAGACGCACACCGCCATGCAGGCGGTCAGCGCGCCTACCGTCAGCCAGTCGCTGCTTTTCTCCGCGTGCCACATGGAGAGCGGAATCTTGATGGCCAGCACGAACGCGGCGACGGGAAAAGCGACGATCCAGACGTAACCGAGAAAAGCCAAAGCCGCCGCGCCGATGAGATAAGCAATAGTCGCTTTATCGGCTAACCTTGCCAGTTTCCCCATACAACTACCTCTTCATACACCTCGGCCTTTGAACGTCCGTGTATCCGCACAACAGCGCGCTTTCGCCAAGCGCGATCACACTCTCAACTAAAGCCCCGGCACGCTGAACGTGTTCTGGGGTGCGTGTATCCGTTTGAGCGCCAAAGTGTACCGCATGGCCGTGCAGCCGAAATGTGAACGAGGTCAAACCTGGTGGCACGGTCATGGCGCACGGTTGCAACCATGCGGTTCACAAAAGCCCCGTAAATCTACTCCTTTTTCGCGCGCGCCGCTACGCGGCGGCTGCGCGTCGCAGCGCGGGGTAGTGGTAGCCCAGGGTCAGCGCGCGCAGGCACATGAACAGCATCATTGCGCCCCACAATCCGTGATTGCCGAAGTAGTGCACCAGCGGCAGGCTGCATACGATGAACCCGCCGAGGCTCCACAGCATGGCGTTGCGCATTTCGCGCGTGCGCGTCGTGCCGATGAAGATACCGTCGAGCTGGAAACTCCACACCGACAGCAGGGGTGCGGCGATGAGCCACGGCAGATGGGCGTAGGCGATCCGCCGTACCGCCTCGATATCGGTCATCAGATCCACGAGCAGGGGCCCCGCCAGGGCATAAGCCAGGGTGTAGCCCGAGGCGACGAGCACCGCCAGGCGGGTCGATGCGCTGACCGCGGCACGAAACTCGCGGCCGCGCTTACCGCCGTAGGCATTGCCGGCAAGCGTCTCGGCGGCGTGTGCGAACCCGTCCAGGCCGTACGCCAGAAAATGCTGGAAATGCAGCAGCACGGCGTTGGCGGCCAGGGTCTCGTCGCCCATCCGCGTGCCGAGCGCGGTGAAGTAGAAAAAAGCCGCCGTCAGGCACAGGGTACGCAGCGCAATGTTCACGTTCATGATCAGGAGCTCCCGCAACCGGGTGCGCTCCAGCAGGCGCGCTGCGGGCACCCCAAACGGGTGGGGCAGCTGGCCGGCCACCAGCATCAGGCCCGCGCCCGCGGCGACGAACTCGGCGATGACCGAGGCGCCGGCGACGCCCGCGGTGTGCATGTGCAGGCCGTGAACGAACCACACGTCGAGCACCATGTTGGTGACGTTCAGCGTCAGCTGGTGAACCAGCGCCGCGCCGGTGCGCTGCAGGCCGATCAGGCAGCCGAGCACGGCGTAGTTGGCCAGGGTCGCCGGCGCGCCCCATACCCGGATCTGGAAATAGATAAACGTCTCCTCGAGCAGGGTGGCGCGCGCCTCGGTCAGCGCCAGCGCACCCCGGCCCAGCGGCCACTGCAGCAGGATCAGCAGCAGGCCGCAGGCGGCCGCGATCAGCAGCGCCCGGCACAGGATTGCGCGCACCTCGGTTGTGTCGTCGCGCCCCAGCGCCTGCGCTGTCAGTCCCGAGGTGCTCATGCGCAGGAAGCCGAAGCTCCAGAAGACGAAGCCGAAAATCACCGCGCCCAACGCCACCGCGCCCAGGTACACGGGGTCCTCGAGGTGCCCGACCACGGCGGTGTCGACGGCGCCGACCAGCGGGACTGACAGGTTGGAGAGGATGATCGGCCCGGCGAGACCGGCGACGCGGCGATTCCAGTGCTGCGATTCGTAGCGGGGCACGGGCGAATCCGGAGTGACCGACGGCCCCGCAGCATAATCGCCGCCGCCGCCGTCGGGCAAATGGCTCCCGGCGGGCAAGGGCCGTGCCGTGCCGCGCAGTCCCTGGTGGCTTGATGTTACGTCGAAATTATTTACAATCGGGCGTCGGCCATCCGGCCGCCGCGCGCCGTCAGCGCGCCAGTCCTCGGTAAAGCGCTCGCAGAAGCGCTGTGCGCCAATAAAACGACGCATCGTTGGCGAGAGGTGTTGACTATGAGTGAGTTGCTGACCGCCCTGCCGTGGCTGCTCGCGGCCAATCTATGGGTGACGGTCGGATGTGTGGTGCTGGTGCTGGCCGTCAGCCGCGCGTTGGTGGAGCGTCCGCACAGCGTGATTCATTCCATCGTCTGGATGTGCCTGTGGCCGGCGCTGCTGGTCAAGGGCGCGCATGCGCTGTTTACCCGCCCCAGCCCCAGCGCGTCGCGCTAGCCCCGGCGCAGCGCGGCCGCGCTAGTCGCCGGCTGTCAGTCGCACACCCAGTCCGGGTTGTCCCGTGGTGTCCATTATCCCGTCACGCAGCTGGAACCCGCCCGTGGCCACGTCCCGCGCCAGGTCCAGGCTGCCGTCCAGATCGAGATAGCGTGTGGCGGGCGAAGCCAGGGCTGCATGCAGGGCCGCACTGATGCTGATCACGCTCTCGTCCATGCAGCCCCACATCAGCTCGATGCCGGCCGTTTCAGCCAGATCGGCGATGCGCCGCGCCGGATGGACGCCGCCGCATTTCATCAGCTTGATGTTCCAGATCCCGTAAGGGCGTGGCGCTTCGGTCAATCGCAATGCATCGTTTTCGCTCAGCAACGCCTCATCTGCGGCCAGGCGTTCGCGCTGTTCGGCGGGCAGCCGGCGGAGCGCGGGCCCGTCCCCAACCGGCAGCGGCTGCTCGACAAACTCCAGCCCCAGGGCCTCGCTCTGCGCAAGCAGGCGCTGCAGCTGCGCCAGGTCGTAGCCCTGATTGGGGTCCACGCGCACCCGATAGCCGCGTCCCAGGCGCTCACGCATCAGGCGCAGGCGCTCGAGATCGTCCTCTATGTCGTCACCGAGCTTGACCTTGAGTATGCGAAACCCGGCAGCCAGGTACGCTTGCGCCTCCGCGATGGCCGCCTCGGCTTCCTTGATGCCTACCGTGACCGAGGTCGGCAGGCCGCCGTGCGCACGACCGAGAATCTCGACCAGCGGTTTGCCGAGGCATTGCCCGAACAGATCATGCAAGGCCATATCGAGCGCGGCGCGGGCGGCCGGAAAGCGCGCCAGCGGGCTCTGCAGCATCCGGCAGTTGCGAACCAGTTCCAGCGGCGCTGCGCCGATCAGTGCGGGCGCATGCTCGTCCAGCGCGCCCGTGCAGGCCTGCAGCGTCTCGCCCGTCACGTGCGGCTCCGGCGAACCGGCGCCGAGGCCGAGTGCGCCCGAGTCCGTGCGCATCAGCACGATTACGTTGCTGACTTCGCTGACCGTGCGAAAGGCGATCGAGTACGGCTTGCTCAATGCCATGTCTTCGCAGCGCCAGTCGATCGACGTGATGCGCATCGTTTGCAGGTTCCGCGGGCCCGGGGCGCCGAATGTTAGCAACCCGAGCCGGGATGCCCTAGCGCCGGGGGGCCGCGGGCGGCGACCGGCGATTCAGAATCCGCGGCGATTTGCCGATAACAAGCGGTGAAAATCTCGAATCTTTCAAGAATTATGGATTACGTCACTGAAATCGGGGCAGTTTTCGCTGTACACGACCACATTGACGCCACGACGTGCGCCACCTTAGACTCTTTCTGACGTCGGGTGCCGAGCGTGAGGGCAAGGGAAAGTCGGGGTAAACCATGGCATTAGCCACGCACGCCACAAGCTCTCAGTCGGATCAGGGTCTGGATCGGGAACGTTTCCGTGCGCTATGGAAGCGCTGCGCCGGCGGCGCCCCGGGGAGCGACGGATCGGAGGTGTTCGAACGGCTGCTGGAGCGCTACCGCGAACCGCACCGTTGTTACCACACGCCGGATCATATCCGCCACTGCCTCGAGCAGTTCGACCTGGCGCGCGGCGACCTTCACGACCCGGACGCGGTGGAACTCGCACTCTGGTTCCACGATGCCATCTACGAAACGCCCGGACCCGACAACGAGGTGCGCAGCGCCGAATGGTTCAGGTCCGTGGCCCGGAGCGATCTGGACGCGGCCCTCTGCGAACACGTGTACGCCATGATCATGGTCACCGTGCACCCGTCGCAGCCGGTGGACGCTGACGAGCGGATCGTAGTGGACATAGATCTGTCGAGCTTCGCGCTGCCCTGGGAGCGATTCAAACGCGACAGCGAAGCCGTGCGGCGCGAGATGCAGCACATGACCGATGACGAATTCTTCAGCGGGCAGATCCGGTTTCTGGAATCCCTGCTCAACCGCGGGTCGTTCTTCTGCAGCCCGTTTTTCAAACGGCGCAGCGAAGCCGCCGCCCGTGACAATGTGACCCGCTACCTGAGCGAGCTGCGCGAGCGGGGTTTCAGCGCGACACCCTGACCGCCGCAGAGCGACGGCGGCCCAGCCGGCTCAGTCCCCGGGCCAGTCCACGGTGTAGATGAGCGTCGCCCCGCGTTTGCCGCGAACCCTGACTTCGCCGAGCACCTGAAACGCGGCCGCCAGGTCCCCGGCCAGGGCTACCGTGCTGGCCGACACCAGGATGTGCGTGCCGTAGTCCTTGTTCAGGGTCTCCAGGCGCGCCGCCAGGTTCACGTCGTCCCCGTGCACGGTGTAACCCAGCCGGTCCGGGGTCCCGACCATACCCCCGATCACGGTCCCGGTGTTGATTCCGATGCGCGCGCGCATCTCGATGCCGTCCCCGAACCGGCGTCCGCGCAGCGCGCGCTGTATTTCCAGCGCGGCGCGGACCGCGTTGGAGGCGTGTTGCGGGTTCTCGGTGGGTACGTTGAAGGTGGCGAGAATGGCATCGCCTTGAAACTGGTTGATGGCGCCACCGTAAGTTCGCAGCGGTTCGGCCACCACCGCGAAGTACTCGTTCAGGGTGCTGATCAGCTGTTCCGGCGTCAACCGTTCGCTGAGCGTGGTGAAGCCCTCGATGTCGGCGAACAGGATCGTCGCTTCGCGGGTCTCGCCCTGGCCGACCGCCACGGCGACGTCGGCGGCGGCGATCCGCTCGGCGACCTCGGACGGGACGAACTTGGACAGATCGCGGGCGGTGCTGCTGTCGACCACCGAGCGCACCAGCAGCCCGCGGGCCCTGGCGATCGCCACGCTGATGATCGCGGTGACCATCAGAATCGATATCACCTTGTCGAACTCCGCCCCCAGCAGCACGCTGTTGGACGTCATGTATTCGACATAGTCGCGTGTGATCATCGTGTCCCGGGGATCGACGCTGGTAGCGTACCAGACGAGCAGCAGCCAGCCGGCGGCCGCGACCAGGCCGGACAGCACGACGAAACCCGCCTCGAAACGCAGGGCGCGCAGGGCGATGAAAATGAACACATACAGCAGCGTGGGTGCCTTCAGGTAAAACGATGCAGGCTGTTCGTATTGCAGATGGAAGGTCCAGATAAGACCCAGCAGCAATCCCATGTCTGCAATCACCGACACGACCAGCATCCAGTACGGCACGCGCCGCGCATGTGCAAGCATCAGGCGCACCACCGTGAATGCGAAGTAAATCGCCAGCGCCCAGGGCACGGGCGCGAAATCGGCGTCCTCGGTGAAGGTCTTCGGCGACAGCGTGTAGAGTGCGGCAAAGGTTGCCAGGATGCCGAACTGGATCCAGCCGATGAGGATTTCGCTGGCCTGCTGTTGCCGCTCTATGGCATCGGTCACCCGCGCCGGCAGGCGCTCGGTGTCCCTGTGCCCGGCCAGCCAGCGGTGCGCGCGGCGGACCATCCCGACGGCAGCCACCGGAACGGTACCGCTAGGCGTGATCCGCGGCCGCCGCACCGCGGATGAAAGAAAGTAGGGATGGCAGGCTGCTGGTCATGAAACTGCGTAGAACCGTGTCTGTGGGCCGCCGGGACGCGCCCCGGCAGGGGCATTGTGCAACAGTGTATAGACAATGTGCAGGCGCAGAAATTTCGTGTGCTTGTTGGCGATATTGGCGCTACACTGCCGCCACCTCAGGAGTTGAACAACCAAGCGCCACCGCAGGGATCTGACGGACGGGCGCGATATAAGCAGGCGTCATCTCACTGGCGCTGGACGAGGAGGCCCGCCGTGTTCACCGATCGTTTGCATAACGCGCGGATTCTGATCTACAGCCACGATACCTTCGGTCTGGGCCATCTGCGTCGCTGCCGGACGATTGCCCACGCGCTGGTTGACCGGTTCAAGGGCCTGTCGGTGCTGATCCTGTCGGGGTCGCCCATTATCGGCAGTTTCGACTTCCGGGCGCGCGTCGACTTCGTGCGGGTTCCGGGAGTGATCAAGCTGCACAACGGTGAGTACACCTCGCTCGGGCTGCACATCGATATCAACGAAACGCTGGCGATGCGTGCGGCGATCATCCGCCATACCGCCGAGGCGTTTTCCCCCGACCTGTTTCTGGTCGACAAAGAGCCCCTGGGGCTCGAGGGCGAAGTCGAGCAGACACTGCGCCAGTGCCGCGAGCGCGGCACGGTGAACGTGCTCGGACTGCGCGATGTGCTCGACGACCCGATGCTGCTGAAGCGCGAGTGGCGCAGGAAGAAAGTCATCCCCGCACTGCAGGACCTGTACGACGAGATCTGGGTGTACGGGCCGCCCGAACTCGGTGACCCGCTTGCCGGGCTGGATCTGGGGCCGCAGGTGCGTGAGCGAATGGTCTACACCGGGTATCTCGAACGCAGCGTTCCGCACAACACGACGCGCGTTCAGCCGCTGCCGTTCTCCGAACCCTACCTGCTGGTGACCAGCGGCGGCGGCGGCGATGGTGCGATGATGTTCGACTGGGTGTTGCGCGCCTACGAGGCTGACCGGCCGCAGCAGCGACCGGCGTTGTTCGTGCTGGGCCCGTTCATGCAGCCCGATGTGCAGCGCGAATTCATTGCCCGCGCCGAGCGGCTGAGCAACGTCGCGGTGTTGACCTTCGACGCCCACGTCGAGTCCCTGATTCAAGGCGCGGCGGCGGTGGTGGCGATGGGTGGCTACAACACGTTCTGCGAGATCCTGTCATTCGACAAGCCGGCGTTGCTGATTCCGCGCGCATACCCGCGACGCGAGCAGCTGATCCGCGCGCGGCGCGCGCACACGTTGGGGCTGGCCCGTGTGCTGGAACCCGATACGGACCGCTCGACCGCGGACATGATCGCGGCGCTGAGCGCTCTCGAGCAGCAACCGCCGCCGTCGGCTAGCGGACTCACCGGCCTGCTCCGCGGTCTCGATGCGGTCGCCTCACTGGTCGACCGGAGGCTGGGGGGTGAAGTCAGCGACTACGGCTGGCTGGGTGCCCAGGCTACCTGACACCGCCCGTCAGTGCCCAGAGCCTGGCGGTGGGCAGCCGTGCATGGGCGGCGCCGGCAACCGATAATCGATCGGCATGAGCGGCGTGTTGGTCTACGTCCAGCATCTGCTGGGTTCCGGGCACCTGCATCGAGCGGCGCGCGTCGCCCATGCGCTGGCATGCGACGGCGTGCCGGTGACCCTGTGCTCGGGTGGCGAGTCTGTCGCCGCCCTGCCGGCGCACCCGGGCGTGCGATTCGTGCAACTCGACCCCCTGCACTGCGCCGCCGGCGATTTCGCCACCCTGCTGGATCACCGCGGGCAGGTGATCGACGAGCGCTTGCGCGCCCGTCGCCTGCAGCAGCTGTACGCGGCGCTCGACGATGCCGTGCCGCAGGTCGCGCTGATCGAATCTTTTCCGTTTGCGCGCCGGCAGCTGCGTTTCGAGCTGTTGCCCTTGCTCGACGTGCTGCGCGAGCGCGCAATCACCACGGTTTGTTCGATCCGGGACATCCTTCAGATCAAGACCAAGGTCGAGCGCGAGCGCGAGACGCTGGCCTGGCTGGAGGCCTACTTCGCGGCGGTGCTGGTGCACGGCGATCCGCGCGTTGCGACACTCGAGACGACCTTCCGGCGTGCCGCGGATATCGTCTGCCCGGTACACTACACGGGCTATGTGGCGGCGCCCGCCCCGGCGCCGGAAGGCCACGCCGAGGGGGCCGGCGAGATCCTGGTTTCCGCCGGCGGCGGTGCCGTCGGTTATCCGCTGTTGCGTGCCGCCCTGGAAGCCAGCCGCCGCGGCTGCCAGGCCGGCAGACGCTGGCGTCTGCTGCTGGGCAGCGCCCTGGACCCGGGGCTGCGCAAGCGGCTGCACGCCGAAGCGCCGTCCAACGTTCGCGTCACGCCGGCCAGCGGACGCTTCACGCAACTGCTGCGTGGCTGCGCGTTGTCTGTTTCGCAGGCCGGTTACAACACCGTGGTGGACGTGCTGCAGGCCGGATGCAGGAGTCTGCTGGTACCCTACGCCCAAGGCGGCGAGATGGAACAGAGTCTGCGCGCGCAACGGCTGCAGGCGCTGGGTGTGACTGCGAGTTACAACGCCGCGTCGCTGGATGCCTCGCTGCTCGCAGCGCGCGTCGATGAGGTCCTCGAGCGGCGCTGCGACTCCGGGGTGCCGCGCGTGGATCTGAGCGGTGCAGAGGTGAGCGCGCGACTCCTGCAGGCGTGGCTGTGAGTGTCGGCTGGCGCGACCTGCGCACCGAGCTGCAGCGCTGGCAGGACGCCGGGCTCACGGCGACATTCTGGTGGCGCGACGACGATGCGCGGGACGCCTCGATGCAGCTCGATCGTCTGCTGCGCGTGGCGGGCGAGCTGGACACGGCGCTTGCGCTGGCGGTGATTCCGGTCGGTGCCACGGATGCGTTGATGCAGCGCCTGCGGGCCGTACCGCTGGTCGATGTGCTGCAACACGGTTACGCGCACCTCAATCACTCGCCCGATGCGGAAAAAAAGTCAGAGTTCGGCAACCACCGCGACCTTCCTGCACAGCTGGCCGAGCTGCGTGACGGGCGGCGGCGTCTCGAGACCCTGTTCGGTGCGTGCCTGCCGGTGCTCGTGCCACCCTGGAACCGCATCGATCAGCGCGTGGTAGAGTGCCTCGCGCGCCTCGGTTTCACGGGCCTGTCGACTTCCGGCGGCCGTGCCGCGGCGGTGGACACCCACGGCCTGCGCCATGTGAACACCCACGTGGATCCCGTCGCGTGGCGCGGCAACCGGGGCTTCTGCGGGGAGCCTGACGCGCTGCGGCAGGTCCTGCAGCACCTGTCGACGCGCCGGGCGGGCAGCGCAGATCGCGCCGAGCCGACGGGCCTGCTGACCCATCACCTGGTGCAGGACGATGCGTGCTGGTCCTTCTGCGAGCGCCTGATCGGCGAGACCAGCGCATTCGACAACGTCCGTTGGATGGCGGCGCGGGCGCTGTTCCAGCGTTAGCCGCGCAGGCTGACGTTCAGGGCGCTGACGCTGACGCGTCCGTCGCGATGCACACGGAAGACATGCCCGCTTTGCCACTGCAGCTCGTGCACGGGCGGATGGCGCATGTCCCATTCCACGGCGGCGGCGTACACTGCGCGGATGACCCCTTTGTGGGTGATCGCGACGACGTCGCCGGCAACACCGCTCAGTTCGGCGCACCATCGCAGGACACGGTGCTGTACGTCGCGCGGGCTTTCTCCGCCCGGGGGGCGGAAGTCCAGACCGCGGCGCTCCTCCTCGCGCAGTCTGTCCCCCAGCCGGGAGCGCTGTTCGGGGAGCGACGCGCCCTCCCACGCGCCCCAGTGCATCTCGATCAGCCGCGGTTCCACGCACGCCACCGGGCAGCCGAGCAGGTCAGCCGTCTGCCGGGCGCGCTGTAAAGGGCTCACGTACCAGCGCTGCGACTGCAACTGCGCCGGCAGACGCCAGCGGCTCACTTGTGCGCGTCCCGCATCACTCAGCGAGGTGTCGGTATGTCCCTGGATGCGCTTGTGCTCATTCCACCGCGTGAGTCCGTGGCGTATCAAAACGACGCGCATCATCCGGCCTTGCGACGTTGACACTGATGCAATATCTCGCGCAGCCTGTGCGCCGCCGCATCGATGCCGTGCAGCGCGCGACTGCGGTGCTCCGCCGCATGTCCCATTGCTCTGCGGCGTGCCGGATCGTCGAGAAGCTCACGCACCGCCGCCGCGAAGGCGCCGACATCGCCCGGTTCGGTGAGCAAACCCGTGTGTCCGTGCTCGACAATCGCCGCGACGCCCGGTGAGCGACCGGCAACCACCGGCACCCCGCACATCTGCGCTTCCAGCAGCGCCATGCCCAGCGCCTCATTGTGGGCGGGCCAGATACAGAGGTCACTGCCGGCCAGCGCCCGCTGCATTTCAGCGGAGTCCACGCACCCCAGATAGCGCACGCGCTCCGCGCACGGGACCAGCAGCTGCCCGACACCGGCGCGCTGGCTGCCATCGCCGACCACGGTCAACTCCCAATCGAGCTCGCGAATGCGCTGCAGTGCACCGGCCAGCTGACGATACGACTCCAGCTTGTCACCGGCCCGCATCATGGCGACCACGATCAGACGCGGGGTCCGGCCGGCGCGCCGCGAGTCGGGCTCGTTCGGTGAGGGGGCGTCGCAGAACGGCGCCATGAGGTGCAGCACGCTGGCCGGGCGGTAACGCAGCAGCGCCTCACGGTCGCCCGGATTGAGGCAGATCAACGCGGCGGCGGCGCTTACGGCCTCCAGCGATGCCGCGTAACCCATACGCCACTCGCCGTCACGCTGCTTGTCGGCGATCGACACCTCGGCTGCGATGTAGGGGATGGCCAGCTCGCGGCACACGCGAGGCCCGATCCAGTCCGGCGCCTTGTGGTAGAGATGGTAGGTGAACCACGCGGCGGGGGGCTGCCGCCGCCAGCGCCGCACCAGGGCCTCGGCGATGCGCTCGCCGCGGGCGGCGATCGCGGTCTGCCGCTGCTGATCGCCGCCGCCGTCCCAGCTGCGCAGCTGTGCAGCAGGGGTGACGGAATAACCGGCCGTCCGCAGCGCGCGCGCGAACAGGCGCGCGAGCTGGCGGTCGCCCGAGGGCCGCGGATGGTTGGGCGCCTTCATGGGCGCGTAGAAGGCGACCTCGCTCACCGCGGCAGCCGTTGTGCCAGCAGATCGATCCCGCGGTTGTGCGGAAAGCGCTGGCGCACTCGCTCGAAGCCCTGCCAGGCCAGACGCCCGCGCAGCGCCGCATCCGTGATCAACTGCAGCACCGCCGCCCGCAGCGCATCCCTGTCCTGTGGCGCGACAAGAATGCCCGTGGCTCCGCTCTCGATCAGCTCCGGGATCCCGGAGATATCGGTGGCAATGCACGCCAGGCGCTGGCTCTGCGCTTCCAGCAGCACGTTCGGCAGCCCGTCCCGGTCGCCGTCGGGCGCGATCCTGCTCGGCAGCACGAACAGGTCCGCTTCGCGGTACAGCGACAGGACCCGGGTCTGTGTGAGGGCCCCGTGCCAGTGCAGCCGGTCGCTCAGGCCGAGCCGGCCGGCGAGGTGCTGCAGCGCGCTCAGCTGTTCGCCGTGCCCGACGTGGTGCCAGCGCCAGTGGCAGTCAGCGGGCAGTTCCGCCAGCGCGTGCAGCAGATCATCGAGTCCCTTCTTGGCCACCGCCCGGCCTACCGTCAGCAGGATCGCCGGGTTTTCGGGGTCGCTGCCGTCGCGCGTCCCGCGGCGCGCGCCGGGGTCGGGGAAACGCCGGAAATCGAGCCCGTGGTACACCAGCTCGATGCGCCGCGGGTCGTTGCTCAACCCGCGCAGGTACCGTACGTTGGCTTGCGTGCAGGTCACCAGCCACCGGCAGTCCCGCAGCTTCTCGGCGATGTCCCAGACCGGGGAGGTCCAGACGTCTTTGGCATGTGCCGAACAGCTCCACGGCAGACCGCCGATCGCCGCCGCGTAGCGTGCCACCGACGCCGGTGTGTGCAGGAAATGGGCGTACAGCCAGGTCACGGAGGACGGCAGCTCGTCGACCAGCACCAGCGCCTGACCGAAACGCCGCGCCCGATTGCGGCTGGGGTCGCGCCGCAGGTCGCGCAGCCATGCGCGTAACGTTGCCCGGTAACCGGCGCGGCGTCTGACGCGCCACCAGGCTCCGAGCACGCGCAGCGGTTCCCGATGCAGGTACTCGGGCAGGTAGGCGAGCGGGGCGGCGATCTCGTCGTGCACCGGGTGCCGGCGCGCCTCGGTCGGGTAGCGCAGGGAGACGAACAGCAGGCGGTGGCCGCGTTGCTCGAGGCCGAGCAGTTCCTGGGCAATGAACGTCTCGGACAGCCGCGGGTAGCCTTTGAGCACGACAGCGACGCTCGCATGCTGCGCCGCGCCGGCTCGTGCAATGCCCGGTGCGCCACCCGAATCGCCCTGCGGACCGGGCGGCCGCTGTTCAGCGCGCTGCATGCGGTGCCGTTACCGCGCCCGGGTGCATGGTCCCTGAAAGGCGGCCGAGGCACACGGGCGAGCCCTCAGCACACGCTGCCGGGATTTCGCACCGCGCACTGCCGCCGGCAGCTCGACCTGGATGAGCAGGTAACGCCTTGATTGAGCCATTGAAAACGAGCACTCCACGTACTTCGGCACACATGCGCGCCAGGTGCACGGGACAGGTTGGCAAGTTACCATAGGTGCGAGCAACCCGTCAGATCCCGGCGACCACCAACAACAACAGCAAACCCCACCCGTTCAACACGCCCAGTAACATGGAACGCTCACTGTTCAAGTACATCCTGAAGCACAGCCTGAAGGGGCAGATCGTGCTGCTGGTGGTGACCGCGCTGTCCATGCCGTTCGTGTACTTCTCGCTCGAGGTGCCGAAGATCATCATCAACGAGGCGATCGGCGGCCAGGGCATGCCGCAGGCCGTGCTCGGGTTCGAGTTCACCCAGATCACCTACCTGTTCGCGCTGTGCGGCCTGTTTCTGTTCCTGGTGTTGATCAATGGCGGCTTCAAGTACTTCCTGAACGTGTACCGTGGCGTGCTGGGTGAACGCATGCTGCGGCGCATGCGCTATCAGCTCTACTCGCGCCTGCTGCGGTTCCCGTTGCCGCATTTCAAGCGCGTGTCGTCCGGCGAAATCATTCCCATGATAACCGCGGAAACCGAACCGTTGGGTGGATTCATCGGCGAGGCGTTCTCCCTGCCCGCGTTTCAGGGTGGTCTGCTGCTCACCTATCTGTTTTTCATTTTTAACCAGGATCCGTTTCTGGGCGCGGCGGCGGTGGCCACGTACCCGCTGCAGATGTACGTGATTCCGAAGCTGCAGCGACGGGTGAACCGGCTGGCCAAGCAGCGCGTGCTCGCGGCGCGGCAGCTCGCCGCACGGATCGGGGACTCGGTATCGGGTATTGCGGAAATTCACGCCAACGACACCACCCACTACGAACGGGCGGACATCAGCGCGCGCCTCGGGCACATCTTCCACATCCGCTACCATATCTACCGGAAAAAGTTCTTCATCAAGTTCCTGAACAATTTCCTGGCCCAGATCACGCCGTTCTTCTTTTACTCGGCGGGCGGCTATTTCGTGATCATGGGTGAGCTGTCGCTGGGCGCGCTGGTGGCAGTGCTGGCCGCGTACAAGGATCTCGCCGACCCCTGGAAAGAGCTGCTGAAGTACTACGAGACCAAGGAAGACGTACGCGTCAAGTACGCGCAGGTGCTGGACCAGTTCGAGCCCCAGCAGATGCTGGATGAAGCGCTGGTGGCGGACGAAGCCGAGACCGTGCCACCCCTGAAAGGCGACCTGGTGGCGAGCAACCTGAGCTTCAGCGAGGACCAGCTGATAAAGCTGGTCGACGGCGTCAATGCGCAGCTGCGCCTGAACGAGCACGTACTGATCACCGGGCCGAACGGCAGCGGCCGCGACGAGTTCGCACGCCTGCTCGCCCGTCTGCTGCGGCCGACGGCCGGGCGTATCACGATCGGCGATCAGAACACGGCGGACCTGCCGGAGTCGGTGGTCGGGCGCCGTATCGGCTACGTCGGCCCGAGCGTGTACCTGTTTCCCGGCAGCGTGCGCGACAACATGCACTACGCTTTGAAGCACCTCCCGAGGGTCCTCGCCGACATCGATGAGAGCTTCAAGCGGGCGCTGACCGCCGAGCGCGAGGAGGCGCTGCGCACCGGCAACTCGCTGCACGCTTTTACGGCTGACTGGGTCGACTACGCGGGCGCCGGGGTCGACGACGGCGAACAGCTCGAGCTGCGGATCGTAGAGCTGATGCGTGTGGTGGGGCTCGAAGAAGACATCTACCATCTCGGTCTGCACAGCACCATCGATCCGCAGGCGCGCGAGGAATTCTCGCAGCGCGTCATGCAGGCGCGCGCCGCGTTGCATGAGCGGCTGCGCGAAGAAGATCTGTCGGGACTGGTCGAACCCTTCGAGGAAAACCGCTACAACCTGAACGCGTCGGTCGCCGAGAACCTGCTGTTCGGCACGCCGACCGACGCGACGTTCGATCTGGAGAAGATCGCCAACCACGAATACATGCTGCACATCCTGACCGAGGCGGGATTGCAGACCGATCTTCTCGAAGTGGGCCGCAAGGTCGCTGACACCATGGTCGATCTGTTCGCGGACCTGCCGCCGGGCCACGAGTTTTTCGAGCAGTTCTCGTTCATCAGCGCGGAAGATCTGCCGGAGTACCAGCAGCTGCTGAAACGTATCTCGACCCAGGGCATGCGCGCGATGGATGCGGAGACACAGGCACGATTTCTGTCCCTGGCATTCAAGCTGGCCCCGGCGCGCCACCGCCTGGGATTGATCGACGAGCAAATGCAGACGCGGATTCTCAAGGCGCGCGATGCGTTTCGCGCTAATCTGCCGTCCGAGCTGAGCGACGTGGTGGCGTTCTTCGACGCCGATGCATACAACGGCGAATCGACGCTGCTGGACAACATCCTTTTCGGAAAGCTCGCCTACGGGCAGGCGCGCGGCCAGGCGCGGCTGAGCAGCGTGATAAACAGTGTGATTGACGGGCACGGCCTGCGCGTCGACATCGTCAGGGTCGGGCTGGACTATGATGTCGGCATCGGCGGCGGACGCCTGTCGATGGAGCAGCGCCAGAAGCTGGCCGTGGCGCGCGCCTTGCTTAAACAGCCGGACATACTCATCGTCAATGATGCCACCAGTACGCTGGACGGTGCCAAGGAGCTGCAGCTCCTGAAGGGCGTGCGCGAGCAGTGCGAGGGGCGCGGTCTGATCTGGGTCTCAGGGCGTGCGGAGTACGCCCGCGAATTCGACAGAGCGCTGGTGATGGAAAGTGGAAGAGTCATCGAGCAGGGCACGTTCGATGAGCTCGAGCAAGCCGACGGAACGTTCAAGGCGCTGCTGCACAACGGCTGAGGGGAAGTGTTGGAAAACGCTGCGATACTGAGTGGGATGAGCGGCCCCGCTGCCTGGCAGCCCCGGTGGTGCGGGACGGCGGTGTGCGTTCCGCAGAGGTTTGAGTCATGAGTCTGGAAGAAGAAGCCAAGCTGCTGCGCAACATCGGCCTGTTTGCGCATCTCGATCCGTCAAAGCTGAAGTTGCTGGCTTTCACCAGCCGCTGGCTGGAATTCCAGGCGGGCGAGGAGCTTTGCCACGAAGGCGAGCACGGCGACAGCGCCTACATCATAACCGGGGGTACGGCGGAGGTGCTGGTCGATTCGGAAAACGGCCCCGTGCTGGTGGCGACGCGCGGCAAGAACGAGGTGATCGGTGAAATGTCGATCCTGTGCGACACTCCGCGCACCGCGACCGTGCGCGCCAAGGACACGGTGCACGCGCTGAACGTGAGCAAGGACGTGTTCATGCAGCTGGTCAAGGGGTCGCCCGACATTGCGGTGCAGATCATCCGCACGCTCGCCAACCGGCTCGAAGAGAGCACCGCCAAGCTGCGCGACGCCAAGGAGAAGCTGGCGAAAGCCGCGCTGGAGTGATGCAGCCGGCCGGGGGCCCGATGAGCGACAGGCGCCAGAGCCGGCTGGAGCGCATGCTCGCCAGGCTCGCCACCCAGAAAGCGTGCCTGGAGTTTGCGCAGCGCGAGCTGGCCGGCCGCCCGGGCGTGCTGCTCGAGCTCGGGCTGGGCAAGGGCCGCACCTACGATCATCTGCGCAAGCTGTTTCCGGCGCGCGAGATTCACGTTTTCGATCGCGCGGTGCACGCACCGCCGGACTGCATTCCGCCCGCCGACTGCCTATGGCTCGGCGACCTGCGCGAGCAGCTCGCCAGCCCGCGCATCGCCGCGCTGCAGGTGGCACTCGTGCATGCGGACCTGGGGAGCGACGATTCCGCGGGTGACGCGCACCTCGCAGCAGCACTGGCGCCGTTGATTGACGGTCTGCTGGACGCCGGCGCCCTGGTGTTGAGCGATCGCGAAATGCAGGTGCCCCGCTGGCGGCAGTTGCCCCTGCCGTTGGCGGCGCGCGGCTGGGCGTATTTCGTGTACCGGGTCGACCGGTGAAACGTGCGCAGGGCTTTGCCCGCGGGGGACGGCCCGCCACCTCCTTACAGCAGCCGCGGGTCGAGCATCCAGCGCACACACCACGTGGTGCCGAGACGCTCCAGCGCCAGACAGGTGCCCGTATCGAACGCGAATACCGTTCGTTCTGCATCGCCGCACGTCAACAGTGAAGCCAGCCGGGAGACGTAGGGCAGGTGGCCCACGACCACCAGCTCGCGCGACTCGTGCTGCAGCGCCTCCGCCATGCCCGCCACGTCGTCGTTGGGGTTGAGACCGGCCTGCACTTCCACGCTGGCGTTCGTCAGCGCCTTTGCCCGGAGGATTTCCGCGCTCTGCTCGGCGCGCGTTTTCCCGCTGTGCACGATCGTCGTGGCGCGTACGTGTGGTGCAAGCGCCCCCGCCAGCTGCTCGAGCTCCCTGCGGCCGTTCGGGCTCAGCGCGCGCGCGGAATCCTGTGTATCGCTCAGCGCGTCGCCGTGGCGTACCAGATAAAGATTCACTTCGCCATCCTCTGTATCATTGCGGTCACCTCAAGCCTAACAAGAAACCCGATGCGAAATACGCAGTTTCCCGGCCGTTCGGTGGTGATGAGCACGCGCGCGATGGCCGCCACCAGCCAGCCCGTTGCAACGTACGCCGCACTCGAGGTGCTGCGCGGCGGCGGTAATGCGCTGGACGCGGCGATTGCCGCCGCCGCCGTTCTGAGCGTCGTCGAACCTTACTCGACGAGCATCGGGGGCGACTGCTTCCTGTTCTACCACGAGGCTGCCGGCGACCGGTTGCATGCGTTGAATGGCAGCGGGTGGGCGCCGCAGGCGGCCACGCTGGAGGCGTTCGCCGTGCGCGGCTGCACGCAAAGCGTTCCCGAGAGCGGCATCCTCTCCGTCACGGTCCCCGGCGCGATAGATGCGTGGTGCACGGCGCACGAGCGCTTCGGGAACACGGAGTTTTCACGCTTGATGCAACCGGCGATCGACTGCGCGGAGCGCGGATTCGCCGTCACCCCGGTGATCGCCGCCAACTGGAGCAACACGCTCGATGTGCTGCGGGCGACGCCGGACGCGTCGCGGGTCTACCTGAACGAGGGCCTGGCGCCGGCCGCCGGATCGGTGCACCGCCAGCCCGAGCTGGCAGGCACCCTGCGCCTGATCGCCTCGGCTGGCCGCGATGCGTTCTACCGCGGGCCGATCGCGGAGCGCATCGTGCAGTTCAGCGACAGCCTGAACGGCCTGCTGAGCCTGGATGACTTCGCCGAGTTCCGCTCGCAGTGGATGGACCCGGTTTCGACCCTTTACCGCGGCCACGAGATTTTCGAGATACCGCCGAACGGACAGGGAATCACGGTGCTGATGGCGTTGAACATGCTGGCGCAGAGCAACCTCGCCGAATGCCGCCACCTCGGTGTCGAGCACGTGCATCTCCTGGCCGAGGCGTTCAGCATGGCGGTTGCCGAGCGCGACCGGTTCGTCGCCGATCAGCACTTTTCCGCGGCGCCGCTCGAAAAGCTGCTGAGCGACGGCTTCGCGCGCAGCCAATGGCAGCGCTTCGATCCGCGGCGCGCGCTGTCCCAGCCGCTGCGCTCGGCGTTTCCGGACCATGCGGACACCGTTTACCTGAGCGTGGTCGACGAGGACCGCAACGCCTGCTCGTTCATCAACAGCACCTTCGACGCCTGGGGCAGCGGGCTGGTCGCGGGCGATACCGGTATCTCGTTGCAGAACCGGGGCGCCGGCTTTGTGCTCGAAGCGGGCCACGTCAATTGCGTGGCACCCCGCAAGCGTCCGCTGCATACCATTATTCCGGCGATGGTCTACCGCGACAGGCGCCCCGTGCTCAGCTTCGGTGTGATGGGCGGCCACTACCAGGCAATGGGGCAGACCTATTTCATGAGCAACTGGCTCGACTTCGGATTCGATCTGCAGGAAACGCTGGACGCGGCGCGTTTCACCCTGTACGACGGGGTGCTCAAAGTGGAGCAGGGCGTGCCGGCCGCAACCTGCGAAGGGCTGGAGTCACTGGGCCACAAGGTGGTGCGCGCACCCGGTCCGCTGGGCGGCGGGCAGGCGGTGTTCATCGACTGGCATTCCGGTGCCCTGCACGGAGCCTCCGATCCGCGAAAGGACGGCTGCGCGCTGGGCTACTAGTCGGGCACCCCGTTGGTCCCGCTCTTGCGGTGCCGCCGCCCGCGCCCGTCCCGCCGCGCCTGAACGCCGGTGTCCGTCTCCACGCTGAGCGCGGTGCTTTTCATCACCGTATGTGCATTCGGGACGCTGTACATACCGCAGCCGATCCTGCCGCTGATCGCGGCGCAGCTCGGTGTGTCCATGACCGATGTATCACTGCTGATCTCGGTCACCCTGGTGCCGCTCGGCATTGCGCCGCTGGTCTACGGCTACCTCACCGAGGCGAGCTCGGCGCGGCGCGTGCTGCTGGTAGCGATGGGCCTGCTGGCGGTCAACCAGGGCCTGTTTCTGGTCGTCGAGGCATTCTGGGGACTGGTGCTGCTGCGCCTGATGCAGGGGTTGCTCCTGCCCGCGATATTCACCGCATTGATGACCTATTGCGCGAACATGGTCAGGGTCGAGCGCGTGCGCAACGCGGTCAGCTACTATATCGCCGCCACGATCCTGGGCGGTTTCGGCGGACGGCTGGTCGGCGGCCTGGCCGGACAGTATCTGCACTGGCGCTGGGCGTTCGGGTGCTTTGCCGGGTTGCTGCTCGTTTGCTGGTGGCTGACCACACGCCTGCCGAGCGATGCACGGCCAAAGCCGCAGCACCTCGGCTGGCGCGCGTTCCGCCGTGTGCTCAGCTGGCCGGGCTACCTGCATGCTTATCTGGGGCTGCTGCTGGTGTTTGCCACTTTCGCGTCCGCGCTGACGCTCGTACCGTTCCGGCTGAAGCACCTCGATCCGTCCATGTCGGCGTTCGTGATCTCGCTGGTCTATTCCGGCTACCTGATCGGGTTCGTGCTCGCCGTCATGTCCACGCGTCTCAGCGCGCGGCTGCGCGGCGACCTCGGCGGTATTCTCGCCGGCGCCGCAATCTACGCGTTGGGTCTCGCCGCGCTGCTCGCGCCCAACGTGGCCGCCGTCTTCGCCGCCACGCTGACCATGAGCGCGGGGTTCTTTCTGGTGCATGCAACCCTGTCCGCATTCCTGAACCACGCCGCCCCGGACAACAAAGGCGTCGTTAACGGGTTGTACCTGTCGTTCTACTATACGGGCGGCGCGCTGGGCGCCTACCTGCCCGGGTTTTTACTGCGCGCGCACGGCTGGACCGCCTACAACCTGGGGCTGCTGATCATCTTCGGCGTGGGCGCGGTCACCTGGGTGGGCCTGCGCCGGGGGCCCTAGCCGAAACCGGCGGCCAGTGTCCTGCCCCACAAGCAGCGTACTTATGGGACAGGGAAAACTAAGGACGGCCGAGCGCCAGCGCGCGCAGATTGAGCTGGGTTTCGTTACCCGGTTCGGGATTACTCGGCACGAGCCGCGACAGGAGCAGCGACGCGGCTGCGAACGCAGCGCCGCTCAGGAACACGGTGGGCGGCGATACGAGCCAGACTACGCCCATCACCGCGGGCAGTATCACGGCCGCGATGTGATTGATGGTGAAGGACACGCCGGCGGTCGAGGCGATGTCCGCCGGGTCGGCGATTTTCTGGAAGTAAGTCTTGATCGCGATCGCCATGGCGAAGAACAGGTGATCGATGACGTACAGGGCGGCCGCGACGGTGGCGTTCTCGACAAAGGCATACGCCGTGAACAGAACCACCAGTCCGGCATACTCGAAAGTCAGCGCGCGGCGTTCGCCCCAGCGCGCGATCAGTCTGCCGATCTTGGGTGCCAGCCAGATGTTTGCGCCGCAGTTGACCAGGTACAGCAGCGTGACCGCCGCGGCGCTGTAGCCGAACTTCTCCACCATGAGGAAGCCAGCGAACACGATGAAGATCTGGCGGCGCGCGCCGGACAGGAAGGTCAACCCGTAGAACAGCCAGTAGCGTTTACGCAGCACGAGGTGCTTGCGTTGCGCGACCACCGGTGGGAATTTCGGGAACGCGAACCAGGCGATCAGCGCCAGCACCACCGTGACGCCGCCGCCCGCCGCGTACACCCAGGCATAGTCGAGGCCGGCGAGCTTGAGCCCCAGAAAGATGATGGCGTACGCCGCCAGCGACGTGAACGACCCCACTGCGATGATCTTCCCCAGCAGCTCGGGCGCCCGTTGCCGGGGAATCCACTGCAGCGCGAGTGAGGTCTGCACGGTCTCGTAGTAGTGGTAACCGATCGACATCACCACGGTCGTCACGTAGAGACCGATCACCGAGGGAAACACCCCGGTGAGCGCGGTGCCCAGACCGAGAAGCAGCAATGACCAGAAGGCCAGCGTCTGCTCGCGCATGATCAGGATCACGAACACCACCGCGAAGGCGAGAAAACCCGGGACCTCGCGCAGGCTCTGCAGCACGCCCATCTCCCAGCCGGTGAACGCAGCGCGCTCCACGGCGAAGTTGTTGAGCAGCGCCATCCAGGTCGCGAACGACAGCGGCACCGCGCCGGCCATTACCAGCAGCAGCACCTCGGGGCGGCGCCATTTTTCGGGAACACGCATGGGACAATCGGAGCCGTAGACCTGACCAGGCTTGACTTTAGCCGCGCAAACCGCTGGCATAAAGCCGTTATGAAGACAAAAGATAACGAGAATCGGCCAGTTGCCGAGCGGCGCCGTCCGCTGGTGGCGGAAGCGTACGATCACCCGGCAGGGCACGTGATCGACTGGCATACCCACCGCCGCCACCAGCTGCTCTATGCCATCGAGGGTGGCATGACCGTGCACACCGACGCGGGCATCTGGGTGGTGCCGCCGCACCGCGCCGTATGGGTCCCGGGCGGCATGCGCCACCAGGTGCGCGGGGGCGATGTGCGGCTCAGCATGCGCAACGTGAAAATAGAGCCGCGCGCCGCCGCCCGGTTGCCGGCCGAGTGCTGCGTGGTGGGGGTGAGTCCGCTGCTGCGCGAGTTGATCCTCAGCGCGGTGCCGTTCGGCGGCGGATACGACCTGAACGGCGCCGAGGGCCGCCTGGTGCGCGTGCTGCTGGACCAGATCCGCAACCTGCGAACCGCGCCGCTGCATCTACCGCTGCTGCACGACCGGCGCCTGAAACGGGTGGCGCAGGCGCTGCAGGCGAATCCCGCCGACCCGACCGGAGTTGATGCCTGGGCGGCGCGCATCGGCATGAGCGCGCGTACTTTCAGCCGTCGGTTCCAGCGCGAAACGGGCATGACCTTCCGCCAGTGGCGCCAGCAGCTGCGCCTGCTCGAGTCGCTGCGGCGGCTGGCTACCGGCGAGCGGGTCAACCAGGTGGCCCTGGAGCTCGGCTACGAGAACCCCAGTGCCTACGTTGCGATGTTTCGCCGCGCGCTGGGGACCACCCCGGGGCGCTACTTCACGCAGTCACGTCCGTGAGGCCCAGCGCTCCGGCCACGGCTTCGGCGATGTGGCGGGCCCGGCGCCCGGTGGCGTGGCGGACCTGTTGCCGGCAGCTGGTGCCGTTGGCCACGATCAGCGTGTCTTTGCCCGCGTCGCGCACGGCTGGCAGCACCCCGAGATTCCCGACCGCAAGCGAGACTTCGTAGTGCCGGTAGCCGAAGAAGCCGGCCATCCCGCAGCACGGGCTGTCCAGGGTCTCCGCTGACCAGCCGAGCGCGGTCAACGCGCTGGCGCTGGCCTGTGCATCGCCCAGCGCCTTCTGGTGACAGTGCGTGTGGATCAGCGCGCGGCCCGGCCGCGCCGCGCGGGGGAGGGCGCGTGCCGCGAGGAACTCATCGAGCAGCACGGCGCGACCGGCGAGTGCGGTCAGGGCCGCGTGCTGTTCCGGCGCCCCGAGATCGCCCGCCTCGTCGCGCAGCGTGAGCAGCTCCGAGGGCTCCAGACCGATGACGGGCACGTCAGCGGGCAAATCGAGCCCGGCGATGCCCCCCAGCGTGTGCGTCAGCGCGCGGCGCGCTTCATCGAGAGCGCCCTGGCTGATCTCGATGCGACCGCTGGAGGCGCATGGGGTCACCCTGACGCGGTAGCCGAGGTGCTCCAGCACGAGCACCGCCGCGCGGCCGACAGCGGGCTCGTAGTACTCGGTATGCGGGTCGTTGAGCAGCACGACTGGTTCGCCCGCGTCCGTGCGTCCGCGATGCGCTAACCAGGCGCTGAAGCGCTGTTGCGCCAGCTGTGGCAGGCTGCGTCGCGGGTCCATGCCGAGCAGCCGCTTGCTGAGCCCGGTCGCGAGCAGCGCGTTCGCGAGCCGCGGCGTTGCGCTGGCCGCGCGGCTGAGCGCGGCAAACCGAGGGATCAGCCGCTGCGCCAGGTCGCACTGCCCGGCCGCACGCTGCTGGTACAGCCATTCGGCTTTCATGCGTGCCATGTCGACGTTTGCGGGGCACTCGCGCCGGCAGGCTTTGCACGAGAGACAGAGCGCGAGTGCATCGGCGACGGCGGTCCCCGGGGCGCCGCCGCCGTTCGCGAGCCGCAGCAGGTTGGCGCGCCCCCGCGTTGCGTGCATCTCGTCGCGGGTCGCCATGTACGACGGGCACATGCTGCCGCTGCTCTTGCGGCAGGCGCCGGCGCCGTTACAGCGCCGCAGCGCCTGACTCCAGCCGTCCGGCCAGCGCAGGCCGGTGGTCGCGGCGGCGGCCGGAGTGGCGCGCAGGTTCCGGGTCAGCGGCGGCGGGTCGAGAATCTTTCCGGGGTTGAGCAGATTGTGCGGGTCAAAGGCCCGCTTCACCTGCCGGAACAGATCGACGATCTCGGCTCCGTACAGGGTTTCCAGCCAGGGCGCGCGCAGCCGGCCGTCGCCGTGCTTGGTGGAGAAGGCGCCGCGGTAACGGGCGACGATCTCGCTCAACGCCGCCGGCAGCTCGACGAACTTGCGCAGGTCCTGCGGATCGTCCAGATCCAGCCAGGGGCGCAGGTGCACCAGGCCCTGTGACAGCGAGCCGTAGTAGAGGCACTCGACGTCGAGCCGACGCATCAGCGCACGCACCTCCTGCAGGTAATCGCCGAGCACCGCAACGGGCACGGCGCTGTCCTCGATGATGGTGGCCGTCTTGCGCCGTCCCGGGCGCCCCATCAGGAGGCCCAGGGCGGCGCGGCGCAGCGCGAACACTTTGTCGATGTCGCGCTGTGCGATGGCCGCGCTGGTGTAGTACCCCGGCAGTTTGTCGACCAGGGCCTGGCAGCTCACCAGGCCCGCCTCGACCTCGGCGCGCTCACCGCTGAACTCGACCATCAGCACCGCCTGGGGTTCGCCGCTGATCCAGAACCGGTTGGCGCGCTGTTCCGGCTGCTGCCCGGTGAGGTCGAGCAACGCCCGGTCGAGCATTTCCAGCGCCGCGGGGCGCAGCGCCATCAGCGGCGCGATGGCATCGACGGCGCCCTGCAGGGCATCGAAGTGCAGGCACACCAGGCCGCGCGCCGGGGGCACCGGGCTGAGCTTCACCGTCAGGCTGGTCAGCAGCGACAGTGTGCCCTCGGACCCGCTCAGCAGCCGCGTGAGGTTGAAGGGTTCGCCGTCGCGGTTCCAGGGCCGTGCGCGCGCCAGCACGTCCAGCGCATAACCGGTATTGTTGATGACCCGGAAATCCGGAGAACGGGCCAGGATCGCCTCGCGGTGGCGATCGATGATGCCGTGCACCGCGCGGTAAATGCGCCCTTCGGCGTCGTTCTGCGCGAGCTTGCGGTGCAGATTGGCGTCGCTCACCGGGCCGAACTGCAGCCGGCAGCCGTCGCCGGTCAGTCCTTCGGCAGACAGCACGTGATCGCGGGTGCTGCCGTCGCGCGGGGCATGCGAGCCCCACGCGTTGTTGCCGTGCATGCCGCCTATCGTGCAACGGTCCAGCGTCGACGGGTCCGGCGCGAAGCGCAGCCCGTCAGCCAGTAGCAGCCGGTTCAGGTCGGCGGGAACAACGCCCGGCTGGACGCGCGCTGTGCGCCCGCCAGGGTCGCTGTGCAGCACGTTGCACATGTACCGGGAGCAGTCGACAACGAGCCCGGCGCCCACGGTCTGTCCGCATAACCCGGTGCCGGCGCCGCGCGCAATGAGGGGTATGCCGCCGGCGAGCGAATGCTCCAACAGTCGCTGGCAGTCCCCGGCATCGCGCGGCAGGGCCACGCCCAGCGGCAGTTCCTCGAAGTGCGAGGCGTCGGTGGCATACAGACGCCGGTGCGTTTCATCCAGGTGCAGCTCACCGCTGAGCGAGGCGGCCAGCAGCTGCAGCTGGCGCCGCAGGGCGCTCGATGTCAAGGCAGCAGGTTCCTCTGGTTGATGGCGGCCGGTTGGCAGCCCGGCCCATTCTGCGCAAGCGCGGCGCAATTTGATATATACCGGCAAAACGAATAAATTCGCGGCATTGTGCCGCGATCGGGCACAGTCGGGTTCGAGCCGAACGCCTCGACGGGCCGACGGTTACGCGCCACGTATACAAAGTTTATCTGTCCGGAGGAGATTTCGATGCTAAGACAGTTATTGGATTGCAGGACCGCGACGGCCGGTGCGGTCGCGCTGGCGATAACCTGCGCCGCCCCGGCGCAGGCCCGGGTCGACGGCGACACCATCACCCTGGGGTCTGCCATCTCTTTCACGGGGAAGTACTCGACCAACGGCGTGCATGCCAAGAACGGTTATGACCTTGCGGTCAAGCAAATCAATGAAGCCGGCGGCGTCAAGGTCGGTGGCAAGAGCTACAAGCTGAAAGTTGTTTACTACGACGACGAATCCACCCCTGCACGTACGGCGCAGCTGCTCGAGCGCCTGATCAACCAGGACGGCGTGAAGTTCGTGCTTGGTCCCTACAGCTCCGCCACCACCAAAGCAGCGGCGCCGGTAACCGAGAAGTACAAGATACCGATGGTGGAAGCCGAAGGCGCCTCGCGCTCGCTGTTCAACAAGGGGTATAAGTACCTGTTCGCGGTGCTCTCGACGTCCGAGCAGTACCTCGCGAGCGCCATCGATCTGGCCGCCGAGATGGCCAAGAAGAACGGCCGCGACCCGTCCTCGGTGAAAGTGGCGCTGGCTTTCGAAAACGACCCGTTCTCGCTCGATGTGCGCGCGGGTGTGGTCGAGGACATGAAGAAGTACGGCATGAAGATCGTCATCGACGACAAGCTGCCGCGGGACCTGTCCGACATGTCGGCGACCCTGACCAAAGCCAAGGCGCTAAAGCCCGACCTGCTGGTGGTATCCGGGCATTCAAAGGGTGCGGCGACCGTGACCCGGCAGGTCAACGAGATGAAGATCAACGTGCCGATGATCGCCATTACGCATTGCGAGGCGGCGAAAATCGTCAGCAAGTTCGGTGACGGCGCGAACGATATCCTGTGTGCCACGCAGTGGGCCGAGACCCTGACCTACTCCGACGATCTGTTTGGCACCGCAGCCGACTACGACAAGCTCTTCAAGGCGACTTACGACGGCTACAAGAACGTGCCCTACCAGTCGGCGCAGGCCTCGGCGGCCGTGATGGTCTGGAAAGACGCCTTCGAACGCGCCAACTCCTTCGACACCGATAAAGTGCGCGATGCGCTGGCGGCAACCGATATGAAGACGTTCTACGGCAACATCAAGTTTTCCGAGCACGGCAACAATATCGCCAAGCCCATGGTGCTGCGGCAGATCCAGAAAGGAAAATTCAACGTCGTGGCGCCGTCGAAGTGGGCATCGCACGAGATCAACTACCCGCGAAAAGCCAACTAGCATTTCGTACATAACTCGCCCCGGTCCGCCGGGGCGAGTCTTTTTCCGCAATCCTGAGAGGGCACGCAGATGCTCGATAATATCGCCATACTGACGGCCGCTCCGGTGTTCAACGTCCAGTTGATTCTGGACGGGATCTTCATCGGTGCGATCTTCGCCCTGGCCGCCTACGGGCTGGCGCTGGTGTGGGGTGTGATGAACGTGAAGAACCTGGCCCAGGGCGAGTTCGTGATCATGGGCGGATATTTCGCCCACGTCATGGCGGGGTGGGGCATCCACCCGATCATCGCCCTGATCCCGGCGATCGTAGTCATGTTCCTGTTCGGCTGGGGCATCTACCGCCTGATCATCCGCTGGATCATTCAGCACGACATGTTCACGTCGCTGCTGGCGACCTTCGGCATGGCGCTGGTGATTCAGCAGTCTCTTAACCTGGCGTTCGGCCCGGAGATTCAGACCGTCGACTCGGGTTTCGAGATCCGCTTCATTCTGGACGGTCTGGTGACGGTCGCCGAGATTAAGCTCGTGTCGTTCCTGCTGTGTGTCCTGCTCGCGGGCATCGTGGTGGTGTTCATGAAACGCAGCCGGATGGGACAGGCGATTCGAGCCACTGCGCAGGATCCGCGCGCGGCGCGCGTGATGGGTATAGACACCGAGAAAGTGTACGCGTTCACGTTTGCGCTCAACGCGGCGATCTGCGGCGCGGCGGGCGTGCTGATCTCCATGATCTGGGTGATCCAGCCGTTCTACGGAATCACCCACTCGATTCGTTCGTTTGTCATCGTGACCGCCGCCGGGTTCGGTAATCTGCCCGGGGTGATCGTGTCGGCGTTCGGGTTGGGGCTGGCCGAGCAGTACAGCGGCTTCGTGCTGGGCGCGGAGTTTCAGCAGGCGACCGTGGTCGGCCTGCTGGTCGTTGTGCTCGTCTGGCGGCAACTCCTGCTGAGCCGCCATCGGCAGGTGGTGCAATGAACGCGCTGCCCAACGAACACCGCATACACCTCGCCGTGCTCGCGTTCGGTTTGGCGGCGCCGTTCATCTTCGGCGCGTTCACGTTTCAGTTCACCATTCTGTGGATCATGATCCTGTTCGCCCTGACCTGGGACATGATGGGCGGGCAGATGGGATACAACTCGCTGGGGAACATCGTTTTCTTCGGCGCAGGCATGTACATCTGCGCCGTGGTGCAGGTCGGGCTGTACTACGATGTCGGGCTTTACACCGCGCCCGATTCGTCGATCAGCGGCGCCTCCTTTACCTACCAGCAGTACTTCACCGGGCTGGTGCTCGGCCTGATTTGTGCGGCAATCGGTTGCGTGCTGCTGGCGTTCGTGATGAGCAGCTTTCTGTTCGGGCTGCGCGGGCCTTACTTCGCTATCGGCACGCTGGGCATCGCGCTTTCCGCGGGCGAGCTGATGGGCGCCTGGGAGTGGGTCGGCGCCGGCAGCGGTATCGCTATGCCGGTGTTCCCCGGCGGGGTCGAGGCGCGCTCGCTGATGTTCTACTTCATCGCGCTGGGCGCTGCGGCCGCCACCTACTGGTTCGTCAGATGGCTGTACTCGACCCGCTACGGCCTGGCCATCAACGCGATTCGCGACGACGAAGAGAAAGCCGAAGCGATGGGCGTCCACACCAAGCGGTACAAGTCCATCACCTGGTCGTTCTCGGCTTTCTTTCTCGGCATCTCCGGCGGGTTGTTCGGCAACATGACCGGCTTCATCGAGCCGTTGGAAGTGGCGTTTCCGACGGTCACCTTCGGCATTTTCATGGTTGCCATGGCACTGCTCGGCGGCAAGGGCACGATATGGGGCCCGGTCATCGGGGCAACGCTGTTTCACGTCATCAAGGAAGTCACGTGGACTTACCTGCTGGGTTGGCAGTGGGTGGCGCTGGGGCTGCTGATCGTGATCAACGTGGTGTTCTTCCAGCAGGGCATCATGGGCTGGATGCAGCGCAAGTGGCCGGAACGCTTCGGCATCCAGGTAGATGCCAGTATGCGCAAGGGCAGTGAGCGCCCGTCCGACCGGACGTCGACGCCATGAACGCCGCGTTGCTCGATGTGAAAAGCGTCAGCAAGTCCTTCGGAGGCGTGCAGGCGAACCAGAACGTTTCCATGCAGGTGCCGGAAGGGCGTATCACCGGGCTGATCGGTCCCAACGGTTCGGGCAAGACGACGCTGTTCAATTCGATCGTCGGCTACCATCCGATCGACGGCGGCTCCATCAGGTTCGAGGACCGGGAAATCTCCAAACTGCGCGTGCAGCAGATTGCCCGGCTGGGGTTGCTGCGCACGTTTCAGCAGACGCGCATCTACTCGAAGATGGATTGCGTCAAGAACATGCTGATATCCGTGCCCCACCGCAACGCGACCTTCAGCGATATGTTCAAGCCTTATCCGCCCGATCTGACCGAGAAGGCCGAGCACCTGCTGGAGTTCGTGGGCCTCTACCAGAAACGGCACCTGGTGTCGGGCGACCTGTCCTTCGGTCAGCAGAAGCTGCTGGAGTTCGCCATGGCCCTGATGAACGAGCCGCGCGTGCTGCTGCTGGACGAGCCCACGGCCGGCATCAACCCGACCCTGATCAACGGCCTGATCGATCGCCTGAAGCTTGCCAACACCGAGTTCGGCATCACGCTGTTCGTGATCGAGCACAACATGCGCGTGATCATGAACCTCGCCGACAGCATCTACTGCCTGGCCCACGGCGAGCTGCTGGCGCACGGCTCGCCCGACGAGATCCAGGGTGACCAGCGCGTGATCGACGCTTACCTCGGCGCACACTGATGAGCAAAACCGACAAGGAAAACCAGAAGCGATCGGCAACCGGTTATCACGGCGGTTCCGTCGACACCGTGATCTCGGTGGAGGACGTCATTGCGCAGGCCGAGCAGCTTGGCGACGGTGTGCCGCTGGATGATATCCGCGCACTGTGCGACGGCGAGCCGTTCGTGCAGATCGACGGCCTGCGGGCCGGCTACGGCAAGATGGAAATCCTGCACGATTTCAACCTGCAGGTGGGGGCCGGTCAGTCGCTTTGCCTGATCGGTCCGAACGGAGCGGGCAAGTCTACCATCCTGCATTCCATCTTCGGCTTCACGCAGATTTATGACGGCACCATCAGCGTCGGCATCGGCGACAAGCGCCGCGACGTGACCGGCCTGCCCTCGAACAACAAGCTCAAGGACGCGGGCATCGCCTACATACTGCAGGACAAGTCGGTGTTTCCCGACATGACGGTCGAGGAAAACCTGTGGATGGGCGGCTACCTGATGGAGTCGACCGCCGACGCGCGCGCCTCGGCTGAGCGCGTGTTCGAGAAGTACGACCGCCTGGCGGCCCGCCGCAAGAAGCTCGCCCGGATCCTGTCCGGCGGCGAACGGCGACTGCTGGAGATTTCACGGGCGCTGGTCATGAATCCGGACGTGCTGCTGGTCGACGAGCCGTCCATCGGTCTCGAGCCGCGCTTCATCGACATGGTGTTCGAGATACTCGACGATCTGCAGCACGGTGAGGGCAAGACCATCATCATGGTCGAGCAGAATGCCAAAAAAGGCCTGGAGTTCGCCGATCTGGGCTATGTGCTGGTCTCGGGACAGACCGCCATCGCCGGGCGCGGCGACGATCTGCTCGAGAATCCCGAAGTCGGTCGCCTGTTCCTCGGCGGATGAACGGCGCGGTACGCGCCGCGCTCCCCGATTCTCCGGTACCGAAACCGCGCTCGAACGGGAGGTCCCGCCGGGTGAGGGTGTGCCTGCCAGCGTCGGATTTCCGTTTCCGGTCACGCCGAACCGGTTTGCTACACTACGCCGTTTTTCGCACTATCGACTGCTGAGCGATGAACGCACTGGAGATAAACGGGGTCCGGAAAACCTACAAGAACGGGGTAGAGGCGTTGAAGGGTATCGACCTCGCCGTGAAGGAAGGCGAGTTCTTCGCGCTGCTGGGGCCCAACGGAGCCGGTAAATCGACCGCAATCGGGATCATCTGTTCGCTCGTCAACAAGACCGCGGGCAGCGTGCGCGTTTTCGGTTGCGACCTGGACAGCGACACGGAAGCAGCGAAACGGTTGATCGGCATGGTGCCTCAGGAATTCAACTTCAACATGTTCGAGCCGGTGATGCAGATCGTCGTCAACCAGGCGGGTTACTACGGTATCGGCCGCCGGCAGGCGAATCGAAGCGCCGAGAAACGGCTCAGGCAACTGGGGCTGTGGGACAAGCGGAAGGAGGGGGCGAGGAGTCTGTCGGGCGGCATGAAACGCCGCCTGATGATAGCGCGGGCGCTGGTGCACGAGCCCAGGTTGCTGATTCTTGACGAACCGACCGCCGGTGTGGACATCGAGATACGCCGCTCGATGTGGCAGTTCCTGCGCGAGACCAATCAGGCCGGCACCACGATTATTCTGACCACCCACTACCTGGAGGAGGCGGAAAGTCTGTGCCGCACGGTGGCCATCATCAACGGCGGCGAGATCGTGGAGCAGGGCGACGTCGACACGCTCCTCAGCAGCGTGCAGTCGGAAATTTTCGTGCTGAATCTGGACGCGACACCGCACGACGGTCTGGAGCTTCCTGGCTATCACGTGCACTCGCTGCGCGGTAATGTGCTGGAGGTCGAGGTGGAGCGCGATCAGGGGCTGAACCGGTTGTTCGACGTGTTGACGAGCAAGGGGTTTCGCGTGGTCAGCATGCGCAACAAGGCCAACCGGCTGGAGGAATTCTTCCTCAAGCTCGTGGAAAGCCAGCGCGCGGCAGGCGATGCCTGACTACAGCGGCGTGCGTGCACAGCTCACAATCGAACGCTACTTCGTGGCCTTTACCACGATCGTCATCAAGGAAGTGCGGCGCTTCATGCGCATCTGGGTACAGACGGTTTTACCACCGGCGATCACCACCTCGCTCTACCTGCTGATCTTCGGCAATCTCATCGGGCCGCGGATCGGCAGCATGGACGGGTTCGACTACATCGACTATATCGTTCCCGGAGTGATCATGCTGGCGGTCATAACGAACTCCTATTCGAACGTGGTCTCGTCGTTCTACAGCACCAAGTTTCAACGCCATATCGAAGAAATGCTGGTCTCACCGATACCGAGCTGGCTGATCCTGTCCGGTTACGTGGCGGGGGGCGTGGCCCGCGGCGCCATCGTTGGATGTGCGGTAACCGCCGTGACGATGGCCTTTACCGATTTCACCGTGCACAGTTATGCGATCACCGTAAGCGTGATGCTGCTGACCGCCGCGCTGTTTGCAACCGGTGGCCTGATCAATGCCGTGTTCGCCGACAGTTTCGACGATATCTCGATCGTGCCCACGTTCGTGCTGACGCCGCTCACCTATCTCGGCGGAATTTTTTACTCGATCAGCCTGCTGCCGGAGTTCTGGCAGACCGCTTCGCTGGCAAACCCGATTCTGTACATCGTAAATGCCTTCCGTTTCGGTATTCTCGGGGTATCCGACATCGATATCGTGCTGGCATTCTCCATAATCGTAGCCTTTGTCGTGTTGCTTACGGTGCTGGCGCTGCACCTGCTCAATCGCGGTATAGGCATCAAAAACTGAAATTGTTGCCGCAGGCGCGTCGGCTGCGCCGTGCGCTTGCGACCGAACTGAGGAATTGCGGTAATGGGTAAGAAGAAGAAAAAAGCGGCTGCCGCCGACAAGCATCGACTCTACCAGGCATCCGTGCAGGGCGTGGAGTTCGAGCTGGATTTCCTCGAGCAGGTGTTCCGCGACACCCGCGCGAGAAAACCTTCCTTGCTGCGCGAGGATTTCTGCGGCACGGCACTTTCCGCCTGTGAGTGGGCAAAGCGCAGCCGCAACAACCGGGCCATAGGCGTGGATCTGGATGCCGACGTGCTGGAATGGGGGCGGCGTAACAACCTGGAAAAGCTCGGTAAAGCCGCAAAGCGTGTGTCACTTCTGCGCGAAGACGTTCTGCAGGTGCAGACCGAAGCGGTGGATGTGTGCGTTGCGTTCAACTTCAGCTACTGGGTGTTCAGGGAGCGCGAGGTGCTCGCCCGGTATTTCCGTAACGTGCACCACTCACTGGTCGATGACGGCCTGTTCTTCCTCGATATTTTCGGCGGCTACGAGGCGCACCGGACGCAGAAAGAACGGCGTAAAGTCGACAATTTCACGTACGTGTGGCACCAGGCCAAGTACAATCCCATCACAGCAGACATGCAGTGCTACATACACTTCGAGTTTCCGGACGGCTCAAAGATGCGTAAAGCGTTCAGCTACCACTGGCGTTTGTGGGGCGCGCAGGAGATACGCGATCTGTTGCGCGAGGTCGGGTTCGAGCGGAGCACGGTACACATCCAGGCGTTCGATGAACAAACCGATGAGCCGCTGGATGAGTTCTATCCCACCGAGGTGGCGGAAGATTACGCCAGTTGGATCGGGTATATCATCGCGGAAAAGTAGTCTCGTCTCAGCCCGCAGCGGCGTGATCGAGCTGTCTGCCGGGAAGCGTGAAGTAGACGGTCGCGCCCACGTTGAGCTGGCCTTCTGCCTTGACCTGGCCGCCGTGTCGGCGGACGATCTGAGCCACCGTCGCGAGGCCGATGCCCGTACCCTCGAACTCGGTTACCGAATGCAGCCGCTGGAAGGGCTGGAACAGCTTTTCGACGTAGCGCATGTCGAACCCGACACCGTTGTCGCGAACGAAGTACATGAGCCGGCCGGAATCGTCGGTTTGCACGTTCAGCTCGATGCGCGCCGCGTTGCGCTTGCGTGAGTATTTCCACGCGTTGCCGAGCAGGTTCTCGAGCAGGATGCGCAGAAGGTGCGGATCGCCTGTCGCGGACAAGCAGTCGGGCGCCAGAAACTCAGCGCTGCGCTTCGGCTCGGATTCTGTGAGGTTGTGGAAAACCTCTCTGGCGACACCGACGAGATCCACTTCCTGAACATCCAGCTCGCGGCGCGACAGGCGTGACAAAAGCAGCACGTCATCGATGAGTTCGCCCATGTGCTGGCTCGCGGCGCGGATTCGTTCCAGATAAACCCGCGCATTGTCGTCCAGCTGCTGGCCGTAGTCCTCCAGCATGAGTTTGCTGAAACCGTCGATCGAGCGCAGCGGCGCGCGCAGGTCGTGAGACACGGAGTAGCTGAACGAGGCGATCTCGTTATAAGCGGCCTCGAGTTCCGAGGTTCTGGATTGGACCAGGTCCTCCAGGTTGTTGCGGTAGTCTTCGAGCTGACGCTCGGCGTGGACCCGTTCGGTGACGTCCTGAAAGTTGACCACACGTCCGACGATTTCCCCGCCCAGGCGGTAGGGTTTTGATCTGCGTTCGAAAATCCGCCCGTCCTTGAAGCGCAGAATGTCCTGGCTGTTCTCATGCCTGCGCGCGTATACCTTATGTGTCCGTTCGACGTACCCCTGGGGATCGAGGAGTTGATGCGCGACAAATGCAATCACGGCTTCATGGTCCTCCATGAAACCCTCGATACGTTCGTTCGAGATGCTCCACATGTCCAGGAACTGCTGATTGAAGCTTACTATCTTGCCGTCGTTGGCAATTACCAGAATGCCGCTGCCCGTGCTTTCCAGTGTCGCGCGATGCAGCGAGAGCGCGCGCTCGCTGTCCTGAAGCGCGCGGCTGCGCTCGAGCTCCAGGGCAATCCGGCTGGCAAAAGTCTCCAGCACCGATCTGGTCGAGGGGTTCAGCTTCATCGACTGCGAGTGCACGACCGCGACCACGCCAAGCGCTTCGTTTTCCTGCGATCGCAGGACGTGACCAAAATAGCTATCCGGGCTCCAGTCGAGAAAGTCCGCGAACGCCGGATAGGCGTCCGCCACGTTGTGCTCGACGAGCAACGTGCTCTGGCGGATGACGTCGGCGCAGGGCGTGCCCTGCAACACATAGCTCAAGCTGCGCGAGGAACTCTCGCCGTTCCACACAGCGAGCGTTTGCAGGGTGTCACGTGCTTCGCCGAACACCGAAACATAGGCGTAGTCGGCGGCGTAGGTGGCCACCAGCGACTGCAGGCAGGTTTCGACGAAAGATCTTGTATCTTTGTGAGCAGTGTTCCTGGCCAGCGCGCGCAAGGCGTTATCCGCCTGCTGTCTCTCCGTGACATCTCTCGCATTCACCACGACACCGGTGACCTTGTCCTGCTCGTCGCGATGCGGGTCGAAGCGCATGTCCACATAACGCCTGCCTTTGGTGGGCAGCTCCATCTCCAGCTGCGCGGCGACCCGGGCCCCGTGCAGGCTGAGATCGATCTTTGGCTGCAGCTCGGCCTCGAAAAGCGCCCTGCCGAAGACCTCCGCCATGTGTTTGCCGATGACTTCGTCGTGCGCAAGGCGCAGTGTCTGCAAGAAGGTCTGGTTGACCGCTACATAGCGGTACCCGGTATCCACGAAAGTCAGCATGTCCGAGGCGGAGTTGCTCATCTGATAGTACTTGCGCAGCGCCTCCTCCGCCTTCAACCGCTCGTCGATCTCGCTGCGCAGCGCACAGTTCGAGAGCTCGAGATCCGCAGTCCTGGCGATAACCCGTGATTCCAGTTTCTGGCTTGCCAGGCGCAACGCGTTTTCGCTGTGCCAGCGTGAAAGATGGGTGTGGATCCGGGCCGTCAGCACCTCGTGATCGATGGGCTTGGTAACGTAGTCGTTCGCACCCAGGGTCAGCGCCTCGACCACGTCGGCCGACTGGTCTTTGATCGAGACGACGATGATCGGCAGCTCGCTGTAGGTGTAGCGGCTTCGCGCGAACCGCAACACATCGAGCCCCGACGACTGTGGCATGATGATGTCCAGGGTGACCAGGCAGAATGTCGAGTCCCGGATGTGCTCGATCGCCGTCCCGGCGTCCGCCGCCTCGACTACCTCGTACCCCAGCGACTGCAGGATCTCGCGCAGGATGGCGCGTGCCGTGCTCTGATCGTCCACCACCAGCACGCGGTTGTCGACTGCCTGCGACGCTGATTCGGCCATTGGCGGCCTTACTTGTAGGGGTCGGCGGCGTCCCGCAGCCCGTCGCCGAAAAAGTTGAAGGCCAGAATGACTACGATCACCGGGACTACGGGCAGCATCAGCCAGGGATACAAAGCTACAACGTTGATGTTTTGTGCCTCATTCAAAAGAACGCCCCAACTGGTTACGGGAGGACGCAGGCCGAGGCCCAGAAAGCTCAATGCCGTTTCGCCGAGAATCATGCCGGGAATGGACAGTGTGGCTGAAGCGACGAGGTGGCTGAAAAAGCCGGGCAGCAGGTGGCGCGCAATGATCCGCCGGGGACGGGCGCCCATCAGCTGTGCGGCGACGCAGTAGTCCTCTTCGCGCAGCGCCAGCAGCTTCGAGCGAACGGCGCGCGCCAGACCGGTCCAATCCAGCAGCGCCAATATAACCGTGATGCCGAAAAAAATCAGCACCGGGCTCCAGTTGACCGGCAGAACCGCGGACAGCGCCATCCACAGGGGCAGCTCCGGGAAGGAGCGAAGTATTTCGATGATCCGCTGAACCACATGGTCGATGATACCGCCATAGTAGCCGGCGATACCGCCGATCACGATACCGAGCACGAAGCTAATGGTGATACCGATCAAGCCGATCGTGAGCGAGATGCGGGTTCCGTAGATGATACGTGACAGCATGTCGCGCCCCAGTCGGTCGGTGCCGAGCAGGAACAGGGTGCCATTCTCGGCGGGACAGACCAGGTGCAGGTCGCCATCGAACAGGCCCCAGAACTCGTAGGGGTCGCCGCGGCAGAAAAAGCGCAGCCTGTGCAGAGTGTCCGTATCCTCGGTGTAGATACGCTGCAGATTTTCCATGTCGAGGCGCGAGTTCATCGCGTAGACGAACGGACCGACAAATTCGCCCTCGTGAAACAGGTGCACGCGCTGCGGCGGTGTAAATATGAAACCGCTGAAGCGGGAGTGCAGGTCGTAGGGCGCCAGCATCTCGCTGACCAGAGTGCTGGCGTACATGAGCAGCAGAATGAACGCGCATACGATCGCCAGCCGGTGGTGTTTCAGCTTCCACCACATGAGGCGCCACTGCGAAGCCAGGAAGTAGCGTTCCTGCTCCGGCGACAGGACTTCGATGGAGCCGGGGTCGAACGGGGCGTCCGACACGTAATGCGCGCCGACCTGGCCGGGCTTACGGGCGTCGTTCACGGGTTGCCACCCTGGAGGCGTATGCGTGGATCGAGCACGGCCAGCGCGAGGTCGGAGAGCAGTACCCCGATCACCGTCAAGGTGGCCAGGAACATCAGAAAGGACCCGGCCAGATACATATCCTGACTCTGCAGCGCGCCCAGCAGCATCGGTCCGGTGGTTGGCAGCGACAGCACGACGGCAGTCACCTCGGCGCCCGATATGACGCTTGGCAGAAGACTGCCGATGTCGGCGATGAAGAAATTCAACGCCATGCGCAGCGGGTACTTGGTCAACAGCTTGAACGGCGGTAATCCCTTCGCCCGGCCGGTGACGACGTACTGTTTCTGCAACTCATCCAGCAGGTTCGCGCGCAGGCGCCGGATCATGCCGGCGGTGCCGGCGGTGCCGATGACGATGACCGGGATCCACAGGTGCTCGAGAATCGAGACGAATTTCCCCCAGCTCCACGGCTGGTCGATGTAGCGCGCATCCATCAGACCGCCGATCGAGGTGCCGAACCACACGTTGGCGAGGTAGAGCATGACCAGTGCGAGCAGAAAGTTCGGTGTGGCGAGCCCGATGAAGCCGAGCAGGGTGAGGCCGTAGTCGCCCCAGCTGTACTGGTGGGTGGCTGAGTACAGGCCGATCGGAAATGCGATCAACCAGGTGAAGATGATGGTGAACACCGATACCAGCACGGTCAGCAACAGGCGATCGCCGACTACGTCGGACACCGGCAGGTCGTACTCGAACGAGTACCCGAAATCGCCCTGCAGCATGCCGACCAGCCAATAGATGTATTGCTGATAGAGCGGCTTGTCGAGTCCGTAGTGGTGACGCAGGAAGGCGATCTTTTCCTGATCCACCGATTCGCCCTGACTCTGCAGCTCGGCTATATGACTTTCCAGGTAGTCGCCGGGCGGCAGCTGGATAATCACGAACACCAGCGCGCTGATCACCAGCAGCGTGGGGATCATCATCAGCAAACGCTGAATAACGTAGCGCAACATGGTGCTCGTTGTTCGTTTTATTCGGCCGGCGAGCGGCGCTTTTCCGTGAACCAGAACGTATCGGGTTGATAGATGCCAAAGTAGGCGCCGGGATCCCAGTTGTAGGTTCCGGCTTTGGGGACGTTGCGCAAATGGGCGTTGACGACCACGGGTTGTTGCACGCCGCAGACCAGGCCGATCGAGTAGACCTGGTCGGCGTGAATGCCGAGCATCTCGTGCCAGATGCCGGCGCGGGCCTGCGAGTCAGGCGCCGTTTCCCACGCCTTGTTCAACTCGAGCAGACGCTTGGCCGGGGCGAGGTCGGGTGCTTCGCCCGCCCGCTGCTTGGTTTCGAAGTACTGGCCCCACTTGGGCCATTGCAGCTGATCCTGCGAGGTCGGCGCCAGTTCTGCGGGGCTCATGTCCGCGGTCGGCAGGGCGTTGGAAAGCCCCGCCCATACGGACATGATCGCGTCGCCGGAGAAAACCCGGTTGCGAAACACCTCGCGTTGCGAGGGCTTGGAGTAGAGTTTGACACCGGCTTTCAGCCAATTGTCGTGGATCAGTTCCAGCACGTCGGTTTCTTCGGTGTTCTCGCCGGCGGTCTGCACCAGGATCTCCATCGGTCTGCCGTCCGGCAGCAGACGCAGGTTCCGGCTGTTGCGCTCGGTCAGGCCGAGCTCGTCCAGAATCCGGTTGGCGCGCTTCAGGTCGAACTCGGCCCACCTGGTCTGATACTCCTTGCGGAACAGCGGGCTCTGCTCGAGCACGGTATTGTTGCTTTCGATCACAACACCCAGGTAAACGACCTGGTTGATCTCCTGCCGGTCGATCGCCAGCGACAGTGCGCGGCGAAACTGCGCATTGCGCAGTAACTTACGCCACACCTCGTCCTGGGTGTTCAAGTTCGGAAACAGCGCGATCTGCGAACCTCTGGCAGTACGCCACAGGCGTACGTCGTAGCCGCTCTTCTGCACACCGGCCTTCAGGAAGGTGTAGTTGTCGAGGCGCAGGTAGCGCGCCTGAAGATCCGATTCACCGGCGCCCGTTTTGGCCGGAATCAATCCCGCGGAAGCGATGTGGATCAGCACCTCGTCGAGGTAAGGCAGCTGCTGGCCGTCCGGATCGACGCGGTGGAAAAACGGATTGCGTTTGAATACGAAACGCTCGGCCGGCGCGTTGGTCGTGTTGTACCAGGGCTGCAGGGTCGGCAGTTCGGGATTGTTGAACTTGTAGAGATGCCCGTTGCGGGTGTGCAGGCTTACCCAGTCACGTGCCTTGCTCTGTGTAACCCGCGCCGCGAGCGTCTCGGGGTCGGTGTGCAGTGCGTGAAACTGCTTGAGGTAATGTGCCGGTCGGTACAGGTAAAGCGGTCTCGCTGCCGCCAGGTGCGGCAGGAAATACGGGTTCGGTCGCTTCCAGGTGTAGCGAACGGTATGTGGGTCAGGAAATTCCACCAGCGGCGGCTCGCCGTCGACCAGGAGCACCTGCGGCGGTCCGTAGGGCGAGAGGTCCGGATTGTTGGCGACGTCTTCCCAGAAGTAACGGAAATCCTCGGCGGTGAACGGTGCACCGTCGGACCATTTGTGCCCCGGGCGCAACCGCAGCGTGTAACGCCGCCCCTGCTCCACGCTGACGTCGGCGAGGATGTCGGGCACGATCTCGAGCGACTCGTCGTACACCACCAGGCGGGCGTAGCCGTACACCGCCATCTGGCGGGTATCCTTCGCCTTTGCCATCAGCAGCCGCAGCTGCCCGCCGTGCCTGCCGATCGCCTGGTGCTCCGAATACGCCAGACGCCGCGGCTCCTGCGGGACGCGTTCACTTTGCGGGGGCAGCGCGCCGTTGGCCACGGCCTTGGCCAGATAGGGGATCTCCGCGGCCCCGGCCATCGTGCTCGACAGGGCGAGCGCCGCTGCCAGGGTGCAGTTCAGGGCGACGCTCATGCTGCTGCCCGGGTGGTCGAAGCCGATACCCGCACCAGGTGCTGCGTACCGACTTCCCGCAACTCGCCGGGGTCGGTGAGCGTCACGGTATAGGGTGCGGGCCAGGCGGCGGGCTCCGAAGCCTTGCCGGTGATGACGTCGGCGAAATCCAGCCGGCGGTCCAGATCCGGAAACGGGACGGCTTTCAGCAGCGCCTGCGTGTAAGGGTGCCGGGGGTCGGCGAACAGCGCTTCGCGCGGCGCTATCTCCACCAGAGAGCCCCTGCACATGACGCCGATTCGATCCGCGATGTAATCGACCACCGCCAGATTGTGCGAAATGAACAGGTAGGTCAGATGCAACTCGCGCTGCAGGTCTTTCAGCAGATTGAGCACCTGAGCCTGGATGGAGACGTCCAGCGCCGACACCGGCTCGTCGCAGATCAGAAACTCCGGCTTGAGCGCAAGCGCGCGGGCGATCCCGATGCGTTGCCGCTGGCCGCCCGAAAAGCTGTGCGGATAACGGCCCAGATAGCGTGGATCCAGCCCCACCACTCGCATCAG
Source organism: Chromatiales bacterium (assembly GCA_024644045.1). GTDB lineage: Bacteria > Pseudomonadota > Gammaproteobacteria > JAHELT01 > JAHELT01 > JAHELT01. The sequence continues at coordinate 6,846 of JAHELT010000007.1, read as the reverse complement.
CTCCTGCGCCATCTGGCGGCGCTCGGCCGGTGAACCGATCCGGTGGATCACCAGCGGCTCGGTGAGTATGTCGAAGACGGTCATGCGCGGGCTGAGCGAGCTGAAAGGGTCCTGGAAGATGATCTGCATCTTGCGCCGGAAGGTATGGAGCGCCGCGCCCTCGAGCGCCAGCACGTCGATTTCGCGCCCCGCCTCGCAGTACACCACCGATCCGGTATCCGGGGTTACGGCCCGCATCAACACCTTGCTCAGGGTCGTCTTGCCGCAGCCGCTCTCGCCGACCAGGCCGAAGCATTCGCCGCGCTTGATGTTCAGGCTGACGTCATTCAGCGCGTGCACTTGCTGCAGCTCGGAGCGCAACCAGCCGCTTTTTCGCAACGTGAAGGTCTTGCTGACGTTGCGCACGCCGAGGTGCGGCTGACCCTGGGCGTGCCGGGTGTGGCCTGCGCCGGACCGGGCCAGCAGCGGTCCGATCTCGTGGGTTGCCTCGCGCACCGGTTGCAGGCGTTCCCCGGGCTTCATGTCGAAATGCGGTATCGCCCGGTGCAGGGCGCGCAGGTAAGCGTGAGCCGGCTGGTGAAAGATGTCGGCGGGCGACCCGCTTTCCATGACCTGGCCGTGGTACATCACGACGACGTGATCGGCCACGTTGGCGACCACGCCAAGATCATGGGTGATGATCAGCACCGCCATGTGCAGCTCCTGCTGGAGCTCGCGGATCAATTGCAGGATCTGCGCCTGGATGGTCACGTCGAGCGCGGTCGTCGGCTCATCGGCGATCAGCAGTGCGGGACGGCAGACCAGCGCCATGGCGATCATCGCGCGCTGCCGCAGACCGCCCGACAGCTCGAACGGGTAGGTGCCCATCGCGCGTGCCGGATCGGGAAAGCCCACCATGCGCAGCATGGTCTCGCTCAATTCCAGCCCCTCCGCGCGGGATACTCGGCGGTGCAGAAAAAGCGCCTCGCTGACCTGATCGCCGACAGTGTGCAGCGGAGACAGCGACACCATCGGTTCCTGGAAGATCATCGAGATCTGCCCGCCGCGGATGGCGCGCATGCGCTTGCTGTCGGGATCGAGTTGCGCGATGTCCACGGGGCCCTCCAGCGACGGCGCATTCAGCAGTATCCGGCCGCGGCTGATGGTGCCGATCGCCGGCAGAATGCCCATGATGGCCTGCGCCGTTACCGACTTTCCCGAGCCCGACTCGCCGACCAGCGCGGTGGTCGCGCCGGCGGGGACTTCAAACGACACGCCGCGCACTGCTTCCAGGCGGCCGCCATGGAACATGAACTCGACGTGCAGGTCGTGGATTTCGAGAAGATTTCGGGCAGTCACCGTGGTTCGAACCGCTCCCGGCTGTTGAGACCCGTTCGAGTTGCTTACGCAACCATTTCCGCCGATTATGTCAGAAATCCGCTGCGCGAGTCTTGCACGACGCGTTCGCGCGCCGCGACCGCTGTCAGGTGGCCGGACCGGTCAGAAACGCCCGTATGACGCCGACCAGACTGTCCATGGTGTCGTGCAACGGGGCGATCACCGGGATGCCCAACTCCTCTGCGTAAGCCGCCTGGTGTCCCGCCAGCGCCTGCCTGTCCAGGCCGTCGCCGTTGAGGGTGACCGCGAGCGTGGCTACGCCGTAAAGCGACACCAGCTCGATCTCGCTGCGCAGCGACGGGATGCGCCGGCCCAGATGCTCGAAGCCGTCAAAAAAGGTGCGGCCGGGCGCGTGCTGCAGAACGACGCCCGAGACGTCGCCGGACAGCAGCAGCTCGGCGCCGCAGGGACCGCTCGGATTACGCAGCGCCGACTGGCCTTCGATTACCATCACGTCCGGGTCGCTGGATTGCGCGCAACGCAGCAGCGCCTGCTCCAGCTCGCCGCTCACGTAGTCGTTCGGCGTCGAGTCGAGCACGAAGCCGAAGCGCGCGCCCTGCATCCAGCCGGTTTGCCCCGTGTATATCATCTCGCTGCGGATCCCGGCCGCGTTCAGCGCACTGACCAGCATACGGGACGTGGTCCGCTTGCCGACCGCGCAGTCCGTCCCGAGCACTGCGAGGCGCATCGCACGGATCTGCGCGACACGGCCCCCCCAGAAGCTGAGCTGGGCCCGCGGCGGCGGTTTGCGCACGTCCACGATGTCCACCGCGGCGGCGCGCGCCGCAGCGCTGATTTCGGGGTCTTCGCCGATGAAATCGTGCAGCCCGCTGACCAGCGACAGCCCGCATCCGGCGGCTTCCAGCAGTTGCGCGCGCAACGTTTCCGTCAAGCGTCCGCCGTGCGTGGCGATGCCGACGATGCATACCTGCGGCGGCGTTCGCGCGTGTGCCAGCGCCTCGTCGATGTTCTTTACAACGGGTATGCCGCGGGCCTTTCCGTCGAGCAGAGTTCCCGCATCCTCGCCCGCGCAGTCCGGGTCGATGACGCTCTGAATGTCAAACCGGTCGCTGCCACGGACCAGACCGTGTGCGGGTTTGCCGTTGGCTGTGCGATAGCCGTCATTCGCCAACACGATAGCCGGTGTGCGCATCGTTTCGAGTGACCTGTTCTGCGCCGGTGGAAAGGGCTATTTGACTGCATGTTCAGCCGATCTGACAAGATTGTGAAGCGCACCACATCAAAGCCCGGGGCTTCGCACAACAATGCCGTTCAACGCGAAGTGATCGTGTACCGCCACGATCAACACCCAGGTTTGGAGAAGGGGCTTACAGAGCATGACCGCAGAAGTGAATCAGGTGGGTGCGCAGCCCGAGGTCAATCCGCTTCCCACCAGCGGACCACAACTGCAGCTGGGGGCCTTGTTCCCGCCCTATATACCTGCCAGCGCGCGGGCGTTTCCCGAGTACACGCTCGGGCACGAAGATATCGATGCTGCGTTCGCCGAGCCCGATGAGGGTGTGTGGGCGCATCATCGCCTGCAGCGCATGGCGCTGCGTTGCATCGCGCTCGAGCAGATCATGGACATCTGCGACCAGCCGCAGCGCACCGGCGTGGCAGAACGCCGGGTCGGCGATCAGACCGAGTGCGTCGAAGCCGTCAACGTCGCCCTGATCGAGGTGAACCAGCAGCGGGAGATGAAAGCGATCGCACGCTTCGGCCGGATCTGCCAGATGCCGCAGCGCGGCAGCAGCGACGCCCTGTTACGCGTGCAATACACGCTGGAAAGTCTTCGCGTGCTGCCGGTGCACCGCGGCAAAGGGTTTGAGCGGGCGCTGGCCGCGGGCATCGCAGCGCTGATCGTACGCGAGCTCGAGCATCTGACAGAAACCCTGTGGCACACGCAGACCCTGGCGGTGAAAGTGCGGCTCACGTCGCGTCTGGACGACCCGGGCGGCGTGCTGCAGCGTATCGTGGCGGCGCGTCTGCGCGACGAGCTGGTGGCACAGGACAGCATGCTGCAGCTCGACGGTAAGCTGTCCCGATTCCTGCCGCTCGGCGAGTAGCGCACGCCCTTCCGTTCCAGCACCGGCCGCCTGCGACGGCGCACCGCTTGCGGCGCGCCGTTTGTCTATGCGCGCTCCGTTCCCCGGGCGCCGCGGGGCGCTATCCACCGAGGCGCAGCGTCGCTGGCAGCTAACTCCGTGTCGTGAGCGAGCAAGCCGGCGGTCGCGCTGCTCGCCGATGATGCGCCAGCCCCTGGCGAAAGGGGTAAAGCGCACCGCATCCTCAATGTGTAATCTATGCGTCAGGCTGACGGGTTCCGGTGAGCCTGCCGGCGCCGCCGCCCTGACCAACGTCAGACCCCCGGCCCATGAGAACGACCAGGCGACAATCGACTAGGAGTGCAGATGTTTGACAAGAGCGAGCGTATAGCGGGTTACGACGAGGACGTGGCGAAGGCCATCGCGGCGGAGCAACGGCGCCAGGAAGAGCATATCGAGCTGATCGCGTCCGAGAACTACACCAGCCCGCGGGTCATGGAAGCCCAGGGCGGGGTGATGACCAACAAGTACGCGGAGGGGTATCCGGGCAAGCGCTATTACGGCGGCTGCGAGTACGTTGACGTGGTCGAGCAGCTGGCCATAGAGCGGGCCAAGCGGCTGTTCGGGGCCGACTACGCGAACGTGCAGCCGCATTCCGGCTCCCAGGCCAACGCGGCCGTGTACATGGCGCTGGTGGAGCCGGGCGACACGGTGCTGGGCATGAGCCTGGCCGACGGCGGTCACCTGACGCACGGCGCCAAAGTGAACTTCTCGGGCAAGCTCTACAAGGCCGTGCAGTACGGTCTGGACGATGCGAGCGGTGAAATCGACTACGACGAAGTTGCGGCTAAGGCCGACGAGCACCGCCCCAAGATGATAATCGCCGGTTTCTCCGCCTATTCGCGGGTCGTCGACTGGCAGCGTTTTCGCGACATCGCCGACGGCGTAGGCGCCTTTTTCCTGGTTGACATGGCACACGTCGCCGGCCTGGTCGCGACCGGTCACTACCCGAACCCGGTGCCGGTCGCCGACGTGGTGACCAGCACCACGCACAAGACCCTGCGCGGCCCGCGCGGCGGCATCATTCTCGCGCGCCGCAACGAGGCGCTGGAGAAGAAGTTCAATTCGCTGGTGTTTCCAGGCACGCAGGGGGGGCCGTTGATGCACGTCATTGCGGCCAAGGCGGTGGCGTTCAAGGAGGCGCTGGAGCCGGGATTCAAGGACTACCAGGCGCAGGTGGTGAGCAATGCGCGGGCCATGGCCGAGGTGTTTCAGGCGCGCGGCTATGCGGTCGTGTCCGGCGGCACGGACAATCACCTGATGCTGGTCAGCCTGATTGAAAAAGGGATCACCGGTAAGGACGCCGACGCGGCGCTGGGCAGCGCAAACATCACGGTGAACAAGAACTCGGTACCGAACGACCCGCAGTCGCCGTTCGTGACCAGCGGTATCCGCGTCGGTACCCCGGCGGCGACGACCCGCGGCTTCAAGGAAGCGGAAATGCGCCAGATCACCGAGTGGATGTGCGACGTGATGGACAACGTGAAGGACGGAAAGACGATCGAGCGGGTGCGTGCTCAGGTGCTCGAACTGTGCGCCCGCTATCCCGTCTACTCGGGCTAGGGGGTGTTTGAAAAAAGCACATTCGTGGCTTTTTCCACGCGCTGCGTCAACCATGCGATTCTGACTTGCCACATGAATCAACAACTCAAGGTTGTCGATCTATGGCGGTCCATACATGTACCGCCCGGCAGGGTGCCGAATAACGCGTTCTTCAGTACCCGGCTCGCCGCCGGGCCGCGGGGCACCTGACCATGGCCCTCAGCGTTTTCGATCTGTTCAAGATCGGCATCGGCCCGTCGAGCTCGCATACCGTCGGCCCGATGCGCGCGGCCCGGATGTTCGTGCAGAGCCTGCTGGACGACGGTGTTCTGAGCGGAGCGCAGCGCGTCAAGACCGAGCTCTACGGCTCCCTGGGTGCCACCGGCAAAGGCCACGGCAGCGACAAGGCGGTGCTGCTCGGGCTCGAGGGCGAGACGCCCGAAATGGTCGATCCAGACGCCGTGCCCGGGCGCTTGCAGCGTATCCGCGAAAGCGGCGAGATCCGGCTGCTCAACGAGCGCCCGCTGCCTTTCGACGAGGGCCGTGACCTGATATTTCACCGCCGACTCAGCCTGCCCCTGCACCCGAACGGCATGCGTATCACCGCCTTCGATGGCAACGGCGAAAAACTCTGCCGCAGAAAGTACTACTCCATCGGCGGCGGATTCGTGGTCACGCAGGATGCCTTCGGTAATGATCAGATCGCTGCCGACGAAACGCCGTTGCCTCACCCGTTCCACTCGGGCGCGGAGCTGCTCGTGGCGTGCCGCAGCAGCGGCCTGTCGATCGGCCGGTTGATGCTGGAGAACGAGCTCACCTGGCGGAGCGAGGCCGAGGTCCGCGCCGAACTCACGGCCATCTGGGATGTCATGCAGGCGTGCGTGGAGCGCGGCTGCGAGCGAGAGGGTGTACTGCCGGGCGGCATGCGGATCAAGCGCCGTGCTGCCGCGCTGTACCGTCAGCTGCAGGCGGACGATGCCCGGACCGACGATCCGATGGCGGCCATGGACTGGGTCGACCTGTATGCCCTGGCGGTCAACGAGGAGAACGCGGCCGGCGGCCGGGTGGTCACCGCGCCGACCAACGGCGCCGCGGGCATAGTGCCCGCGGTGATGCACTACTATCAGCGCTTCTGCCCGCAGGCCAGCGCCGACGGGATTGTCAGTTTTCTGCTCACCGCCGCGGCGATCGGTATCCTGTACAAGGAAAACGCCTCGATCTCGGGCGCCGAGGTCGGTTGTCAGGGGGAGGTGGGCGTGGCCTGCTCCATGGCCGCCGGGGCGCTGGCCGAGGTGCTGGGCGGCTCACCGGAGCAGGTCGAGAACGCCGCCGAGATCGGTATGGAGCACAACCTGGGGTTGACCTGCGATCCGGTGGGCGGGCTGGTGCAGGTGCCCTGCATCGAGCGCAATGCAATGGGTGCGGTGAAAGCGATCAACGCAGCGCGGATGGCGTTGCGCGGTGACGGCACCCACTTCGTATCGCTGGACAAGGTGATCAAGACCATGCGTGAAACCGGTGCCGACATGAAAACCAAGTACAAGGAAACGGCCCGTGGCGGGCTTGCCGTCAACGTGGTTGAGTGCTGATCCGCGCAGCGGGTCGCTCGAGCCGTCCGTCGACGCACACACCTTCGAATGAAGTATTCGATATTCAGTCTGGCGCGAAATGCGCTTACCCACCACGAGAACTGGCAGTCGGCGTGGCGCAGTCCGCCCCCGAAGCGCCACTACAACGTGATCGTGGTCGGGGGCGGTGGGCACGGCCTGGCCACTGCCTACTACCTCGCCAGGGAGCACGGCATCAGTAATGTTGCGGTGCT
>JAHELT010000242.1 GCA_024644045.1 Chromatiales bacterium | reverse complement strand
TTTTCGCCGCTGCAGTTTCAGGCCGACATGGGCATCCTGTTGACTTTCATGTTTCTGGTAAACATGTTGGGTGCCATACTGCTGCTGCCGGCGCTCGCGGCCTGGCTGCTGCGCGTGCCGTCCGCAAGGGGGAGACGCACATGAGCGATCTGCGTGGAAAGACGCTTTTCATTACCGGCGCAAGCCGCGGTATCGGTGCCGCGATCGCGCTGCGGGCCGCCGCGGACGGCGCCAACATCGTGGTCGCGGCGAAAACCGCCGAGCCCCATCCCAAGCTGCCGGGAACGGTGCACACGGCGGCGCGCGATATCGAAGCAGCCGGCGGGCAGGCGTTGCCGCTGCAGCTGGACGTCCGCGACGACGAAGCGATCGGCGCTGCGATGGCGCAGGCTGCCGGCCATTTCGGCGGTATCGACTGCCTGATCAACAACGCCAGCGCGATCAGCCTGACCGGCACCGAGCAAACGCCGATGAAGCGCTTCGACCTTATGTTCTCGGTCAACGTACGCGCAACCTATGCGTGCGCGCAGGCCTGTCTGCCCTACCTCAAGAAGGCGAGCAATGCGCATATCCTGAATCTGGCCCCGCCGATCAACCTCGCACCCCGCTGGTTTGCGGAGCACACTGCCTACACGATGTCCAAGTACGGCATGAGCATGTGCGTGCTCGGGATGGCGGAGGAGTTTGCGGCCGAGCGCATCGCGGTGAACGCGCTGTGGCCGCGCACGGTCATTTACACCGCGGCGCTGGCCATGCTGGGCGGCCGCGTCAAGCCCGAGAACTGCCGCAAGCCGGACATCGTTGCCGACGCCGCCCACTGGATACTCACCCAGGACGCCGGCAGCTGCAGCGGCAATTTCTTCATCGACGACGCGGTGCTGCGCACGGCGGGGCGCGCCGATTTCGATGACTATGCGATGTCGCCTGGCGCAGCGCTGTTGCCCGATCTGTTTCTGGACGAAAACTGACGCGATGGGCACCCGAATCTCGAGGTGAGTGGAGCATGGAAAAGATCTGGTTGAAAAGCTACCCGCCCGGCCTGTCGGAAGAAATCGATGCCGACCTTTATCCGTCGATCGCGGCGATCTGGCGCGAGGCCTGCGCCAAGTACGCCGACCGCCCGGCCTACAGCAACATGGGCGCCACCCTCACTTACCGTGAGATGGACGCGATGACCGCCAGCGTCGCGGGCTACCTGCGCGACGAGTTGAAGCTGGAGCAGGGCGACCGCGTCGCGATCATGATGCCGAACCTGCTGCAGTACCCGATCGCACTGTTCGGCGCGTTGCGCGGCGGGCTGACCGTGGTCAACGTGAATCCGCTGTATACCCCCAGGGAACTGCGCCACCAGCTCAGCGATTCGGGCGCCAAGGTGATTTTCATTCTGGAGAACTTCGCGACCACGCTCGAAAAGGTGATCGATGAAACGGCGGTCAAACAGGTCGTGCTGACCGGCATAGGCGACTGCCTGCCTGTGCCGAAGCGCTGGCTGGTGAACTTCGTCGTGCGCTATGTGAAGAAAATGGTGCCCGCGCATGGAGTTAGCGGCGTTAACATGCGGCGCGTCCTGGACGCTGCGCCCATGAGCAATGAACCGGACCCCGGACCCCAGGACGTGGCCTTTCTACAGTATACCGGCGGCACCACGGGCGTGGCCAAAGGCGCCGTGCTGACGAATCGCAATATCGTGGCCAACGTGCAGCAGACGGTCGCGTGCCTGGAGCAGGCGAAGAGCAGCATGGACGGATCGATTATCGTCACGCCGCTGCCCCTCTATCACGTGCTCGCGCTGACCGCGAACTGCCTTGCGTTCGTGCAGGTCGGCGCGCTCAACGTGCTGATCACCAATCCGCGCGACATCCCGGCCTTCGTTAAGGAGATGGCGAAGTGGAAGGTCTCCGTGCTGACGGGTGTGAACACACTGTTCAACGCGTTGCTGAACGACCCCGAGTTTCGAAAGCTCGATTTTTCGTCGCTGCGTATCGTCGTGGGCGGCGGCATGGCCGTGCAAAGCTCGGTGGCGAAGGAGTGGAAGGAGGTCACCGGTACGGTGCTGATCGAGGGCTACGGGCTGACCGAGACCTCGCCGGTGGTGTGCGTGAACCCGGTCGATATCGAGGACTATACGGGCAGCATCGGCTTGCCGGTCCCCTCGACCGAGGTGTCTTTGCGCGACGCCGACGGCAACGAAGTGGCAATGGGCGAACCGGGTGAGCTGTGGGTGCGGGGCCCGCAGGTCATGCAGGGGTACTGGCAGCGGCCGGAGGCGACCGCCGAAGTGCTGACCGAGGACGGCTGGCTGAAGACCGGCGACATTGCTGTGATCGATGACAAAGGCTACGTGCGCATCGTCGATCGCAAAAAGGACATGATCATCGTGTCCGGTTTCAACGTGTACCCCAACGAGGTGGAAGATGCGATCGCGGCGCACGAGGAAATCCTGGAGGTAGGTTGCATCGGCGTTCCCGACCAGAAAACCGGCGAGGCGGTCAAGATATTCGTGGTGCTCAAGCCCGGCAGCACGCTGAGCAAGGAGGCTATCCAGGCCTACGCGCGCGAACAGCTCACCGCCTACAAGGTCCCGCGCCAGATCGAATTTCGTGACGAGCTGCCGAAGTCCAATGTCGGCAAGATCCTGCGCCGCGAGCTCCGCGAAGCCTGAACGGGAGAACCGGGGAAATCAACTCTTGCACCCGGCTGAGCGAGCCGGCGGACGGCGCTGTTCAGACAAAGTAGCAATGTCCCCATTACTCACGCGAATAACGCCGTGTACTCGCGCTCGTCGAATCCCACCAGCAGCGCCCCCTTGTTTTCCAGCACCGGCCGCTTGATCAGGGCCGGCTGGCTGGCCATCAGGGCAATCGCTTTACGTTCGTCCACTTCGCTGCGCTGCTCATCGGTGAGCGAACGCCATGTGGTACCGCGCCGGTTCAGCAGTTTTTCCCAGCCGATCTTCGCGGACCAGCCGCGAAGGGTCTTCGCATCGATGCCGTCGTGGCGGACATCGATGAAACGATGTTCATGTTCCCGCGAGGTCAACCAGCGCCGCGCCTTGCGCGTGGTGTCGCAGTTCTTCAAGCCGTAGATCGTCAGCATCGCTGGCGCTCAGATGTTGCGGAGCAGGTCATTGATGCCCACCTTGGCACGCGTTTTCTCATCCACCCGTTTCACGATTACCGCGCAGTACAGACTGTGCGAGCCGTCTTTTGCGGGCAGGTTGCCGGATACCACCACGGAACCTGCCGGCACCCTTCCGTAGATGATCTCGCCGCTTTCGCGGTCATAAATGCGCGTGCTCTGGCCGATGTAAACACCCATCGAGATGACCGCGCCGTGCTCGACGATCACGCCCTCCACGATCTCCGAGCGCGCGCCGATGAAGCAATTGTCCTCGATGACGGTCGGCGAGGCCTGCAGTGGTTCGAGCACGCCGCCTATGCCCACGCCACCGGACAGATGCACGTTCTTGCCGATCTGCGCGCAGGACCCGACCGTGGCCCAGGTATCCACCATGGTGCCGCTGTCCACGTACGCGCCGATGTTCACATAGCTCGGCATCAGGACCACGCCCGAGGCGACGAAGCTGCCGCGGCGCACCATCGCCGGCGGCACGACGCGTACACCGGAGGCTTGGAAATCGGCCTCGCTGCTGTCGCCGAACTTCGCAGCAACCTTGTCGTAGTACTGGGTATGACCGCCCGGGATCGGCCGGTTCTCCTGCAGCCGGAACGACAGCAGCACCGCTTTCTTCAGCCACTCGTTCACCACCCAGTCGCCGGGACCGCGCGGCTCGGCGACGCGCGCTTCGCCGCTGTCCAGCATGCCTAGCGCGGCGTCCACGGCTTCGCGTATGTCGGCGGGTGCGTTGGCCGGCGTAAGCTTCGCCCGTTGCTCGAACGCGCTCTCGATCAAGTCGATTGTGTTTTTCATAACGACTCCGTTAGCCCAGAAAATCGACCACACGCTCGAGTGCGGTCCTGCATTCCTCGCGGCTGGCGACCAGCGCCATGCGCACGCGTCCACGCCCTGGATTGCCCTGGCCGGCATCGCGCGCTAGAAACTGCCCTGGCAACACCGTGACCGCAGTGGCAGCATACAGCCGGCGTGCGAACTCCACGTCGTCGCCGGGAATGCGTGGCCAAAGGAAGAAGCCCGCTTCGGGATGCTCGACGTCCAGCTTGCCGCCCAGGACGTGCATCGCCTCGGCAAACTTTCGCCGGTACAGCGCGCGGTTTTCAGTGACGTGATGCTCGTCGCGCCACGCCGCGATGCTGGCGCGCTGCACGGGCAGGCTCATCGCACACCCGTGGTAGGTGCGGTACTTCAAGAAGCCCGCGATCAGCGCGGCGTCGCCGGCCACGAAACCAGAGCGCAGGCCGGGCAGGTTCGACCGCTTGGAAAGCGAATGAAACACCATGCAGCGCGAGAATTCGGGGTCGCCGTTGGCGGCAGCCGCTGCGAGCAGACTGGCCGGCGGGCGGTCCTCGTCGAAGTAAATCTCCGAGTAGCACTCGTCGCTGGCGATGACGAAGTCGTAACGATGCGCCAGCTCCAGGAGCTGCTGCAGGGCCTCGACTTGCAGAACCTGCCCCGTGGGGTTGCCCGGCGTGCAGACGAAGATGAGCTGGATGCGACGCAGCGTGGCCTCGCTGAGCCCGGCAAAATCGCACGTGTGCGCGTCATAGAACACCGGCCGCTGCCCGGCCAGCAGGGCAGCCCCTTCGTAGATCTGATAGAAAGGATTGGGCATGGCCACACCGGGGCGGGTGGAATCCGGGCCCGTCGCGCACTGCACGAATGAGAACAGGGCTTCGCGGGTGCCGTTGACCGGGAGCACGTTGCGCTCCGGGTCGATGCTCGCCGGCGGCAGCGCAAAGCGGTGAATCAGCCACTCGCTGATCGCGGTACGCAGTTCGAGCGTGCCTCGCGTTGCCGGATAGCGATCCAGCTCGCCCAGGGTGTCGCGCAGCTGTTGCACGACCTGGTCCGGAGGCGCGTGCCGCGGTTCGCCGATCGACAGCGAGATGGGCGTCAACGCCGGATCCGGGCGCACGCCGCGCTGCAGGGCGGCAAGCCTTTCAAACGGATACGGCTGCAGGGCGTCGAGGTTCGGGTTCACTGACGGTGGGCGCTCGCGCAAAGAGCAGCAATTATACGCATGCCCCTGCCGGGATGAAGGCTCGGTGCCGCCGGTAGCGAGGGCTGATACATGACGTCCTTGACGGCGCACTGGTGATCCGTGCGAGAATTTCGCCCGAGCAGACGGGGGGGGGGCCGCAGCGATTCTCGCAG